>JANOJB010000205.1:0-3532 GCA_031407985.1 Pseudomonadota bacterium | reverse complement strand
TGGCCAGGCGCGCCCCGACCCAGGAACGAACCGCGGTTCCCATGGTATGGCCACCTGATTTATCGGTGATCGCCATCTGCTTTCCTGGCGCTTCACCGTCCCGCTCGGGCGTCGGCTCAGTGCTCGGAGGAGCAGCGACGTGCGGTTGAATGTCCCGGTCGGTCATGGTCTCGCACTTCAATACTAGCCCTGACACCCCGTCAAGGTTCCGGAAAGCCGCGAAATTGCGGTACACTGCCAGCCACGCCTCATGGTGACGAGCGCGGATTCCCGGCCCGAATTGGACCTTCTGCGCAACGCCGCCCGGGGGAGTGAGAAGCGTTTTTTGGTGGGCTTGCCCGACCCCGCGGAGCGCCAACGCATCGTTCACGCGCTGGCAGGGGAAGGGTCCGTTGTGGAGACCAACTCGACAGCGGAGGCATTGGCGCGACTGGCGGACGAATCGTTCGATCTCGCGTTCTTGACGGCGGAGTCCCCCATCGGAAGTGGCGGTAGCGTCACCAACGATCCGCTGGCGGCTTGGCGCGAGTTGCGACCGTTCACTGATCTGGTGCTGGTCTCGGACAGCGATCCGACCGGGTGCGCCGAGGCCTTTGGGCGCGAGGTCGCCGCGGTCTTCCCACGACCGTTACCCGAGGTCGACGTCCTGCTGCGTGCGCACGTGAAACGCCTGGCGGCGTCGCGTCAGGTTCGAACCCGGGGCCTTCTGGTTCTTAACGCCTTCAGTGGTATCCGCCTGGCGCTAGCCGCCACCGAACCAAAGTTGGCCGTCGCTTTGTCCGCGTTGCTGACCGCGGCGCGCGCGGAGCCAGGGATCGCGGTGACAGGCGAGGGCGACCTTGGCCGGCACCTGGGGGGATCGGTATTGACCGCCGCCCCGGCCGCGGTGGTCGTCGGCCTGGCAGCCGGCGCATCGCCCGACCAGGTTTTGCAGGAAGCGCGAGACAAGGTTCCCGGCGCGGCGCTAATCGTCGTCGATGCTTCACCCAGCATCGAAAGGCTGCGCGAAGCCATCTACGGAGGCGTCCGGGCGTATCTTCCGCGTGCGCAGGTGGCGCTGCTCGGCCGTGTGGCGGCGTCAGTCGCATCGCGGCGACACGCGGAAATCGTCGGAATGGAACTGGCCGAAGCGCTCCCCCAATTCGGAATTTTGATGGGAGAGGAACCCACGGTGCCATCCTCCGCCAACAACGATGTCGACGCGCGTCTGATCGCCGACACGACGGCGGCCAGGCCAGGGTCGACGATCATTCCCACAGGCCACGAAGTTCTGGTCGTCGACGACGAGGCGGTGGTGCTGACGGTCTTGCGTGAGGCCCTCCGACGCGGTGGCTACCGGGTGACAACGGCGGCCTCAGCCGAGGAGGCCATCGACCTGATGCAGAAGCGCAGGTTCGATCTGGTGCTGACGGACAAGAACCTCCCCGGAGCGTCGGGAATGGAGGTCCTCCGGGTGGCGCGTTCGTTGAACCCTGCGCCCGCGATCGTGATGATCACCGGCTATTCGTCGTTGGATTCGGCGGTCGAGGCCCTGGAAATGGGCGCTCTCGATTACATCGAAAAGCCCATTCACGATGTCGAGGATCTCCGCAACCGCATCAGGCGGGCACTGACGCGTCGGGATGAACTGCTGGCACGTTCCCGGGTTGCACCCGCGGGTCGAACGGGGCGTGTCCTTCTGGTCGAGGAGGAGGGAACACGCCGCCAGCTGATCGCCGACTACTTGGGCCGCAGCTACCAGATCATCGCGGCCGGGGACGGTGATGAGGCGTTGCAGAAGCTCAAGCATGAACATTTCGATCTGGTCCTGGCGGATCGTCATCTCCCGGGTATCTCGGGACTGAGGGTGATTGAACACGCGCGACGGCTGCTTCCGCACTGCGCTTCGGTGTTGTACACCGCGTATCCGTCGTTCGAATCGGTTAAGGAAGCGTTCGCGAGCGGCGTCGACGCGTATCTGGTCAGACCCAGCGAGGATCTGAAGAAGCTGGCCGAAAAAGTCGGCGAAGCGCTGGATGGGCGCGGCGGGATCCTGCTGGGCTGAAGTTAGTCGTCGACGTGCTGGATCAATTGCCAGGAGCGCGGAGCGCGCACGACGGGAAGGAAAACCTTCAATCCGCAGTGTGGAACCTGTTAGGGTTGAACCGCGCGCAAGGTCGCGGCAGGACCACTGCACATGAGGATCGCGTTCACTCACAATCTTCGACTGACGGACAGTGAGGAGGAGGCGGAGTTCGACACTGTCGAAACCGTCGACGCCATCGCGGACGGACTGCGGGCGGGCGGTCACGACGTCGAGAAGGTCGAGGTCACGGGTCCGGCGTCGCACCTTGCGGCGCGCATCGAATCCATCGGGCCCGATCTGATCTTCAACACAGCCGAAGGACGACGTGGCAGGGCCCGCGAGGCGTTCTATCCCGCGCTGTTCGAGGAACTGGGGTTCTCGTACACGGGATCGGACGCGTACGTCCTGACCGTCACCCTGGACAAGTGGCTGACCAAGTTGGTGCTAGGCAGTCAGGGGATCGATACGCCGCGAGGCCGGTTGGTAACGCCGGATGATTTCCGACGGATGAAGGAACCGGGAACCCTGGGTCTGGCGATGCCCGTCATCGTCAAGCCGAACTACGAAGGATCCTCCAAAGGAATTGGCGACGATGCGGTGGCGCGGGACGCGCGACAACTGGCGGAGATGCTGCCGCGGGCGCTGCGCAACTATCCAACTGGTGTCCTGGTCGAAGAATTCGTCGCGGGGACCGATCTGACGGTTCCGTTTTTGGAGGGCTACGGAGACGAGGGTGTCTTGCTGCCAGTCGACTACGACGTCGACCCCGCGGCGCGCAGCCGGTTCAACCTGTACGACTATCGTCTGAAGTCGGCTGATTCGGGATCGGTGTCTGTCCGCTGCCCCGCCGATCTGCCGCGAGACGTTGTGGCCCGCGTCCGGGCGATCACGAAAGCGGCAGTTCGCGGTCTGGGGGTGCGCGACGTGGGACGTGTCGACTTCCGTCTGGGCGACGATGGACGTGTGTTTCTGTTGGAAGTGAACGCTCTGCCGTCGTTGGAGCGAGGGGCCAGCACGTTCGCCGCCGCCGCGCGCGAGGGCCTGGACTACAGCGATACGCTGCAGGCGATCGTGCAAAGTGCCGCGCGCCGCCAGGGATTGATCGTCAAGGCGGGGACGAAAAAACGACGCCCACCCGAACCGCTGCGTATCGGGTTCACCTTCAACGTCAAGCGCCAGGATTCGAAACACGGCAACGATACCGAGGCGGAATACGACGCGCCCGAGACGATCGACTCCATTCGGGATGCGCTGGAAAGCCACGGACATCAGGTGATGCTGTTCGAAGCCACGGCCGAGCTGCCTCGGCAGTTGATGGAGACGCCGGTCGATCTGGTGTTCAACATCGCCGAGGGGGTCGCGGGTCGCAACCGTGAGGCGGCCGTGCCGGCGTTGTGCGAGCTGATGGGCATCGTCTACACGGGATCGGACGCGGCCACGCTGTCGATCGCTCTCGACAAAGCGCTG
>JANOJB010000199.1:0-12080 GCA_031407985.1 Pseudomonadota bacterium | reverse complement strand
CTGCCCGACGCGGGCACGGAATCCGGTGGCCCACCGCCGCCCGCGTGCGACGGAGTTTGGCCGGTGTGCAAACCACCGATCCCCAGTTACGCGCGCGACGTCGCATCGATCTTGAACGCCAAGTGCAACAACTGCCATTCCCCTGATCCCGGCAAACCCTGGCCGCTGGACACCTACGCGAACGTCACCGCTTGGTCGGCCGATGTCAGCGATGCGCTGGCCCGCTGCAACATGCCACCGCCCGACGGCGGCACGCCGCCCCTCACACCCGCCGAACACGACACGATCGCCAACTGGCTGGCGTGTTCGGCGCCCGACAATTGACCTACCTGGCCTTGTAGCCGCGCCACAGCCAGATCAGGCCTTCGGGCATGACCTGGTTTCTGGCCGCGCTGTCGCAATGGCCCGCGCCGGTCGCGTAAATGAAACGATAGTGATTGCCCTTGGCCTTCAGCGCCGCCGCCATGGCCCGGTTCGACGTCACCCAGTTGCGCTTCGGGTCAGTGCCGGTCGATCCGTTGTCGTTCTGCCCCACCTCCAGGAATATGCGCAGGTCGGGTCGCAGGGGGGCGTCCATGATCATCTTCGTGTACTCGAACGCGCCATCCGGGTGCTCGGTGGTTTTTCGAATGTTCACGAACGATCCCGAAAAAGAGAACACGCGGTTGAAGTCCCCGAACCAGGCCAGCCCCATGACGGCGGGTCCGCCCGAGCTGCATCCGTACCCGCCGCGTCCGTTGGGATCGCTGGTGAACTTGAAGTTCGGAAACCTCGCCTTCAGCGCGGCGTTCGCCAGCACCGCGGGCATGACCTCTTTCGTGACGAACTGCCAGTAGCGGTCGGACACGGTGTCGTATTCAAGACTGCGCTCACTCATCCCGCTGGTGTCTGGACCGTTTTGAATCCCGATGATCGCCAGCGCCGGTACGCGGTGGTCGGGATTGGGATCACCGGCCAGATTCTGGACCACCGTCTTCAGGCCACCGTAGAAGCCGTCCGATGACACCATGAAGGGCGATTCCGTGCCGTCGACGTACTGCTGGGGAACAAAGATCGTGATCGTTCGCGAGAACGGTTGGGGTGGGGTGAAATCATCACCCTTGAAGATCGTGCTCATCGCGGAAGTCATCGTGAAACTGGTTTGAAACCCGGCCGGGGCGCCCGCCTTCAGCTGTCCATCAGGAGACGCCGTGTAACTGGGACCGACGGTGAAATCGCCGTCGCCCGCCGTGCCTGGATCGGTCCCGGAGCTGCCGGCGATGGGCGCACCCCCCGTTCCCGCCCCACGACCACCGGTGGCGGCGCCTCCGCCGGTTCCCGCCGCCGTGCCGCCGGTCGACGCCCCGCCGGTCGCGTTCGCGCCGCCCGCCGCATTGGACCCGCCCGTTCCCGGGCCCGTTCCGCCGGTTCCCGTGGCGCCGCCGCTGCTGGTTGCACCGGCGCTTCCGGTTACACCCCCGCTGCCGACGACACCGCCGCTGCCCGTGGCCCCACCACTTCCGGGCGTGCCACCGCTTGCCGTGATCACGGCGGCCCCACCGCTGCCCACCGTCGCGTGACCGCCAGTCCCGTCGGGCGTCGGCCCCGAAGGGGGAGGCTCGCACGCACCCATTAACAGGGCACCAAACAACAACGCCCTAAATGAACTGAATCGAACCATGGTGGTTATCTCCTCGTCTGGCTGCGGCATTGTTCGGGCCATCTGTTGGCCTCTACTAAACGCCAGACGAGGGGATACTCGGCCTTACGCCCGTTGCGGGGCTTCAAGGGAGAGGACGAGGATGAGAGAGCGAATCAGTACTGGACGTTGTTCGACTGGGTGATGTTCCCGGAACTCACCCCGATGAAAGGGGTGCCGACGTTGCTGTAGCGCGTGTTGGTCATCGACACGGTGCTGCTGCTGCTGTCGGTCCGGAAGATCGCCTCGCTCATGTTGGAGATGTCGCAATGATCGATGAAGACGGCGACCTTAAAAGTCGTGTCTCCGTTCTGCCGGATGAACTTGCCGGCCGTGGTTGCTTTGAAGTTCGATATGCGAAACGTGCTGGCCGCGTTGACCTGGAAGGTCTTGTCGGAGCCCTTCTGGGACGAGCCACCGTCCAACGTGACCGTCCCCGCCCCCTTGATCGTCAGCGCGTCTTCGCCGATGTCTTCCCAGGTGATGTTCCGCAGCGTCGCATTTCCCTGCGTGTGAACGCCGTCGGCGGCAGGAAATCCCAACACGATGTTGATGAGGGTGCCACCGTTCACCTGAAACACGGGAGACTGGCCTTCAGCTTGGCTACCATCACCAAGCGCCGATCCCGCGATGAAGCGCCGACACATCCCATCGTATGTCTGACCGGATCCGACGACGATCGTGGAATTGACGGTCATAGAGGAGCCGACCGTGGTGCAGCCGGTTGACGAAGGGCCAACACTGGTTCCGCTGCTCCCGCCCGTGCCCGCGCCACCCGTTCCGACGCGTCCACCGGTACCCGCACCACCCGTCCCGACGCGTCCACCCGTGCCCGCGCCCCCCGTGCCCACGCGTCCGCCGGTGCTCGCTCCGCCAGTGCCAGCTCCGCCCGTGCCCATCCGTCCGCCGGTGCTCGCTCCGCCTGTGCCCGCTCCGCCCGTGCCCACGCGTCCACCCGTGCCGGCTCCACCCGTACCTGCCCCACCGGGGGCTACCCCACCCGTACCTGCTCCGCCCGTACCTTGTGCAACCGATCCGCCCGTGCCTGGTACAACCGCTCCGCCCGTGCCCGGCACAACCGCTCCGCCGCTGCCTGTTGCTCCCCCCGTCCCGACGCCACCACTGGAGGCCGGAGTTCCCCCCGATCCAGTACCCCCCGGATCGACACCACCGACGTCCATGCAGGCGGGCAATGCCACCGCGATACACAATGCCGCCGCAGCCCCCAGGGAAACCCTCAGATTTCGAACGCTTCGAATCAAGTGACTGACAGAGGCGGAATTCATGGCGACTCCCTGGCAAGCGGTTTGGAGGTCAGAGGGTTAGGGGCACAACCCAATCACGAATTTGTTCCCGATCCGGCGCCGTTCGCGTGGGCGAGATGGGACGGCCACCCGGTACCCCATTTCGACGTTCAATGCGTTCTGGGCGACCAATCGATCAATAAATCCAATAAATCGCCTACAAGATCGCCCGCCCTTACGGGTGTCACCGCGCGGCCCCCACGGCTCACTGCATTTTGGCCGCATGCGGTCCGTGGCCCTGGACGCACCACTGGCAAGGTGTCACAGTTACACCATGGCCATGAGCATCAGTATCAAGCAGCTTCATCAAACGACGGGCGAACATGTGCGCCGCGCCGCCAAGGCCAGCTCCCCCATCGAGGTGACCGACCGAGGCACCCCCATCGCCGTGCTGGCCAACCCGGACCTTCTGCTGTCCAATCGCCGCAAACGAACGCTTCTCGCCGAATACAAAGCGCTGCTTTCGCGCAAATCCTCGGGCACCATCCTCGACGATCTGAACGCGGTCCGTGGCGATCGATGATTGCTTGCGACACGTCGGCGATGGCCAAGTTCTACGTGTCCGAAAAAGAATCGAAGGCCATCCGGCAGTTGCTCGAACAAGCGGATCGGGTCTGTGTATCGGAACTGGCCAGGGTGGAAATCATGGCGGTCTTTCATCGCCGGCTGCGCGAAGGTGTCTGGACGCGCCGGGATTTTCTGGCGACCGTCCGACAATTCCAGCACGACGACGTGGCCGGCTTCTGGACATGGTTGCCGCTGGACAACGTCATCACCAAGTCCGCCGCCGAAACCTTCGCGACGCTGCCGCCGGAAATCTTCCTGCGTTCTTCGGACTGTATTCACCTCGTCTCGGCGTTACGTCACGGATTCAACGAACTTCTTACCTTCGATACCCACCAATTCATGGCCGCCGCGGCGCTGGGACTGACCGCCGTGACGGGATAGCCCGGCGCCGGCAATCACGGATGCGCGTCGTCGGAAAGCCAGCGCGGAACTTCGTCGGGCCCGGGGCGGCCGGTCAGCAATTCGTGCGGACGAAAGCCCGCCTTGTACCGCATTGATGCGCAGTCTCTGATCCGAAAGCCAAGGTAGACGTGCGCCTTCCCCTGCTGGCGGGCGATGCGTACCAGGTTGATGACGTGAAAGGCCCCCGGTGAATTCCTGGCATAGGCGGGGTCATGAAAGAAATAGATTGCGCTCCAGGCGGCGGGCGTTTCGTCGCACAGACCAACGCCCACCAGCCGCGGTCCGGTCGCGCCCGGTGGGTTGTCGTCGTAGTAGGCCACTTCGCGGGCGCACGGGTGGGGGAAACCGAACTGCGCCGCGTAGTCCTCGCTGTCGATGGGCGATGCCTCCCAGTTTCGCGCCCGCTCGCGGCCCGCGTGCCAGGCCGCGTACAGGGCCAATCTTTCGTCGTCCACGCGCACGGGACCAACCTCGCAGCGCAGGGTCGCGCCCTTCAGCGTCGCGCGGCGCTGGCTTCGCGATGGCTGGAACGTCGCGGCCGGCAGGCGCAGCGGCACGCATTCACCGCACGGCGAGCAGGCGGGCCGAAAATACGCCGGTCCAAAACGCCGCCATCCCCGTTCCAGCATCGCCTCCAGTTCTTGCGGTCCGACATTGACCAGCATCTTGTACTCCAGCGACGCCACGCGGTCCGGCAAGTACGAACACTGTCGCGGTTGCTCGACGAAATGCTGAAGAAGGCGCGCCACGCCGCCATCATGTCAAACCGACACGCCCACCGCACAACTGGTAGACCACGGTCATGACAACTTTGGACGACAACGCCCCTCTCTCGGGCGCGGATGTTTGGATCGCCGGCGCGACGGGTCTGGTGGGACGCGCGTTGCTCGACCGCCTGCTCGATCGATCCGGCGTCGGGCGCGTGACAGCGATCGTGCGCCGGCCGACCGGACGCGCGCACCCCAAACTGCAGGAGCTGACTGTCGACTTCGAACGTCTGGAAGAACAACTGGAGGAACAGCTGGAGGGACAAAGCGCCTCGCAGGTGTTCTGTTGTCTGGGCACAACCATCGCGATCGCCGGAAGCCAACAAGCCTTCCGACGGGTTGACCACGACTATCCTCTCGCGCTGGGCCGTGCCGCCCGCAACGCGGGAGCTCGCCGCTTTCTGGTCGTGACCGCGATGGGGGCCAATCCGAAATCGCGCGTGTTCTACAACCGCGTGAAGGGTGATCTCGAACAGGACCTGCGCGCGCTCGACCTTCCCGAACTGCACATCTTCCGTCCCTCGTTGTTGCTGGGCGACCGAACGGAACGGCGTCCGGGCGAACGTCTGGCCACCGTGCTTGCCGCCCCACTCAGCGCGCTGTTGCTTGGTCCCTTGCGGCGCTATCGGCCGATCGCGGCGGCGAACGTCGCCGAAGCGATGATGAAGGTCGCGCTGGACGACGGCGCGGCCCCGGACGCCGTCACCATTCACGAATCCGACCGCATCGCCGCACGCGCCGCCACCCGATAGGGCTATCCCGACGAAGGTTCCGCGTCCGCGGAAATCAACCGGTACACCAAGGCGCCCAGCACCGCGCCCGCGATCGGGGCCACCCAAAACATCCACAGCTCCGCCAAGGCCCAATCACCAACGAACAACGCGACGCCCGTGCTGCGGGCGGGGTTCACGGATGTATTCGTCACCGGAATGCTGATCAGGTGAATCAGCGTCAGCGCCAAACCGATCGCAAGCGGTGCGAATCCCTGCGGCGCCCGTTTGTCGGTCGCGCCCATGATGATGACCAGAAACATCATGGTCATGACGACCTCGGCCAGCACACACGCCAGAATCGAATACCCGCCCGGTGAATGGATACCGTAACCGTTCGAGGCAAAACCACCAGACACCTCGAAACCCGTTTTGCCGGAGGCGATCAGATACAGGACACCGCCCGCCGCGATCCCGCCCAGGACCTGCGCGATGATGTAACCCGGCAATTTGGCCGCCGGAAAGCGACCACCGACGCACAGGCCGATAGACACCGCCGGATTCAGATGACAACCCGAGATGTGCCCAATCGCGTAGGCCATCGTGATAACGGTCAGACCGAACGCCAGCGATACCGCCAGCATCCCGACTCCGGGAAACGAGGCTGCGATAACCGCGCTGCCGCAGCCACCCAGCACCAACCAAAACGTCCCCAGAAGTTCAGCGCCGTACTGTCTCATGATGTGTGCTCCCTTGTTTGGATCGTCACCGAGAGGCCGCGCATCCCGCTGGTTGACCCGGCGGCGGGCAGCTTCACGCGTCACGGTCGCAAGCGCAACCCAAGATCTTCTGCAGATCTTCTGCAGATCTTCTGCCGATTGCCTGCATCGGGAGATCCCACGCACAGGGCAACGGGCTGCTTCGTGGGTTATGACTCCCGGCCATGAGCCTCGGCCGCCGCAAGGTCGGAATCGACGACGCGTCCCGCTGGGTTTTCAACCGCATGGCGGACGTGTACGACGCGCGCCCGCCCTACCCGGCCGCGTTGATCGACGCGCTGGCGGCGCTGACGCCTTCCGTCGGTGGCCGCGTGGCTGACGTCGGCGCGGGCATAGGACACATCGCGATTCCGTTGGCGGAGCGCGGCCTTGACGTGTGCGCGATCGAGCCGGCGGTGACGATGTTGGAGCGACTGCGCGACCGCGCGCGCGATCGCGCCGTCACTTTGCATACCCTGCACGCGGCCGCCGAGGCGTTGCCGCTTGGGTCGTCGTGCCTGGATATGGTGGTCGTCGCCGACGCGCTTCACTTCATGGACGCCGAACTGACCGCGCGTGAGATCGCGCGCGTCCTGGTGCCGGCCGGAGCGCTGGCGCTGGTCCGATGCGAATTCGCCGACACACCGTTCATGCGCGATGTCGTGCGCGTGATGGAGGAGTCCGCCCCGCGAAGGCCGCGTCCGTTGACGCAGTCCATTGTGCACCTGTGTGCGCTCACCGGCGTCACCTTCACCGGCGAAAGGCGTTTTCACGACGAGACACCGGTCGACCACCAGACGCTGGAGCGCATCCTGCGTTCGATTTCGTTCATCGGGCCCGCCATGCATGCCCAGCGTTTCGCGGCATTTCGCGCCCGCGTCTTCGCCCTGGCGACCGCCCCCGTCTGGGCCCGCACGTTCATCCTGCGTTCCGGCCGCCGTGCCTCGTGAACAAGCCGAGAACAGGTGACGATCCCGGGGCCCACCGAACCACAGGCTATATTGAAGGTTTGGACCGCCAGGTGTCCTGTCGGCTTGCATCGCACCCCACGCTCCGTGGTTAGCGGCTCCCCAAAAAAGGCATCAATGAAATCCAGACTACCGGCGTCGATAGTTCTAACGCTGGGGCTTGTTTCGTGTGTTCCAGCGCCCGCTGACCACGCCGATGCGGGCCCCGTCACCGGCGGGGCGATCGGGTCGGGCGGCGTGACGGGCACAGGTGGGGCGACCGGCAGCGGTGGAGCATCGGCCTCCGGCGGCTCCACCGGAACGGGTGGTGTTGGCAGCGGCGGCGTCGCGGCCCCGGGCGGCAGGGGCACGGGCGGTGGTTCCGCCAGCGGTGGTTCCGCCAGCGGCGGCGCTGCCGCGGGCGGCCGGGGTGGCGCAACGGGCACCGGCGGCAGAGGCACGGGCGGTGGCGGGGGCGGGGCCACGGGCGGGCGCGTGGGCACCGGTGGCGGGGCCGCGACCGGCGGCAGCACGGGCGGCGGCGGCAGCACAGGAAGCAGCAGCGTCTGCAACTTCGCCAGTGGACTGAACGTCGCCTGGGTCAGCTTCGCCAACGATGTGCCGAACCCCAACATCGGGACCTTCCAGACGCTGTTTCGAAACACCTACGCCGCGGGCGGCCGCGTCGTCCGCTGGTGGCTTCACACCAACGGCACGATCACCCCTGGCTACGACGCGAACGGCCTGGCCCGGCCGATCACGCAACCCACCATTGACGGCATCAAGGCCGTCCTTGCGGCGGCGAACACCGCCGGGGTGTCGCTGGTGATCAGCCTGTGGTCGTTCGATATGTTGCAGGGCGGACAAAACATTTCGACCACCTTGCGGTCGAACAATCAAAACCTGTTGACCGTCGATGCGAATCGCCAGGCCTATATCGACAACGTATTGACCCCGATGGTCACCGCCCTTCGCGGTACGCCGGGGTTGTACTCGTACGAAATTTTCAACGAGCCGGAGGGCATGACGACCCAATACGGCTGGACCGCCGACAACGGCGGCACCGAGGTCGACCAGATGTACATCTACAGAACGGTGAACTGGCTGGCGGGCGCGATTCGAACCGCCGATCCGGCGGCGAAAGTGACCAGCGGGGCCTGGACGTTCACGGTGTGCTCGACCGCCAGCGGAATGACCAACCGCTATTCCGACGCCGCGCTACGAACGGCGGGCGGCAAGACGAACGGAACGTTGGATTTCTACGAGGTTCACTACTACACGCTGAACGGCGTCCAGTATTCGCCCTTCAGGAATACGGCCAGCCATTGGGGCCTGGACAAGAAGCTGGTCATGGGCGAGTTCTATGCTCGCACCACCGACGGTGTCGCCACCGCCGATCTGTTTACGTATCTGTACACGAACGGATACAACGGCGCGTGGGCCTGGCAGTACAACGATGGCGACGCGGCCGTCAAATGGCCGACCATGCAGGTCCCGATGCAGAACGTCTACAATGCGCACATGACGGAAGTTGGCGGTTGCCGTTAGGCCTGCGATTGCGTGCCAGAATCTTGATCGGTTGTCTGGCCGTGGCGCTGGGCGGTCTGACCTTCGCGATCTGGCGCGCGGTTTCCGCATCTGGCACGGCCAGGGGGGACGCTCCGACCGTCGCCACAGTCCCCGTACCCTCCCCCGCGCCCATGATCGCCGTACCGCCTGCGCCACCGCCGCCGCCACCGCCGCCGCCGCCGCCGCCGCCGCCGCCGCCCGGAGCGACTGATCCATCGGGCGCCCTGACGCCAGCACGCGCGGCAGGGAACGTTCACATGAACGAGGCGCATCTGATGACGCGCCTGCGCGCCATCAAGGACAAGGATCCTGCGGCGGCCGTCGAGTTGGCACGCGAGGGTAAACGCCGCTTTCCCGACAGTCCCGATGCGCCTGAGCGCGCCTCGATTCTGATCCACGCGCTTGGCACCCTGGGTCGCGCATCCGACGCGCGCGGCGAAGCCGAACAAATGGTTAATCACTATCCCGATTCCTCCTGGGTCAAGGAGATCGAGCAGTACACGGGCGCCCACCGCCACCGGAACGTCAGGGTCACCGACGCCGGTCTGATCGAATACTACTGATCGGAACGACGGCATTCGCGCCAGCCAAGGGACGCAATCGATCGTAGACTGCGGCATCATGTTGCCCCATCACGATTCCCGCTGGATGTCCTTCATAGGTCTTGGCCTGGCGTTCGCGCTGACCGGCGCCTGTACCCCGGAGGCGGCCGGCGGGGGAACCGGTGGAACCCCTGGCGGTGGCACCGGCGGCGGCGCGCCGTCCACGGGCGGACGCCCGGGGAGCGGAGGGAACGCAAGTGGCGGTAGCGGTCCGATCGGAACCGGCGGCGCGGGCACCGGAGGTTCAGCTTCCGGTGGTTCGGCCACCGGCGGCGCGGCGTCCGGTGGCACGGGTACCGGGGGAACCGGCGCGGGCACCGGAGGAACCGGCGCGGGCGCCGGCGGTTCGGCGATCGGCGGAAGCGGTGGCAACGCGGGTGGCGCGGGCGGCGCGGCCATTCCGGCGTGCCCGGCGAACGCGACGTTCTGCTCGGGATTCGAGGAACCGGGGCTGCCCGCCAAGGCGGTGTACATGGTCAACGCCGCCCCGGGAGAATGGACCCGCGATTTCGCGCTGGATTCGACGAGATTTCACGCGGGCCGCGGATCGTTGCGCGTGAAGTCCAGCATGGAAACCGGCACGTCGGGCAGCGCGTACAAAATGCTGTCGGTCCCCGCCCCCTTGACCAGCTTCTGGGTGCGGTTCTTCATGTGGAGCGAGCTGGACCTGGGCGCCGTCGACCACAACCCGTTCGCCGTGGCGTCCGGCAGCGACAGTCCCAACGACAGCGGCAATCTGGAATTCGCCGACGACGCCGGCATCGCCTTCAACTTCCACGACGACGTTCGCTGGCCGGACGGATATTCGCGCACCAACCGTTTCACGTTGCCGAAGGCCGCCTGGCACTGCATCGAAGTTTTTTATGACAGCAGCCCGGCGCGGAATCAGCAGCTGTTCATCAACGGCATGCAGCGGATCAACATCACCGGCTGGCCCACGACGACGCAGCTAACAACCCCGTTCAAGGTTTTCAAGTTCGGCTTCAACGAACTGCACGGCCCCCCGCGCCAGACCTGGTACGACGACGTCGTCGTGGCGCCACAGCGGATCCCGTGCCAGTAGTCAACCGATGAATGGGGAGCCCGAGATCGAGCAACTGCTCCAGGGGCAGCCGCGCGATGTCGGTGGATCCACCGTCGCGCGGGTCCTGCCATCTGCGGCGCGGCGGGCGGTCGGTCCGTTCGTCTTCTTCGATCACTTCGGCCCGACCGTGCTGGCGCCCGGCCAGGGAATCGACGTTCGTCCCCACCCGCACATCAACCTGGCCACCGTCACGTACCTGTTCCAGGGCGCGATGCTCCACCGCGACAGCATCGGTTCCAACCTTGTGATCCGCCCCGGAGGCGTCAACTGGATGACCGCCGGCCGCGGAATCGCGCATTCGGAACGCACGCCCCCCGCGTTGCGACAACACGGCGGAACAGCGCACGGGCTGCAACTGTGGGTCGCCTTGCCGCGCGCCGATGAAGAGGTCGAGCCGACGTTCGCGCACCACCCCGCCGAATCGCTTCCCCAGGTGGAGGACGGCGGCGTGCGCGTCCGCGTGCTGGCCGGCGCGGCGTTTGGCGCGCGGGCGCCGGTCAAAACGTTGTCGCCGCTGTTTTATGTCGACGCATCCCTACCCACCGGAGGCGTGCTACCGATGCCCACTGGATACCCCGAGCGGGCGGCCTACATCGTCGAGGGAGCCGTCTGGTGTGGCAGCGCGCGCGTCGGTGCCGGGACCATGATCGCATTCGCGCCGGGATCGACGCCGACTCTGAAAGCCGACACAACGTCACGCCTGGTGCTGATCGGCGGCGAGCCGTTGGACGGTCCACGCCACATCTGGTGGAATTTCGTTTCCAGTTCCAAGGAGCGGATCGAACAAGCCAAGAGCGACTGGCGCGACGGCCGGTTCGCCAAGATTCCGGGCGACGATCAAGAATTCATTGCCCTGCCCGAGAACAGCTGACCGGATCCGCCGACGTGGGAACCGACACAGCGACACGCGTTTTGATCGTCGGAGCGACGTCCGAGATCGCCCAGAACATGGCGCGCCTGTACGCGCGGCGCGGGGCACGGCTGTTCTTGATCGGGCGCGACGCCGCGAAACTGGGCACACTGGCCACATCCATCGGACCAGCCGTCGTGGGGACGCGCACCGCCGACCTGACCGAAACCCAACACGCGGACGCCTTGGTCGTAGCCGCGTGGGATGCTCTTGGTGGCCTCGACATCGCGTGCATCGCTCACGGATTGCTGGGCGATCAACTGGCGACCGAACGCGACATCGCCGAAGCGGAGCGCGTGATCGCCACGAACTTTCTTTCGGTCGTGGCGCTGCTGATCCCACTTGGCAACCGGTTCGAACAGGCGCGCGCCGGCAAGATCGCGGTGTTGTCGTCGGTGGCCGGCGATCGCGGACGGCCCCGCAACTACACGTACGGCGCGGCCAAGGGCGGACTGAATGTGTACCTTCAGGGTTTGCGCACGCGTCTTTGGAAAAGCGGCGTCGGCGTCCACACGCTGAAGCTGGGACCGGTCGACACACCCATGACCGCCGGCCACCGCAAACACATCCTGTTCGCGCGACCGGACGACGTGGCCGCGCGCATCCTATCGGTCATCGACGCGGGAGGCGCGGTCGCGTACGTGCCTTGGTTTTGGCGGCCGATCCTGTTCGGTGTCCGCGCCCTTCCCGAGGCGATCATGCAGCGCCTCGGCTTCCTGGCCGGCCGCTGAATCGCGGCGGCGCCCGACGGTGCGTCATGTTAGCGTTTGCGCGTGAATCTG
>JANOJB010000188.1:0-60263 GCA_031407985.1 Pseudomonadota bacterium | reverse complement strand
CCGTGACCACCTGCTGGCCGATGTTGGAAAACACGCGCGCCTGACGTCGGACGAACGACAGATGATGACCACATCCGAACTGCGCGCGATGGCCGCTGGCGGAATCACCATTGGGGTCCACGGCAAGACACACACGCCGCTCCCGCGTGCCGCGAACCTGGACGCCGAATTGGCGGAGGCCCGAAGTCGCGTGGCGGCCGCACTGGGAGGGACCGAAGCGCCGACCACCATGTCGTTTCCCCATGGCCGTTACACCACGGCGATCGTCCATCGTGCCCAGGCCGAGGGTTTCCGACTGCTGTTCACGAGCGATTCAAAGTTGAACCTGGTCCCACCCGGCGAACGCTGTCCTCCGCTACTGGGACGGGTCGGCTTCACCGCCAATGACATAGTCGACGACAGTGGGCGGTTCGCCCCCGAACGGCTGGCCTCCCTGCTGTTCCGCAGGGCCGCGGACGTCTTGCGCGCCTGAGTCCCGGCCTCCGTTCGCGCAAACCCACGCGAATCCGCGCGACAAGTTCACGCGAAAAGACCGCGCTCGAATCAAATACCTTGGCGGACGGGCAGTTGGAGGACCAGAACCGTTGCGTCGTGGCGTGTGGAAACGCCGTCCGCCAGCAGCGCGTGACAGATGTCCTCGGTTCCGTGCGGTGCCCGGGCCAAACACCGCAGCAGTTCCCCCTCGCCCAGCGGGTCCGACGTGGTGGATAGGGGGTCGGTGATGCCGTCGGTAACCAGGACCAACGCATCGTGGGGCTGAAGATGCATGGACATCTCCCCGTAGACGTGGCCCGGCAAGATCCCCAGCGGCACATTGGCGGATTGCGCCAGGACCTCGACCTTCCCTGACGCGCGTCGGATGAATGGCCCCAGATGCCCGGCGCTGGCAATTTCGATCCGGCCGCTGGCGCTGTCTATGCGAACCGCAACGGCGGTCGCGAACATGTCATCCATGGTTTGGCGCGCGAACCAGTCATTCATGGCCTGCAGCACCATGGCGGGTGCTTCGCCGTGCGCCAACGATCGCTGCAACACCGGCCGGACCAGGGCAACGACAAGCGCGGCCGTCGGACCGTTCCCGCAAACGTCCGCCATGACGGTCGAGACCCGCCCATCGCGGTGTTGCAGAACCTCGAAGAAGTCGCCGCTGCTTCCCATCAAGGCCGACTGCTTGGTTGCCACCTGCAATCGAGACCAGGTGGGGAGACACGCCGCCGACATGCCGACGGCATCGGCAGATCGGACCGCAACCTGTTAGCCGCGCTTGATCAACGCCAGACGCGCTCCAATTCGAGCCGCCGAACCACCCCGCGTCGATCCTGCACGGCAATGGTGGCGTTGGTACCAGGGGCACCACGGATCAGGAAGGCCGTCGCGCGGGGACCAAGCCCCTCCAGATCGCGACCGTCAACCGACAAAATCGTGTCGCCCACCTCGATCCCAGCGCGATCGGCCGGCAGCCACGGGTTGAGGGCGGTCACCACGTTGCGGCGACCGCGGCGACCGACAAACAACCCGACCCAGCCTCCCAGGTGCGTGGCCTGCTCGGCACCACGCAGCAGTCGAATCACGCCCACGTCCGTGGTTTCGCCCTCGGCGGGGACCAGTACATCCAGGTACTCGGCCACGAATGCGTCGGTCTTGACGATCATCCACACCTTCACCCGTTTTCCGGGGGGCAATCCAAGCAACCGAAAGACACCGGACGTGTCCGTGGCGGACTCCATGAAGCTGTCGCCCAGATGGGTTTCGACCAAGACGTCGGAAAGCGGTTTGCCGGTTGCGCTGTCCGCGACGCGACCCTTCAGACTGGCGCCGCCACTAGAGACGAAGCGCGTCACGCGCCGGGAGGTACCGTCCGCTCTGAAGCCCGATCCTGCCCCCCGCCCAGGTGGGTCGTCCGAATGCGCGGATCGCGCGCCGGACGGGCGTGAACCACCCATTCCCCCCGCCCCACCCGGCCCCGTACCGCCGACACCCGCGCGCACCGGTAGCCCGCCATCCGGCCGTGCCGGGCCGGACCGTGGACGCGCACCCCCGGCCCCTCGAAGGACCGTGTGCCCCGCAGCGCCGTCCGACCGCGATGTGGCCGCGTCCGGGTGGTCACCTACACGTAGAAGAAGGGCCGCCGGAGGCAATGTCTCGCTTGGGCGATCCGCAAAACCAGGATCGGCAAAAGCAGAAGGGGGGCCATCTTCCGTCCCTGTCGGGACACCCGTGGCCGACGGGCGCTTGGGCTCCTGGTCAAGGGCGAAAGCCGAAGCATCCTCATCCGTCGGGGGAGATTCCGCTTGCTCCAAACGCGCCCCGGTACCGTCGCTGGATCCGGCCAGATCGTCGCCGAGGACAAGAAAAAGAATCACCGTGGCAGCGACCAGGCCCGCCACGGTCAGCGCGGACGCCAGGACCCATCGTCGACGAAGGAGGCGGGGGGGACGCAGGATCAAAGACAAGAAACAGCCTTCTTCATTTTTTTGTCGCGCGAAGCGTGCCAGGACGCGAAACAGAAGGGAAGACGAATCCCGCACCCATTTTGGCGTCCCCGCCGATGCCGCGAAGAGCCACGCCCCGGACGAATGCGGTATCCTGCCAGCCGTTGATTTCCCGGAGCGACCACAGGCCCCCGGATCGTACCAACCACATGGCGATCGCCCGACGCCTGGCGCGGAGCGAATCGCGGATCATCGGATTCCTGCCATCCGAAGCAGTCGATCCGCGAAATCGCACCGCTCTGCTGATGGACATCGCGGTGGAACTGGCCCATTTCGTCGCGGAGCCGGTCGGCGTCGTTGACCGATGGGCCACCTGGACTGACCACGCGGACCTCGAAACCATCAGCTATCCGCAGGGCCCGCGCGTCGCCATCATGACGCCTCCACCCTGTTCCGACGGCGGCTCGGCCACCGGCGCGCTTGAGCAGATCCTGTCGCGCCACGCGACGGATTTCTCCCGCGTGCTCGTGGATCTTTCGGACTACGCCCCCGCTGGCGAGCTGCCCACCGCGGCCGAGTTCGTCGATGGAATCGTCTTCTTGGTTCGAAGGCGACGGGCGCGCATCAGTCGGATCTCGGAGCTGGCCCGACTGGTGCCCCGCAGCAAAACCCTGGCCGCGATTCTGGTAGGGTGACCCCAGGACAACTGGTGCCGATCAGCCTGGAAACCGTGCGGCTTGGCTTTCGCCGTCTGCAAAGCAAGAACCTGGAACGCTGGGCCGCCGGCTACGCGCGCTGGACCGCGGAAACGGCGTTGCGGCGGGCCAAGGCTGAATTTGGGGCCGCGCCACGCCCCCGGCATCTGGTGTTCGCCTTCTGCGATCACTTCGAGCCGTTGTGGAAGTCGACCGACCGTCAGCGGGGCGCCGAACGGGTCCGGGCCTGGACCGAAGGTTACCCCTTGCTGGCCAAGTCGTTTCGCGACGCCGACGGGCGACCGCCCCGGCACAGCTTCTTCTTTCCGGGCGAAGAATACGGCGCCGACTATCTGGATGGACTGGCCGGTCTGTCCCGACAAGGGCTGGGGGAGGTCGAGCTTCACCTGCACCACGACAACGACACCGCGGAGAATCTGCGCGCCACCATCTCGGAGTATCTGCGCCTGTACGCGCAACACGGCCACATGTCGCGGAATACTGACGGGCAACTGCGCTACGGATTCATCCACGGCAACTGGTGTCTGGCCAACGCGCGACGCGACGGACGCTGGTGCGGTGTGAACGAAGAACTGCCGCTGTTGTTTCAGACCGGTTGCTACGCCGACTTCACCTTCCCTTCGGCGCCCGACGAATCGCAGCCCGGGATCGTCAATCGGATCTACTGGCCGAACGGGGATCTGGCGCGCACCCGTGCCTACGAAACCGGGATCCCCGCTTGCGTCGGCGAGGTCCAACGCGATCGCATCCTGATGGTGCAAGGTCCGCTGGCGGTGGCCCTGCGGCCAGGAGCGTTGCCCAGACTTCGGATCGAAAACGCCGCGATCACCGCCGATGATCCCGCGACGCCGTCCCGGATCAGGACCTGGGTGCGGCAGGCGATCGGAGTCGAAGGCCGCCCCGACTGGGTGTTCGTGAAGGTACACACACACGGTGCCCCCGAACGCCAGGCCGCATCGCTGTTGGGTGAAGGCGGGGCCGCCCTGCACCGGGAGCTGACGACGCGCTACAACGACGGCCAGCGCTGGCGCCTGCACTACGTGACGGCGCGCGAGATGTTCAACATCGCCGTCGCCGCGATGGACGGACGCACCGGCGATCCCAACGATTTTCGCGACCACGTTCTTCCGCCACCGCCCGTCGCGGGCTGATGATCGCCTTCGTGGATCCCGCCAAAACGATCGCACGCAATTCCCTGTGGTCGTTGATGGACAGCCTGCTGGGGATGGGCAGCTCGTTCGCATGCGCCATCGCCGTGGCCCGGGTCATGGGGCCCGAGAAACTTGGCTACTACAGCTATCTGGTCTGGCTGACCACCGCCGCGGGATGGTTCGCCACCTTCGGAATTCCCGGCGCCATTCGGCGATACGCGGCCGAAGCCATCGGCCGGGGCCAGTTCGGCCGGGCCCGGGCCATCGTTCAAGCTACCTTTCGCATTCAGCTCTACGTCGCGGTGCCCGCCGTGATCGCCGGCATCATTCTTGTCCTCCGCTTCGCTGCTCCGTTGCACCGGACCTTCGCCTTGCTGACGGTGATCAGCATCCTGCCCTTCCTGCTTTACAGCATCCCCGCGGCGGCGATCAGCGCGTCCGAGGATCTGAGGCCCAACGTTCGGGCGTCTATCGTATCGACGCTGATCACCGGGGGAGGAACCGCATTCAGCCTGATCTTCGACTGGGGTTTGCCCGGTCTGGCGGCGTCTATGGTCGCGGCACGCACGGCGGATTTCGTCCTCAGGCAAATCTTCTACGTGCGGATCTACTCCCGCTTCCCAAAAACAGATCCAGATCCGGACGAAAGGTTGCCGCCTGAACTAAAGCGACAGATCGTTCGATTCTGCTGGCAGGCCAGCCTGATCACCGGTCTTGAGGTGATGGTGTGGGATCGATCGGAGATACTTTTTCTCGAACACTATTCACCGATCGTCCAGGTGGCGTTCTACAGCATGGCTTTCAACCACTCGCAGTATCTGCTGATGCTGCCGCGCGTGGCCGCCGCCGCCGCCTCGGCGACCATCTCGGTGGAACAGGGACGCGACGCGACGAGAACCAGCGGGTTGGCGGTCGGTACCATGCGCGTGCTGGCGCTGATCTGCATCCCGGCGGCCTTCGGTATGGGCGCGCTGGCCGGCCCCCTGTATCGCATCCTTTATGACACCCGCTATCTGGATGCCATCCCCGTCTTTGCGGTGATCTCGATTCTCACCATCGGCAAGGCGCTCCAGCTTCCGGCCCGCATGCTGATGACGGCGACGGAGCGACAGAGCACTGTCGTGATCTGGGCGGTCGCTCTCGGTGCGGTCAACGTCGCTCTTAATATGATCCTGATCCCTTCCCATGGGGCGGTGGGAGCCGCCGTGTCGAAGGGAATCATCCAGACCATTGGCTGCCTGACGATCTGGTGGATCGTCGCGGTCAGCTTCCGCGTCCGCCTTCCCGTGTCGCGCTTGGCCCGAATAACAGCCTCCGGCGCGATCATGTTCGTGATTGTTCGAACGTTGGCCGCCGCGTTGCCGCCGCCGGCAGCCGTGGTCATCGGGCCCGTCGTCGGGTTTGCGATCGTCTTGGTTCTGTTCCGCCTCCTGCGCTGCCTTGACCCCGCCGATCGCGCTATCCTCAAAGCGTTCGAGCCAAGGTTGCCGCGCAGGCTCCGCGGAATCTGGGGCGTCGTGGTCGCGTTCCTCTTCCGGAGTCCGTCCAGGCTGGAATAGCCGATCGAAAGACAAACTGTTCAGGAACGTGTGGTGACCTTCGGTCCCGACCAGGTCCCAGTGTTCTACCCCTCCGAGATCTCCGGAGCGTCGTCGCCAAACAGCGTGCCGACCGCCAGCTCGACCGCGGCAAAAGGCTCCGCGCGGACAACCTCGGCGCGGTCAGCACGCATCAACGTGACATAGCCAGCCTCGCTCCACCGCATCACGGTCAACGTCGATTCACGCGGGTCGACGATCCAGTAGTGGGGAATGGCCACCAAATGGTACAGGCGCAACTTCCTGACGGTGTCGTGCGTCGCATTCCCCGGGGATACGATCTCGCAAATCCAATCCGGGCGCAGCTTGACGGGGGTTCCGGTCGGCCGTTCGGAACACCGTTCACGCCGCCAGCCAAGCACGTCAGGACGCACAATGTCCCCGGTCTCCAGCAAGACCTCGACCTCGGTCGCGATCCACCACCCGCCACGCCCGTCGTTGCCAGCCGGTCGCTGAAATGACGAACGAAAGGCGCCGACGATTCCCGCCTGGGCGTCACCGTGTTCGCCGCTTGGCGCGGCTTTCTGCGTGACTTCTCCGCCAATCAACTCGTGAAAACGGTTCGTCTCCGGGATCGCCCAAAAGTCATCAGGAGTCGCCCCGCTTCGTGCCGACGGCTTCATTCGAAAAGCCTACGCCCGCCTGCCCGGCGGTGCTACTTCGTCGGCGTCTTGCCCTGGCTACTTCCAAAGATCCCAGGTCCCGGTCATCCACGCCGCCAACACCAGCGCGGCATTCGTGGTGGCGTGCGCAACCACCGCGTCCGCCAGGTTGCCGCGGCGGCGGTAGATCATCGCGTACGTCAGTCCGGCCAGCACCGCCGGCACCGCCCGCTGGTGCAAAAGCCCGAACGCCAGCGACGACACCACGATACCGGACCAGCGCATTTGCGTCGGCAAGATCTGGTCGAAGTCGGAGCTCGAAATCCGCCGCGCCAGGAAACCCCGAAAAGCCAGTTCCTCGACCACCGGCGCCAGCAAGATCGCCGTCGCCACCCGCGCGCCCAACAACGCCGCGCCAGGCTCAGTGGATGCCGCGTCCGGCGCTTGCGGAAACACCATGTCGAACAGGAACCACATCACGGCCACGGCCAGTCCCGCGCCGATCGCGATCCCCGAGATCCGCCGCGAGATCGTTCCGTACGACTTCCGAAAGATCAGCAACGCCACGATTCCCGCGGCCGGGCGCAAGGCATACAGCGGCTCGGTCTCGGTCGTGGAGAACGATCGCGATAGCAAACCGGCCCCCGTGATCGCCATGAACGGCACCAGGTACGACGCCGCCAATCCCTGGGTTCGATCGTGGGCCGCCGTCGCGGACAACGATTCGCGCGTCAGCCAGGGGGTGTGCAGTCCGATGGCCACGATGCCCAGCGCGACGGCGCAAAAAAGGATCGAGCCCACGTAAGAGTGAAATCCCCCCTCGGCGAGCTCGGGCGACACGTGGGTCCCAAACAAGACCAGGGCGACCAGACGACCAATGTTGGCGACCCAGGGCAGCAAAGTGGCCAGAACCATCAGCAAGAGCGCCTGGGGAAAACGGAAGCGACCGCGAAACAGCCACAGGGCGGCCGCTATGAAGGCCCAGGTCAGACCGATTCCCTCGTATCCCGAACAGGCGGGCGCGATCTCGACCGCGAAGGCGTCGGTGCCGAACGTCAGCGTGTCGGGGTCCTGAAAAGTGTCCGAGGTGACCGCGCCCAGCAACCCGCTGGCCGCCGCGAACGTCACGTTGCGCAGGGGGAACCACAGTCCCTGCGCCAAGCGGCCCACACCTAATGCGACCAATCCAAGAACGGCCGCGCCAAGGAACAGTCCCGCGCGGGCGCGCGCGCGGGCGATCAACACACGGGGGGGCAGCATCGCGCCAAGCCAGGCACCCAACGTCAGCGCGACCGTCAGCAACCACAATCCCACCAAGGGGCCGACGTCCTCGGGGGCCTTCGCCGACCCGCGAAACAGGGCGTGACTGACGGCGAACAGACCGGCGAATCCAACTATGTGGATCCCCAAATACGGCAGGTAGCGACGCGGCGGATCTCGGACGGCGGGGGCAAACCCTTCACGATCCGCGGACCACCCCACCAACAAGAGCGCCACAAACACCAACAACGCAGCCGGCATCACCGAGCCTGCGAAGCGAAGAACAGGTGTCCACCACCCGGGCACCAGCGAAGAAAGCGCGCTGGAGTCGAACCGGACGCCCAGCGCCAGTCCTTCCGCCAGCAATAGAACCACCTGCCCCAACCATCGTCCGCGCGGTCCAGCTGCCACCGGCTTTGCGGCCACCGGCTTTGTAGAGGCAGTCGTCAGGCGCGGAATCTTCCGTCAGGGAAGCGGGTCAGGTGGCGTCGGCCGACAAGGCACGCCGACGGGTCCGCCGCCCCACAAGGAGGAACGTGCCGCCGACGAAAAGGGCCACAGCACCACCGAGGCCCGCGGGATCGATCTCTGGCGCGCCCCGGGGAGCAGGTCTCGGATTTCCTCCGCCTCTTCTCCGCTGTGCATCCGCGTCAGACGTCGTCACGAGCACAAACAGACCGGCAAGTAAGAGAGACCGAAAAAGCGACATCCAAGACCTCCTGGGTATTAGTGCGCATAAATTACCGGTGTGGGCGGGGGCCGTCAACCTTGCTTAACACCCCAGGCCTCGAAGCCAACGCGGCGCAACGCGTGCCGAAGGACCCCTACCAGGTGATGCGCTGGCTACCCGTCAGATGCCGCAGCAGGCCGACCACCGCGGCGGAATTCAGGACCACGAACGTCCGCGCCAGGCCCCCTAACCGTCCGGCGCGCCTTCCCAGCAACGCCGCCGCGTAAAACGCCACCTGCGCCAGGACCAAGGCCCGCATAGCCGGCGCGCCCCCGATCGGACCGCACAACGCCGCCGTCAAAGAACTGACGGCCAAGACCAACATCAGCCAGGGCGCGACCAGGCGAAGGATCTTGTGCGAGATGGTTTCGAACCAGAACGGATTCACGAACGGATTCAGCAAGGCCGGCATCCGGGCGAACAGCTGGTAGTTCCCGGCCAGCGTCCGCGCTTTTCGCTGAAACTCGCGGTCGTCCTCGAAGGCCGTGTCATAGGCCTCGGCCGCGGCGACAAAGGCAACCCGCTTGCCCGCAAGGCCAAGCTGCATGGGGATCCACATGTCGTCCAGGATCACGTCATCCGGTAGCGGTCGAAAATCGGCGCGCCTCATCATCGCCAGCGGGCCCGTAACCCCCAGGACGCCGCGAAAGCGGGATTCTTGTTTGCGAATCCAGTTCTCGTAGCGCCAGTACACACCGCTGCCGGCGGCCCCCTTCAACATCAGGTTCCCGGTGGCGCAGCCAACGTTTTCGTCGCCCATCGCCAGGACCAGCGCGCGCACGGCGTTGGATGACAGGGGCTGGCGCGCGTCGTTCAGCAAAAGCAGGTCGCCGCGCGCCGCCGGACAAAGGGTATTCAGCGCCGTGGGCTTTCCCCGGCGCGCCGGATTCGAAAACACCCGCATGCGGTCTTCCATGCCCGGCGCCGCCGCCAGCGCACGGGCGACCTGTTCGCTGTCGTCGGTACAGCCGTCGCAGTAAACAAGAATTTCCAACCGATCGCGTGGATAGTCCTCCGCCAGCAAGCTCTGAATCTTCTCAGGCAGGAAGTGGACACCGTTGAACACGGGCAAACACACGCTGACCATGGGGAGGGCAACGTCCGCGTTCCCTTCGTCCTTCCCTCCCGCCCTTCGTCTACCGACCGGGAAGACGCGCGCCAGCGCCCAAATAGCGATCGGATAACCGAAGTAGGTATAGGCGAGCACCGCGAGAGCGACGACCGCACCGACGAGACCCATCGCCGAGCAGAGTATGTCGGGAGCCGCCGGTTGTCACCGTGGCGAACACAGAGCGAACGCGGAACGAACTACGGAGCGAACCCCGAGACTGAAGGTTCCGCTCCTTGGCGGCGTCGCCGATCGTGTTAGCGTCGGCGCGGATCGCATGCTTGGCGTCCTCAAAAAAATTCTGTCTCGCCTGCCGGAGTCAGCCCGCGCGCGTCTGTACCGCGTGTACCGCCCGCGCCTGGGCTACCTGATGTTTCCGCGCACGACCCCCATCAGCCGTTCGTACTGGACGGATCGCGGCGGTACCATCGATCGGTATTTCATCGAGAGCTTCTTGAAAGAAAATGCCGACCTGGTCCACGGCGACTGCCTGGAGATTCGAAGTCCCGACTACATCCATCGCTTCGGCCACGATGTCACCAGGGCCGACGTGCTTGATATCGACCGCGCCAATGCTCGGGCGACCATCTACGGCGATTTACAGCGACTGGAGGGCGTCGCCGACAATTCGTTCGACTGCGTGATCGTCACGCAGACGTTGCAGTACATCCCGGACCTGGATGCCGCCGTGAAGGAAATCCTGCGCATCACAAAACCGGGCGGCGCCGCCCTGCTGACGGTCCCCTCGCTGCAGAAGCGCGATCTGGAGGGATATCAGGAATACTGGCGCTTCACGGCGATCGGGACGGCGCACCTGTTCCGCAAATATTTTCCGCCGGCCAACGTCGAGGTCAAAACCTGGGGCAACGTGCTGTCCGGGATGGCCTTCTGGATCGGCCTTGCGCAGGAAGAGCTCAAACCGACGCAATTGGACAAACACGATCCCATGTACCCGTGCACGATCTCGGTGCGCGCCATCAAGCCGCGCGCCGCCTGACAGACATTTCGGGGCGCGATAGCGGGTGCTTGGTCGCGACCCTACCGAAACCAGTCAAGGGTCTTGCGAAGGCCCGCCGCGAAGGTGACCGCGGGCTCGTATTTCAGAACGGCCTTGGCCGACGAGATGTCCGCCAGCGAATGCCGGACGTCGCCCGCGCGTGTCGGCTCGTGGATCCGTTCGATCGCATGCCCCAATATCTCCTGCAACTGATCCAGCACGTCGTTCAGGGACACGGCCTGGCCGCATGCGATGTTGAACACCTGTCCCGGCGCATCGGGGGCATCGGCGGCCAGCAGGTTCGCCGAGACGACGTTCTCGATGAAACAAAAATCCCGCGACTGCTGCCCATCGCCGTAGATCACGGCCGGCCGCCGGCCCAAGGCCGCCGTGATGAAACGCGGGACGACCGCCGCGTACTGCGATTCGGGATCTTGCCTGGGACCAAAGACGTTGAAGTACCGCAGAGCGACAGTTTCAAGGCCGTACACGCGGTAAAAAGTCCGGCAGTAAAGCTCGCCGGCCAGCTTGGCAACCGCGTACGGTGACTGCGGAAGCGCCGGCATCGTCTCGACCTTGGGCAACGTCGGCGTGTCGCCGTACGCGCTTGACGATGCCGCGTACACGACCCTACGCACACCCGCGTGCCGCGCGGCCTGCAACACTCTCAAGGTCCCCGTCACGTTGACTTCGTTGGTGGGCATCGGATCGGCGACTGATCGGGGCACCGACGGAATGGCCGCCTCGTGAAAAATCACCGATGCCCCGTCGACCGCGCGCGCCAGACAAACCGGATCCAGGATGTCCCCTTCGACCACCTCCACCTGGGGCAGTCCCTCCAGGTTCTGGCGGCGACCGGACGAGAAATTGTCGAGCACGCGCACCCGATCCCCACGTCCCACCAGCGCGCGCGCGATAGACGATCCGATAAAACCCGCCCCACCCGTGACGAGATAAAGATTCGACATAAGGGCGACAACCTCTCACGAGTCGCGCGACCTGACAAGGCGTTCGGGACCAGTCCGACCGGTCGCCATCATGTTAGGGTGCCCCCGCCGATGGCCTATTCCGTCAGGTTGATCGAAGCGTCACAGACACGTGACGAACACCTTGCGGTTTGGGAGCGGAACCTGAAGCTGCCGGTCGCGGCGCGTGCGCGGTTTGACTGGTTGTATCGCGACAACCCCGCCGGGCCGGGGCGGCTGGCTGTTATCGACATCGCGTCACCCGACCAACCCGCGCGCACGGTCGGGACGGCGGGTTACGCCTTGCGCACGATCCAGATGGGCGGGCGCGTGGTGCGGGCGGCGATTCTGGCGGACCTAGCCGTCGATCGGGCCCACCGAACGGCGATGCCGGCGATCATGTTGGCGCGCGCGATACGCGGCGACGTGCGCGAGAAACACGATCTGGTGTACGGGTTCCCCAACCAACACGCGGCGCCGCTGCTTCTGAAGCTGGGCTACCGTCGTCTGGGCGAAACCCGGCGGTACGCGCTGGTCCTGCGCCACCGACGGCATCTGCGTACCCGCTTCCGCGGACCGGGCGCCGCCTTGGTCGCCGGGGTTGCTCTGGATACCGCGCGCGCGGCGCTGATCGCGGCCCGCGCCGCACAGGTCCGGCTGACCCACCGGTTGGTTTGGCTGGACGACGATCAACAGGTCGACCAGCGGTTCGATCGCTTGTGGGAGGAAGCGCGGGGCGACTATCCGCTGATCGGCGCACGCGATGCCGCTTTTGTTCGGTGGCGCTTCCTGAATCGCCCCGACGGCCGCATGGACCTGGCGGCCATTTTCGACCGGCGAACCGGCGCCCTGGACGGATACGCCGCGGTGTCGCGCGAAGGGGAAACCGCCCACGTGCGCGATCTGTTTTCGCGCCGCCGGACGCTGGGCCCGTTGCTCCGCCTGCTGTGCCGCGCGATCGCCAAGCGGGGAGCCGAATCAATTTCGCTGCGGCTCTGCGGTGCACCGGCGCTTGCCGCCTGCCTGTCCGAACTGGGATTCAGGGCACGCGGCGATCAACGCACCATCATCGCCGACGCGGGAACATCGTTCGATGCGCTGCCGGGAGGGACCTTCAACGCGGACACCTGGTATCTGACGGACGCCGACGAGGACGCCTGATGATGCCTGAGGCTCACCGCGCCGGCGTTGCTTCGCCTGTGCGAACCGAGTAGTTTGCCCGCGTGCCCGCAGGCATTGTCGCGTTCGCCAAGGACTGGAGCGAGGATCCCACGTCCAATCACCACGTCCTTCGCGAGCTTGCGCGCGACCGGCGCGTGCTGTGGTTGAACTCGGTCGCGACCCGTACCCCAAAGCTGACCAGCGGACGTGATCTCGGAAAGATCCGGCGCAAACTGGGCGAATTCGCCCGAGGGCCCGTCAACGTCGAGAACGATCTGTGGGTGTTCTCGCCGCTGGTCCTCCCGCTGCCGCACCTGGCGGCGGCGCGGGCGATCAATCAACAGATCCTGCGCGCGACGATCCGGATCTTGCGCTGGCGACTGGGAATGGGCGCGTTCCACCTGTGGACGTTTCTGCCCAACGTCGCCGACTACGTGGGCTCACTCGGTGAGGCGTTGTCCGTTTATTACTGCGTCGACGAATGGTCGATGTTCTCCTACGTGGACCGTGAACGCACGGTGTCGGCCGAACGCGCACTGCTGGCCAAGGTCGACTGCGTGTTCGCCATCAACCACGCGCTGGCCGCGTCCAAGCGCAACCACCACGACGAAGTTCACATCTCGCCGCACGGGGTCGATCATGCGGTCTTTGCCCGCGCGCTGGATCCGGGGACCGCGATCCCGGCCGATATCGCCGGACTGCCGCGTCCGGTGATCGGGTTCTACGGCACGATCCAGGACTGGGTCGATCTGGATCTGATCGCGCAGGTCGCACGCGCCCGGCCCGCGTGGAGCATCGTCCTGCTCGGCCAGCAACTGACCGACGTCAGCGCCGTCGCCGGTCTTCCGAACGTTCACCTACTGGGCAGGCGGCCCCACGCGGAACTACCCGCGTACTGCAAGGGGTTCGACGTGGGCTGGATCCCCTACCGAATCAACCAGCGGATGACGTTCGTCAACCCGATCAAGTTGCGCGAATATCTATCCGCGGGCCTACCGGTGGTGTCCACCGCCGTGCCCGAGGTGGTGCACATGGCCAAGCACAGTCCATGCGCGATAGCGGCGGACGCGCCCGCGACGATCGCCGCCATCGAGCGTGCCCTTGCCGAAAACACACCCGAGCGGAGGCGCCAACGCTCGGCACAGATGACGAGCGAGACCTGGACCGCCCGGGTCGACAACCTGCGAACCATTGTTGACGATATCGCGCGCCGGCGGCGCGTTGCTTCTGGAGGAAATCAATGACCACGTCCCGTTTCCGTGTCGGCATGCTGGGTGCCGGCAACATCTGTGAATTCCACGTCGCCGCCGTCAAGGCGCTGGAAACCGCGAATCCCGCCGAAGTCACGTTGATCGGGATCGCCGATCTGGACCACGACAAGGCGGCGGTCCAGGCCGAAAAATGGAGCACCGGCGTCTTCGACGGGCTGGACGCCTTGGTCGCGGCGGGCGCGAACGTCATCCACGTCCTGACGCCCCCCGCCTCGCACGCCAAACTGGCACGGGACGCGCTTGAACGCGGTTGCCACGTCCTGATCGAAAAGCCCGTCGCCGAGGATGCCGCCGAGGCGCGAGCGATCGGCGCATTGGCCCGCCAAAAAGGTCTGATCGCCTCGGTGAATCATTCCCTGCTGTACGACCCCCAGGTCAAACGCGCGCTTGACCAAGTGCGGTCGGGCGCGCTTGGCCGCGTCGTCTCGGTCGATATACTGCGCGGGTCCGAGTACCCACCGTTCACCGGCGGGCCCCTGCCCCCGTGGTACCGCGACGCGGGCTATCCCTTTCGCGACATCGGCGTGCACTGCCTGTATCTGTTGCAGGAACTGCTGGGACCGATCGAAAACGTCGAAGCGCACTGGTCCAGTCTGGGCGGAGATCCGAACCTGGCTTTTGATGAGTGGCGCGCGATGGTGAAGTGCAAACGGGGCCTGGGACAGTTCCAGCTGACGTGGAACACCAAACCGATGCAAAGCCAGATCATCATCCACGGCACCAAAAGCGTCCTGCGGGTCGATCTGTTCGCCATGTTCCACGGCAAGCGATCGTCGACGCCGCTGCCCAAGGCGGCGGAGCGGTTGGTCAACGCGTTCTCCGATTCGATCCAGCCGCTGATCGATGTGCCGATCGGCGTCTGGAAATTCGTACGCAAGGAGGTCAAGTCGTATCAGGGGCTGCGCGACCTGGTCACCGATTTTTACCGCCGCCTTGGCACCGGCCAGCCGCCACCGGTATCCGTCGACGATGCCGCGGCGGTGGTCGACTGGGTCGAGAAGATCGCGCGCGCCGCCGACGCGGACCACGCGGCAAAGCTGGCGAAGTTCACGCTCTCGCCACGCGTTCCGTTTCTGGTGACCGGCGCGTCGGGTTCGTTGGGCAAGGCGGTGGTCGGTCGACTGCGCGAACGCGGCCACCGGGTCCGGGTGATGGTGCGACGCATTCCCGACCGCACGGAACCCGGAATCGAGTACGCGTTCGGCAACCTGGGCGATCCCCAGGCGGTCGACCGCGCGGTTGCCGGCGCCGAGACCGTGATTCATGTCGGCGCCGCGATGAAGGGCGGATGGCCGGAACACCTGGGCGGCACGGTGGTCGGAACCCAAAACGTGATCGACGCCTGCAAGAAGCACGGGGTGAAACAACTGGTGCACATCTCGTCGATGTCGGTGATTGACTGGGCGGGATCGGTCGGCAAAGGCAAGGTCGACGAAGGCGCCGCGCTGGAACCGCGCGCCGAGGAGCGCGGCGCGTACACCCGGGCCAAGCTGGAGGCCGAGATCAAGGTCGTCGACGCGGCGAAGGATGGTCTGCCGTGTGTGATTCTGCGGCCGGGCCAGATCTTCGGCGGCGGCATACCGCTGGTCAACGGCGCGGTGGCGCGCAAGGCCGGCGCGAAATGGCTGGTTCTCGGAGACGGCAAAATTGAGCTGCCGTTGATCTACATCGACGATGTCGTCGACGCGGTGATGGCGTCCGTCGACAAACAACTGATTGGTGGGCAGGTCATCCAGTTGATCGACGGCGAGCACCTGACCCAGGCCGATGTCCTTCAGCTGACCGGCGCGAACGGCAACGTCGTCCGTGTCCCCCGCCAGGTGGTATTCGCGTTGGGCAAACTCAGCGAGTTCCCCCTGGGTGCCTTGGGTAAACCGTCGCCTATCGCGTTGTACCGGCTGCAATCGGCCATGGCGCGCCTCAGCTACGATTCGACTCGCGCGACCGAATTGTTGGACTGGAAGCCACGGGTCGGAGTGCGCGACGGCATTCGCCGTGTCATGGAGACCCCGTGAACCTCGCAATCATCACCCGACTGTTTTGTTTGACCATGGCCGCGTGCATCGTCTGCGCCGCGTGCACCACCTCCGTCGCGTCCGCCGAACCCGAGCCCTCGGGCAAACACCCACGCCTGTTCCTGGACGACGCCATGCGCGCCGCATGGAAACAGCAGGCCAAGGACAGCGGTCCGGTGTCGACCGCCATCAGCTACTGCAACAAGGCCGGCGGCGGTGGCCGCACGTTCGACAACGATCGCTACATGGGGTTTCAGTGGTCGACCAACGTCCAGGCGTGCCTGATCGCCTGGGCGGCGACGGGCGATGACGCCCACGCCAAGGTCGCGATCAAGTACTTCATCGCCTTGCTGGACGACCGCGATAACGTCGGCGACGGCCTTGGCGGCGACAACACCATCCGCCGCGATTCCGGCTACGCGATCCGGTTGATTGGTCCGACGTCCGCGCTGGCCTACGACTGGCTACACGACCACAAGCTGATGACCGAGGCGCTGCGCGCCAAGGCGCGCGGGCGATTTCAGGCCTGGCTGGACTGGTACATCGCGCACGGCTACCGACCGCGCAGCCCGGGGACGAACTACCACGCGGGCTACCTGATCTCGGCGACGTTCATCTCGATCGCGCAGGGCGGTGAGGCCGGCGCGTACGGCGGGAAGTTGTGGAAACACGTCGTCGACGATCTGTGGAAAGGCGACATGACCAAGGCCTACGGACCGGGCCCCCTGGCCGGCGGTGACTGGGCCGAAGGCTGGCAGTACGCCCCCCTTTCGGTCGCCGGGTATGCCCTGGCTGGACGCGCGATGGCGGCCGCCGGTGTGGAGATCAAAGGCCGCGCCGAGTGGCTGCACGCCATGCTGCTCCGCCATGTTTATGCCCTGTCGCCCGGGGAACAGACCTTCGTCGGCGGCGACGTCGAAAACGACAGCCCGAATCTGGCCGTCAACGGAATGAGCCTGCTGGCGGTGCGGGTCGGCGACGCGGCCGGTACCGAGGACGCGCGCGGTTGGTCCGCGGCCGAAAAGGATCGGCTCAAACTGAAAATCGGCGACGAGTTCCGGCTGTACGACGCGATCGCCGCGGCCAAGCCGGTCAAGGCGGTCGAGGTCCCGCGTAAGGACTGGCCGACCTGGTACCTGGCCAAGGGCACCGGCAACCTGTACGCGCGCACCCACTGGGGAAACGACGGCGTGTGGACGGTCATGCAGTGCACCAGCACGATCGACATCGATCACTTCCACCCCGACGCCGGCAACTTCGTGTTGTCGCGCGGCCAGGACGACGCCATCGTCGATCCGTCGCCCTACGGAACGTTGTCGACCATGACCAGCAACGCGCCCAGCGTCGAATCGGCCCATCTGCCGGCCGAATACAAACCAAGTCAGGCGTGGTGGAGCGAGAAGACCCGCTGGCACTGGGCCCACCAGACCCGCGGCGGTGTCGTCACGGCCCGCTGCGACTACGCCGACCAGTACAAGTTCCAACACCGACCGTCCGACGTTCCGGTGGCGGTGCGCGATATGATCTTGGTGCCGTGGAACAACGGCCGGGACGCGTCTCTCGTGGTGCTCGATCGCGCGAAAAGCGGTGACAAGAAGCGCGGCCTGCATCTGCGGTTCCGCACCAAGGGCGCGCTCAAGCTGTCGGGCGACACCGCGACCGCCACGGTCGGCGACACCGCGTTGTCGATCCAGCGGGTCTCGTCATCCGCCGGCACGCCGGTGCTGGGCAAGTCGACGCTGAAGGACTGCTTTTCCAGCGGGCGCGGGAACTGCGACGCGGGCCGCTTCCCCGTTTCGGACTTGCGCACCATCGTTGATGGTCCGGATATGGAGGCCATCCACGTCATCGACGTGAACGCGAAAGGCGGGACACAACCGGCGAAGGTCCAGCGGGGCGCGGGCTGGCAAGGCGTCTGGCTTGAACGCACGGACGGCGCGGCGATGGTGGTCTACGGCAACCCCAGCAAGTCACTTCGGTACAACGCCCCGGCGAGAAAGGCGGTCCACGTCGTTGTCGACGCGCCGGCGGACAAAGGCGGCAACGCCACGGTTGCGGCGACGGCGAAGGATGGCCAGTGCGTCGTGACGATCACGCCGGGCGGTCCGGTGTCGGCACGGCCCGCCGTGTTTGCCCTGGACGCGGCGTGCGCCGTGACCGCGGACGGGGTCCTCACGGGCGGCCCCGTCTTCCGCTCGACAGCGGAGGGTTCACCGGCCCGCTCGGGCTCTCGAAAGTGAGAACGCCGGCCCCGGTGCCGGCCCCGACTCACATTCCCTTGAAGGCAAGATAGAACTTGATTGAGATGACCAGCGCGGCATCGAACCCGGCCACCAGCAGAAGGTCGCGCGGTCCAATCGACACGGACCATTCGGGGCTGTGGCGCCTGACCGATGCATACAGGGCGCCCGCCAGCCCGATCTCGATCCAAAGAACCGGGTGGTAGGCAATGGACAAGAAGAATGCCGACACAACCATGCCCGCCAGAATCGCAACCAGCGTCGCCGCCCATTCCCGCGCCACGGCGGTTTCGGGACGGTCGGCGAAGTCGATCTGGACGCGAATAGCGATCTTGAACGCGCCGTAGATAGCCAACGACCACAACACCAGACCGATGGGCCCCAATTCGGCGAGGGTCAGCATGAACGAACTGTGGGCGGTCAGGAAATGGTGCTCGGTGAACTGACGCGCGCCCACGCCAAAGAACGGGTGCGACCTCCACATTTCCAACGCTTCGACCCAGCACTCCAGTCGCTCCTGGGTCGATGCGTCCGCGGCCTCGCCCGAACGCCCGCCAAGCAGCATGATCGGAATCGCGAGAGGCGCGGCGGCCAGGATCCCGCGCCATCCGAAGCGGCGCACGAAATAGAAACCCACAACGGCAATCAGGGTCAGCTGTCCGGAGCGTGATTCCGTCATGATCACGCAAGCCAGCGTGAGACCGAAGACAACAACCACGGTCGCCAGTCTGGCGAAATTTCGCTTACGCCCGTACCGAAAAAACGCCAGGGGAAGCGCGAGGGATATGGCCCAGGACAACTCGTTGGGGTCCTCCAGGATGCCGCGGAAACGCACGCGGCCTCCGATCGAGTACGTCTGAAGGACGCCCACATGTTCACACACGTATTCCATGCCGGCCGGTCCACCTTGGCGGCAATCGCTTGCGAGTTCGCAGGGCCTTCCATCAATTTTCGCCGTTACGTCGCCGGCCATGTCGACGTCCATTTGTGACACGCAGACCGTCGGCGACAATCCCTGGTGAACACCGATCCCCGCCAGCACGACGGTCAGGATCAACAGCGCGCCGCCCGTGGCACCAAGAGCGCGGAGGTTTTGTACCCCCTGGGAGATCGTCAGGAACAGCAACAGGGAGGCTCCCAGAACCGGCGCCAACATGGCCAGGACTTCGGGTGCGTTGATGACGATTGTCGTGAAGCACCAAACGAAGAAGGCGACCGCCCAGGGCAAAAGCGCCCCCACCCGAAGTCTGCTGGCTCCCACCTTCACATCGATCAGATGTCCCAGCGCGACGAACGCGAGGATGGGCCCCAATGTGAATGGTCGCAGTACGTCGACGATCTCGTGCGGGCGCACGTAGACGAAGACGAACAGCGCCGCGATACCGGGAATCAAGAACATGGAAGCGCGGCCATGATACTCGCATGCGACGGCCCCATCAGGCCGCGGCGATCCCGCTTCGCCGCCGCCGCCGGACCTTCACCACCGGCGGCCTCGGATTTGAAGACATGTCCCCGACGGGTGTGCCAGTATCGCCCATCATGTTGTCCGGCAGCGGGCGTCCAGGGAGGAACGGGCCCTCCCGCGCCCTCGCCGCGGGCCCCTTTCACACCGCTTGCGCGCTGGCGATGGTGATCTCAATCCAGGCGGTATGGCCGGAACGTGCCGCGGCGGTGGTTCTTGCGGTCCAACCCCAGGTCGCGATCGGGGCCACGAACAACCCCAGGGGCGCACTCGGAAACCAGAGCGCCCCTGCCTACGAGTTCTTTGGCCGCGGAGCCATCGCGGCGGGACTGACGTGGACCGGGGCGCAGACGTCCCATCAGCTCCAGTACGGGATTCATGTCGTCCGCTACGCGGAAACGGAAGAGGCGAACAACGTCGGCCATACGGCCCTGTGGGCGTCCACCTTGACGTTGAGTCCGCGCACGGATTTGGGCCTGGGAGCGCACGCATCACTCTTCAGTTTTTCGGCGATTTCGAACGTGAATCCCGCCGGGATGGACGCCAACAGCACGCCGCTGGGCGCCTCGCGCGGACCCATCCTGAACGGAACGGCCACGCAGATGCTGACCTACCAGCCGACGGCCCTTGCCAGATATCACCAGACCCTCTCGGTCGGATACCTCCGTCCCTGGGACGAAGCCAGCCAGCTTCACCGGATGCTCCGGACGACCCTGACGCTGCTTGGGGAGTGGACCCGTGGTTTGAACACGTACTCATTGGCGGCCAGCGCCATCGATCTGGTGGATCTGGGCGGTCCCACGCTGCTGCCTTCCGATCCGCGCCGCAACCGTTTGTTGACGATGCAGTTGCTCGGCGGCTGGCGCCGTGAGCTGTCGATCACCTCAACAATCGAATTGCGCGCGGGCCCGGTCGCCGCCTACGGCCCCGATACGGGATCCCTGGCCGTCGGCCCCGGGGCGGAGGCGACCTTCTCCTACCGGCGTCTTCTCTGGTACGCGACACTCACGGTTGCCCAACGCCCGACGGTCAACCTCTACCTCGGAGAAACCTTGATCTCCGATTCGGCGACCTTGCGCCTGGATTTGCCCTTGAATGCCTGGGAGACGCTACGGATCTCGGGCTTGGCCGGTTACACGTACGCCCAGCGCATCGGCGACGATCGGTTCTTCCTTGTGGGGACCCGCGCCTACCAGCTGATCATGCTGGGCGCGTCGCTCTCGTACGTCCCCGAACGGTGGCCGATCACCGCCGCGCTCGAGTATTCGTCGATCAGCCAATACGGATTCCAGGGCGCCGGGTTTTCCTACCCCAGCACCGAACGCACGATCGTCATCCTTAGCTTGTCCGGCCACCTGGCCTGGGGCGAAGGTAACTCTGGATTCGCCCGCAGGTGAGCCAGCCCGGAAAAAGGATCCCCTCATTGGACGGGCTTCGCGCCGTCTCGATCTCGTTGGTGCTGTTCGATCACCTGGCGGGGGACGCTGGATTCCCGATCCCGCCCGGCCGTTTCGTGGGCCCCCTCGGCACCCTGGGCGTCCGGGTGTTTTTCGTCATCTCGGGCTTCCTGATCACCTCCCTGTTGCTCGGCGAGGAGTCCCGGACCGGGAGCATTTCCCTGCGCCATTTTTATTTGCGCCGCACGCTCCGTATTTCGCCTCCCTTTTACGTCTATGCGGGAATCATCACCGCGTTCGCCGCGCTTGGATGGTTAACCCTTCGGCCTTTCGACGTACTGGCGGCCTTCACCTACACAACCAACTTCCACCAGGATCGGGGCTGGTACTTGGGCCACGCATGGTCGCTGGCGGTCGAGGAACAGTTCTACCTGCTGTGGCCGTTCGTTTTCAGGTTCTTCCGATCAACGCGGGCGTCGAGGGTCGCGCTGGGCGTGATGATCGTTTGTCCTCTGCTGCGGCTCGGGCTGATGATTGCGGCGCCGACCTTTCGCCCCGGCATCGGGGAGACATTCCCGACCGTCGCCGACACGATCGCCACCGGTTGCCTGCTGGCCTGCCTGCGCTCCCAGATCGACGCCTCGCCCCGCTTCCTGGCCTTCCTGTCGGGAAAAACGTTCTGGTTCGTCCCCGCCCTCGCGCTGGCCGCGGCGTTCGAATGGTCGGCAAAGCTGGATTGTTTGGTCGGCCAAACCGTGGCCAATGTCGGCATCGCGCTGCTGATCGCACGGATGGTGCGCTTCCCCAGCACCTTGTCAGGTCGTTTTCTGAACGCCCGGCCGGTGATCTTCGTCGGCGTTCTCAGCTACTCGCTGTACCTTTGGCAACAACCATTTCTGAACCGGCACGGGACGCACGCGCTTTCCCATTTTCCTTTGAACCTGGTCCTCGCGTTCAGCGCCGCCCTGGCCTCCTACGCTTTGATCGAACGCCCCGCGCTGCGCCTGCGCGCCCGCATCGAGAAATGGATACCGCGGGCGCCGACGACCAACAAAGCCGACCAGCCCGCGTCGCCCTGATCGGTCACCGGGATCGCAAGCGGCGGCGCGCGAAAAATCCCGCGGCCACAAGCACCACAATCAGGTTTGCGCCTCCACCCGATCCAACTGTAGAGCAGCCGCATCCACCGCCTCCGGTTGCCCCACCGCCTCCGGTTGCTCCCCCGCCGGTACCACCGCCGCCACTGCCGGCCCCGCCACCACCCGCTCCGCCTGTCGCCGTCGGTGCGGGCGGGGTCACGCGGGGCGGCTGCGTGGTGTCCCCGGTCGCGCCACAGTTGGCGTCCATGGTGAACACCAACGGATTGGATCCGAACCCCATGGCGCCCGGTGCCAGGGAGACCGAGCACCCGCCCGCGGCCGGGGCGGTGGTTACGACGACGCCGGTGCCCGCCGGCGGATCCAGCACGACATGCGTGGCTGGCTCCGCCATCGCGGTGTACGTGCCCACCTGTGTCCCGTCGCTGCTTGACACCACGACGAACCGACGCGTCTCGCGGTGAACCTCAAGCACCCGCGCCAAGCCCTGGGTTGTGGTGGTGATCGTGGGCGCGGCCCCACCATTCGCATCCGCGTCAAGCGCGTGTATCACGTACGGATTCGGTCCCGCCACCGACACCGACCATTCCTGGCTGGCGAATCGACCCGAGCGGCATTTGCCCCGATCGCCGGCGCAACCTCCGGTGGTCGGAGCGTACGTACTTGTCGAAGCGTTACCAACCACGCGGCGGATCACCAGCTGAGACGCGCCCACCGATGTGGTCGCCATGCTGCCGCTTGGCGCCCAATTGGACAGCGACCGAAAACGGATGTCGAGTGGGTTGGGAGATGTGGCATAGGCCGCGGTCGTCCGTATGCGATCCACCAGGATGGTCGTCATCCCGCTGTCGCCAGGCAAGGCGACGATGTCGCGGATGGCGCTTGAAAGAATCGGAGATGGCAATTCCCGGAAGCGAAACTGACCGGTGTAGTCGCAACGGGTCGCATGCACGCCAGACGACGTCGATCGGGCGAACAAGAAACGCGTCGATTCCGCGAAGGGCACGGTGGTGCCTCCCCACTGCTCCCCGAAGGAGCCCTGGCTGGGCTGGTACTCGGGAATGAAGTGTGGCTGGAGCATCGCTGGGCCATTGCCGGTCAAGGTGGACAGCGAACCGTACGGGGCCGGGTCGACAAGCAGTGCGTCCGCTCCGCGCGAAATCACGAAGTTGCCCGCGTTCTGATGCTGGTGATCGACGATGATCCCGCGACACTGGCTGACAAACCACGAAGCCGACGAATCGTGCCGTGTGCGGCCATAGAAGTTTCCCGATCCTTCGGCGAGATATCCCGCCGGCAGCATCGTCCGATTGATCGGCGTCGCGCCCCCGGGTTCGGCGGCGGCCAGCGCTTCATGCAGGATCATGAAATCGCGCGGCGAGGGAAGCCCAAGCCTCGCCAGTTCGCCACGCGCCTCGGCACGAACCGCGTCGGCGGTGTGCCCGGCGATGATGCCGTAAAGCGGCAGGGGGTGCGCCGCGATCATCGGCGTGTCGCCTCCCGTGTCGCCGGCGACAAACCAGCGATCATCGGGCGCAAGACCGTGCACATAGCGATCGAGAACCGAGGCGTTCCAGTCGGCCAGCCACGGAATAGCGACGCCCTGCTGGATCAACGCACGACCGGCCAGTGAATACGACGCCACGCTGAGCGGCCCATACTGCCAACCCTCCAGCCAGTCGCCTCCCCGCAACGTCCCCCGGCCCGTGTTTCCACCGGCCATGACTTTGCCCCACATCTCAGCCACGACGTAGTCCCACAGTCTGGTACCTGAACCCGCCTCCAGCGCGTTCATCTCGTCGGCGTGGCCGATCGCGATCAGGGTAACCGCCAGTACGTGGCCCGCGTGGTAATTGGCGCCTGGCTGGGCGCGCTGGTAGGTGTCCGATGCGTTGTGGAACGCCAGCCACTGAACGAAGCGTTGATGCGCGGTGGCGCGAAACGTGGCGCTGAGGGAATCGTGCAGCCAGTCGTAGCCGAGCGCGGCGAACACGCCATGGGTGCGCATCGAATAACCCGAGTCCTGCGAAGCGATGCCCACGCCACCGTTGTAGGCGGGGCCAAGTCCGTCACCGATGGTGGTTCGATCACTTAGCAGCGCGCCCAGATAGGTGATCGCGGTGTCGCGATGATTCGTGCCGCCGGTCGCCTCGAACGCGACCAGGCAGGTGACCAGCGCATAGACCCATTCGAAGCCCTGATATCCCCCGCTTCGGTAAAGGCTGGGATCCGTGCGGGCGGCGTCGCAGGTCCTTATCGACCGCCCGACCGGGCTGGTCGCATCGGCGGCCATTGTCCGCCAGGCCGCAATGGTTTCGGGGCGTAGCAATGCCCGCGGGTGGGCACCCATCGGCTGGGCGACCACCGCCGACGGAAGCAACAACAAGAAAACCAACACCCCGGATCGAAGGACAGAACAGGCCATACCAACACCTCGTGCGTGGACGTAAGTCAGCAACACCTATCGGACATCCGCGGAGGCAGCTTGACAGCGAAGGGGCCGGGACTCCAGAAACTCCGCTATTCACCCCGAAATGGGGCCTCCGCGTTGCGCTTTGCCCTGTGCTCCTGCATCCTCACGCGCGGCTTTCGCAGATGCGTGTTCTGGTGGTCACCAAAATTTTTCCGAACGTCCTCGAACCGCTTTCGGCACCGTTCAACAGACAGCAGATCGCGGCGCTTGGCCGCAGGTGCGACGTCGAGGTTCTGGCCACGATTCCGTGGTTCCCGGGCGCGGGTCTGTTGTCCCGCTGGTTGCCGGTCGGACGACTGACGGGCGTACCACGTGCCGAGGTCATCGACGGTCTGCCGGTGACGCACCCACGGGTTCTGTACCTGCCACGTTTTGGGCATGCGTTTTCGGCCGCGCTCTATGCGGCTTCGGTGTTGCCCGAGGTGCTGCGTCGCCGGGGCCGATTCGACGTATTGCTTGGGTCCTGGGCCTACCCGGACGGCGCCGCGACGGTCGCGTTGGGCGCGCTGCTGGGGGTTCCGACGGTGGTCAAGCTCCACGGATCGGACATGGACGTGCTCTCGTTGCGTCCCACCCTGCGGGCCCAGATGGCTCTTGCCCTTGGCCGCGCGGCGCGCGTGGTCGCTGTCAGTCGCAAGTTGGCCGAAGCCGCGCAGGGCCTTGGCGTCTCGCCCGACCGGATCGACGTCATCGGCAACGGTGTCGATGGAACGGTCTTCTACCCGCGCGACAGGGCCGCGGCACGCGCAGATTTGGGACGGGCGGGCGACGTCCGAAAATGGATTCTTTATGTCGGACGCATCGAAAGCGACAAGGGCATTCTGGACCTGGCCAGCGCGTTTCGCGTGGTGGCGACCGCCCGCCCCGAAACAACGTTGGTCCTGATCGGCGATGGTCGCGCGCGAACCGTGGTTGAAGAAACCCTGCGCTCCCTCGGCGACCGTGTCCTGTTCCTGGGTCCACGCCCTTTCACGGAGGTACCGATCTGGATGGGCGCGGCGGATCTACTGACCCTTCCCAGTCATCACGAAGGCACGCCCAACGTCATACTCGAGGCGCTTGCCTGTGGACGCCGGGTGGTCGCCACGCGCGTGGGGGGCATTCCAGACGTGGTGCACCGGGATGAGCTCGGGGCCCTGGTGCCTGTGCGCGATCCTGACGCTCTGGCGGCGGCGCTGATTGCCACCCTGGACGAACCCTATGACCCAGCCGCCGTGGCCGCTTTCGGGGCCAGGGGGGGGTGGGATGAAAGCGCGTCGCAGCTTCACCACACACTGGTCCGCGCTGCCGCCACGGGATCGCCACCAAACGAAGCGATGATGGCAGTGGCCGCGCCTCCGTACGATGGTCATGCGTCCTCCCGCGCCGGGGCAGACGCTGCCCACCGCCCCGAAGAGGTGGAACAACCACATGTTCAAAGGCTTGCGCCGCCATCGCCCGCCCCCGGATGGAAAAGCCGCCTGGTGAACTTGGCCGCTGATGCCGTTCCGCAATCAATCCTGGTGCGAAGGGGGAAGCGCGCGGATCGGCGGGTGGCACTGACATTCGACGATGGCCCGCATGAGATGACCGACGCCTACCTCGATGTGCTCGGTCGCTTCGGAGTACGGGCCACGTTTTTTGTTGTGGGCGTGGCATGCGCCGGACGAGAAGATTCGCTTCTCCGAATGGCCGCTCAGGGACACGAGGTAGCGAGCCACGGCTACACGCACCAGATCTTCCCCGAACTCGACGGCAACACACTACGCGAGGAATTGCGGAGGACCGCCGAACTCCTGCCTCCGCCACGCACATCCCGTGCCCTGGTTCGGCCCCCGAGGGGGGCGATATCGCTGCGCTCCTTGGCGCTAACCGCACGCGCTGGCTACACCACCGTGCACTGGTCATTGGATTCGGACGATTGCCGCACCTCCTCTCCCGAGGAAATCGTGACACGCCTGTCACCCGCAACTCTTCGGCCTGGCGAGATCGTGCTTCTGCACGAGGGGCAGAGCTGGACCCTGGCTGCCCTGCCCAGCATCCTGGAGGCCCTGTCAGTGGCGGGATGGCAAGCGGTCACCGTCGGAGATTTGCTCAATTCGCCGGCTTGACCCCGCTTAACCCCCGTCTCTCATTCAGCGCATCGGCAAAACGAGCACCCACCCCGAACGCAATCGTTGGGATCCACGGAGCCGGACTGTGATATCTGAAGTCCCCGTGCACGGTCCTTCCCCAGCCGCCGCCTAGCGATGTCCCTCGTCAGGAAAGTGGTACGCGGTGCCGCGCTCGGCATCATCACCAGCACGGGATCCAGGGTGCTGGGGTTGGTGGGCACCTTGCTGCTCGTACGCTACGTCGCCCCCGCCCCCTACGGTGAGGTCTCGGCGGCGTCCGTGCTCGTGCTCAGCGCCAACCACTTTTCGACCCTTGGCTTGGGCATGTTTATCGTGGCCAATCCCCAGGCGGGGCGACCCGCGGTATTCCACGCGACCTTCTTTCACCTTCTCCTCGGGATTCTGGCAATCGGTGGCGTGGTCCTGTGGCGGGGGCCGCTTGGTCCCGTCTTCGACGCGCCGGGCCTCAGCCGCTATGTCCCGGGACTGGCGCTATCCGTACTCATCGACCGTCTGGCTTACATGCCCGAACGGATTCTGGTCCGCGACCTTCGCTTCGGCAGCGTCAGCCTGTCACGAACGCTAGGCGAGCTGGTCTATTCAGGGATTTCCGTTTGGCTGGCGATGCGCGGCTGGGGGGCGATGTCCGTGGTCTGGGGCAACATCGCGCGGTCGGCCGTGCGCGCGGTGGTGGTTCTCACGGCCGTCCACTGGCGCGAATGGATCGAACCTCACCCCATCCGCACGGCGACGCTGGGCAAGATGTCCAGCTACAGCGTGGCAGTGGCGGTGGCCAACCTGGCCGGTTTTGCCGCGCGCCGTTGGGACAATCTCGTGATCTCGCGCCTGTTCGGACCGGCCGTTCTTGGCCAGTACAACCTGGCGTACAACCTGGCCGACATCCCGGCGACCCAGATCGGCGAGCAGATCACGGACGTGCTCCTGGCGTCGTTTCCGCACGTCAAACCCGAGGAACGGCACAGCGTCCTTCTGCGGGCGACCCGGATCCTGGCGCTGATCATGTTCCCCATGGCGGTCGGCCTGGGGATGATCGCGCACCCGCTGGCAGCGGTTTTCTTCGATCAGCGTTGGTCGGGCGTCGGTGACTTCCTGATGTACCTCAGCGCCCTGTCGATCCCGCGGCCCATCGGGGGCGCGATCGGTGCCTATTTGCACGCATGCAACCGCCCGTGGGTGGACGCCGCCATCGAATGGACCACCCTGGCCGTGATGATGGGACTCATGCTGACCATGGGACGGCTTGGCCCGTTGTGGGCGGCCAGCGCGGTAGGCGTGGCGTTCGCGCTCCGCTATGTCTTCTGCCTCTATGCCCTGAAGAAACTAGAGGGCGTATCGATGCTGTCCTTTGGCGGGGCGCTGCTGCCACCCTTCTTCGCCTGCCTGGTCATGGTCGCCGGTATCGCGGGTACCCGTTGGACGATGGGGATTCTCGGCTGGCGATCGCCATCGGCACGACTGGGTATCGAGATTGTGGCTGGGGCACTGATCTACGTGGCGGCGGCGCTGCTCATCGCACGTACGGGGACACGCGAGCTTCGGGGCCTGGCCCAGCACTTCATCAAACGCCGCAGACCCGAAACGGCGTCCTGACTTTTCTGGCGCCGACGATCGGCCCCAGCAGGAGATCGTCTCGACGCGCGCGATGAACCACCTTAGAATTCGTCCGCCGTATGGACCCGCTGGTCACCGGTCCTACCTCGGACCCCCGATGAAGATCGCGCACGTCCTCTCCTCTTTCGAGGTCGGCGGTCAAGAGAAGATGGCGCGCGATCTCGCTGCTGGACAGGTCGCGCTAGGCCATCAGGTCACGGCGGTTTCCCTGGCCCCTGCCCCCGACGGCCCACTGGGCGACGAGTTCCGCGCGCGCGGGGTGGATGCCGTCCGCGTGGCGAAGGGATCCGGTTTCGATGTCAGTTTGCTGCTGCGGCTGGCGGCGTTGTTCCGGCACAGGGAAATCGACGTCGTTCATTCGCACAACCACCTTCCGCTCCTCTACGCCGCGCCCGCGGCCAGGTTGTCACGCGCGGCGGCGGTGCACACCCGTCACGGTCAAATGATCGGCACGTTCCACCGCAGGCTGCTGCGCCGACTCGCGGCGGGCCTGGTCGATTCGTACGTCGCTGTCTCGGCCGATACCGCCGCGGTCGCCAGACGCCTTCATGAACGTGGCCGGCGGGACGTCGTCATCATCGAGAACGGAATCGATACCGCCCCCTTCCACGCCGATCCGGATGCCCGCCGGGACATTCGCCGCGCGCTTGGTATTCCCGAGGATGCCTGGGTGGTGGGTTCCGTCGGCCGTCTGGCGGGGGAGAAAAATTTCGATCTCTTCCTGCGCGCGGCCGCGCCGCTTCTGGGTGAGATGTGGCGGGTCCTCTTGGTGGGCGACGGCGCCGAAGGCCCCGCCCTCCGCCTGCTGGTTGCCGGGTTTGCCGGAGCACCGTTCGTACACATGCCTGGGATGCGCGGCGATATTCCCCAGTTGTTGGCCGCACTGGACGTGTTCGTGATTTCGTCGCGCAGCGAAGGCTTACCCCTTGTCCTGCTGGAGGCGATGGCATCTGCTTTGCCAGTCATCGCGACGGCGGTCGGTGGCATCCCCGGGGTGTTGGCAAACAGCGGAGCCGGGATCCTGGTCCCGTCCGGTGATGAAGATGCCCTGCGCGCAGCACTGGCCAGCCTGGAAGGCAACCGGGGCCATGCGACTGAAATGGGCCGTCTCGGAAGGGAGCTGGCGCTGGCGCACTACGATCGCCGGCGGATGGTCGATGCGTACCTCACCCTGTACAAACGCGCCATGGTACGCCCCTTCCCCCGTTGACTCACAACTGAGACCGCACAATATTCGGTGTAGCCCTGGCAAGAAAATCATGAACAAAAGCATCGCCGCTCTGAGCACGGCGCTCGATCACCTGGGGATTCCACGCGCCATTTTGGCCGGGCGACGGCGGCATCTTTGGCCGGGTGCCGGACTGACCGTTGCCGTGTACCACCGCGTGGTCGACCCCGCCGATATCGGTGATCTCGACCCCGCCCTCATCGACGCCACGCCCGCCGAGTTCGACCAGCAGATGGCATACCTCCGTCGGAATTTTCAGCCGGTCGGCATTGATGAAGTCCTGGCCGCTTACCGCGGGGGGCCCACGCTGCCACCGGACAGCGTACTGGTCACGTTTGATGATGGATACCGCGACAACCACGACCAGGCGCTCCCCATTCTCAAGCGTCATGGCATCAAAGCCCTCTTCTTCATCAGCACCGGGCACGTGACCGATCGCCGCCTTTTCTGGTGGGAACGCATCAGCTTCCTGCTGAAACGCAGCACGAAAAAGATCGTGCACATCGACTACCCCGCGCCAGAAACGCTGAACCTCGGCGATGACGCCGGCCAGCGCCACGCCTTTCGAAGGCTGAACCGGATCGTCAAAGATCACTTTGGCCTCGATCTCGATCGTTTTCTCGACGAAATCGCGGCCGCCTGCGGCGTCGCGTGGACGCCGACCATTGATCGCGATCTGGCCAATCGCGTCCTGATGACCTGGGATGACGTGCGGGCGCTGCACGCGGCCGGTATGGGAATCGGGTCGCATGCGCGCAACCATCGCGTCCTGCAAACACTCCCTGCCGCCGAAATTGACGCCGAATTGCGCGAATCGCGCGCCATGCTGGAACGCGAAATCGGCAAGCCGGTGACCACCATCGCTTACCCGGTGGGCAAGCGGATCTCCTACCTCCCCCTGGTGCGACAGGCGCTGGCGGCGGCCGGCTACGAACTGGGCTTCACGTCCACGCCCGGCACGAACCCGATTGGTTCCGTCGACGACAGGTTCGATCTGAAACGGCTGACCATCGATCGGGGTATCCCCACCGGCCTGGCCCATTTCCGCCTGGCCATGCCGTTCCTGGTCAGAGTTAAGTGACGACGACCAGTTCCGGCAGCAACGTGCCGGCTCCATAAACCTCGCGGTAGTACCGTAAGAATCGGGATGCCCGGCTGTCGGGGTTGTCCAGGTCGTACATGTCGCGGTTGGATCCCCCGATGGGCATCAGAAGGTTTCTCACGCACCACGCGTCGACGGCCACGGGATCCGTTCCTGCCACCACGGTCTTGGTGTGGACCGCGGACTCCGCGGCGTGGCGAATGTCCTTCCCCTCGCCCCATTCTTCCTCCGTGATCCCGTGCGGCATGGCGGCGACCCATTCGGCCACCGTGATGTACAGATCAGGCGTCCGCACCTGCCGCGCAAAGTGGGCCAGCGGTCCCGCCATCCGCCAACTGGCCGTCGGAGATCCGAAGTAGTGCACCGATTGGTATTCGCTGATGCGAGGGTCGGTCCCCAGGCGGCCGGCGCTCATGTCGACGATGCCCATCGCCGATTTGCAGCAACCGGTGAACCCCGTCGAGCCATGTTCGTTCGCGGTGGTCATGTTTATGAAGGTGAGCTTGCGATCGATACGGTGCCGCTTGCCCCCTTCCCGTTTGAACAGACCGTCCTTGAGGTCGACGACCAATCCACTGCCGGGCGACGTGAAGACCGGCCAAGAGAGCGGAACCTGGGCGTAGTCGACAAGACTCCGACGTTTGCGAAACGTCTGCGAGAAATCCCAGTGGTAGCCGTCGCGGTCCTCGCCCGGAGCGATCGGACCCCTTCCGTCGCCGCCATACACACCGTGCGCGTGGCCGTGATCGTGCCAGTGGTCGTCCGACAGGGCGCTTAACCCCGCGTCGACCAGCCCCACGAAGCTGACCGGAGCGCCAAGCGCCTTGAAGTGCGGGATGAGATCACCCAGCTTGTTCCACCCGGGAATGTCGACATTCCGATCGCTGGGATGCGTCCACGCGCGCGCAAGTCCCGAGCCGTCCGGCATCCGAAAGTGGACATTTTCGAACACGATCACCTCGCCGGAAAATCCGGGGATCTCCAAGATCTTCTCGATGGTGCGCCTCACGGCGGCGACGTTGGTCATCCCCTGGTTCCACCACTGGGCGCTGACCTTAACGATCACCACATCATTGGCCCCGACGACCTTCTGCATTCCGCCGATCTTGGCCAGCACCTGGTCGATGTTCTCGCCGGGCGTCCCGCCGCGCGCGACGTGAATCGTCGAGCGATCGCGGACAGGATCGTGGGGCGTCAAGGGGGGGGTGGACGCGAACGCGGCCGACCTGGTCAACCCCGACAAACGCGAAACGATCCTTCGTCGCATCACGTACACGGCGGCCGCCAACGTGACACCCAGGCCCACAAGCCAAACAACGGCGCTGCGACGGGACACGGACCGCGATCCACCGTTAACCTCGGATGCCATCGCGCGAACTTAGCAGGCCGTGAAACGGCGGGCTACAAACCGCAGGCCGGTTCCACCACAGCTCCCGACGGAATCCGGCGGATGTCCGCGCGCGTTTCGCCCCACACGACGAACTGTTCGATCGCCGTATGGAACCACCAACTCAAGGAACGTAGACAATGTCACCAGTCGTGACTGGAATATCCTGCTCGGGAAACTGCCCGGTCAGGATCCTGGGATAGTCGATCGGAATGCGGCGTGGCTTTCCCGCCTTTTTGTCCGCACGGATGATGACGATTTGCTCGGGGTTCGCGTATCGATTCGGCCCTCCCGCCAGGACAATGGCCTCCGAGACGGTCACGTAGTGTGTCGACGTGTAGGCCCCCTGTCTTTCCACGTGACCGGCGACCGTGAAGCGATAACTGTTGACCGTGGAGACCGCCACCGTGACGATGGCCGCCTCATCCTTGACGAAGGTCTTCAATCGCTCGGCGATTTCGGCCCGCAGTTGCGGCGGAGTGCGCCCCGCGGCCCTTAGATCACCGATCAGCGGCAAGGTGATCGTTCCGTCAGGACGCACGATCGCGTCGCCAGAGAGCTCCGCGTTGTGCCATACGGTCACCCGGACGATGTCGGCCGGCCCCAGTTCGTACTCCTGCTTGCGGGGATCGGGCTCGGCCGCGTAGTTGAACGATGAGCGCACCGTCGCGCACGTCAGGGTCAGCAAGGACACCAGCGACATCAGCAGCAGCGGCAACCACGCGGGGGAATGTCGATAGGCCATAAGCCTCAAATACCATAGCGTGGGTGGCCGGTCCGCACCTTCGCCTCGGTCACCGTGATCGCCCGTCTGGGTCGGCGTGATCACCCGTTCGCTGATTCAGGTTCCGCGCGCCCGCAGCATGACCAGGGGTGTCTTCAGCACGATGGACAACTCAAGCGGAAGGAACGTGCGCAGATGTTCCGCGGCGGCGCAGTAGGCCAGGTCGTACAGCAGTTTGATCCGCATGTCGTCGGCCAGCGCGTTCTCCGCTCCCTCGATCTTGAAAGGATTCGTGAGTCCCTTCTCGAAGGGCTCAAGAGGACTTCCCTTCCGGGGCTTCCCCGTATACCCGAGCGAGATCTGGGCCAGACCCGTAATGCCGGGCTTGATGCCCCGCATCCTCTCCTCGAAGTAAGGGATCGTCATCGCCAGCTGTTCCGCCAGTTCGGGGCGTTCCGGACGCGGTCCCACCAGGCTCATGTCACCTATCAGCACGTTGATGAACTGGGGCAACTCGTCCAGGCGCGTGCGACGCAGAAATCGACCAACCCTGGTTACACGCGGGTCCTGCGCGTCGGCCAACACAGGCCCCGTCAGCTTCTCGGCGTCCGGAATCATCGACCGGAACTTCAGCATCAGGAACTCACCAAACCGCGGGACCGGCACAGTGGACCCTGTGGGCGTCGAGGGCAGAAGTTGACCCGCCCGACGTTGGCGGAACAGCACCTTTCCAGGCGAATCGATGTACACTGCCAGTGCCACGACCGGAAAGAGGGGAGAGGTAATCACCAGTCCCAATGAGGCGCCGACGATGTCGATTACCCGTTTGGCTATGCGAACTGAAAGGTCCACGGCGCCACGGTACAACAAAAGGCCCGGCGCGCGGCACCCTTTGCGCGCCCCGTACAACCCGGCAATCGACATGATTCGAATCGAACTTTCCGGAGTTCTTGCCCATCGGGACGTCGCCCTCAGGGCGGTATCGGCCGCCTGCAAGCTGGTCACGCCTTCGCCCCAAGGCAAGGACTGGAACGACTTTCAGCTCAAGGTTGTGTCGGCGGTCGGCGAGGCCTTTAACAACATCGTCCAGCACGCGTACAAGGGCAGCACCCAGGGGATCGTCGAACTGAACATCCGCATAGGACCCGGCCAGATCACCATCGAGCTATCCGATTGGGGCAAATCCTTCGATCCCGATGCGGTCGCACCGCCCCAACTGGACGACCTTCCGGAAAATGGACTGGGTCTGTTCATCATTCAGTCGTTCGTTGACTTCGACTATCGCCCGGGCCAGCCAAACGTACTGACCCTTTCCAAGACATTCAGTGACGGCGGCCAAGAAACTAACCCCTACCGATCTCCATAAGGCCACGACAATGACTTTCGAAATATCCACGAAGGACGGCGGCGTCACAACGATATCCATCAGGGGCGAACTGGACGCGGTTAGTGTTCCCGAAATCAGACCCGCGATAGATGACTTGGTTCGCCTGCAGCCCCGGCACGTGGACGTGGATCTGTCTTCGCTGCGTATGGTGGACAGCTCGGGTATCGGCGCCTTGGTGTCCCTATACAAGCGCGTCAGGGCCCAAGGGGGCGAAGTCATCGTCAAGGGACTGCAGGACCAGCCGCTGGCCATCTTCAAGCTCCTGCGGCTGGACCGCGTCATGTCGGTGGCGGAAAGCGGACCTTCTCGCGCCCACAGCCGGCCAACTTCGCAGAGCTGAGCCCAAACGGCGACGCCAGGTTTTCACAACCGTCGCTTGGGCGGGGGAGCTGCCTCGGGTAGCATGCTGCCGAAATAAACAAGAACGCGATTGACACATGCCGCCAATCAAGAGCAGCATGTTTTTCGTTCGTCGTGGAGTGTGGACTATGCAACAAACAACTAGGTTCTCTTCTGATTGGGACGCACCGATCGCACCGGGGGCGTTTCCCGTTCGTCTTCGTTCTACAAGACCGCGGATCGTGGAAATTCCGCCGGTTGTCGAGATTCCCGTGGAACAGGCACTCCTGTCCCTCGGCGAGCCGACTTCCCCCGCTGAGCTAGGTCACAGGCTTGGCGCCGCCTTGGCGATGATCTGGTCGAACATTGATTACTCCAATCTGTTCGTCGCCGAGGCGTCGGGGACGTTGCGTTCAGTCTGCGATTCCCCGGAAGCAGCCGGTTCGCGTTCGCCTTTCCACGCGCACAGTGACAAAACGAAGGTCGCTGACTTCTTGCCGATTCGACCGGTTCGTGCCGCCGGCGATGCTGCCCGTTGCCTTGGGCCGGCAATGTCCGTGCCTGTTTTCAGCAGTTCTTCGCATGAGGGATTCGTCTTGGTCCAGCGTTCCGCCGGGTCCCCGGATTTCACGGCTTCCGACCTGGAGGCCCTGACCGCTTTCGCAAGCGGAGTGGGCGATCTTCTGCCGCGCGCCCGTACCCACGCGCGCAAGTCCATATCGAAGTGGCGGGACCAAGACATGGTCAGCGCGCGTGAAGTACAACGGGCGCTGTTACCGAAATCCCTACAGACGAATTCGGCCGGGATCCGGGTGGTTGCCGAGTACCTTCCCGCCTTCGCGGTGGGGGGAGACTTCTACGACCTGATCGATCTTGGCGCTGGGCGTCTGGTCGCCACGATGGGAGACGTGTCGGGCAAGGGGGTGACGGCGGCGCTAACCATGTCGAGACTCGCGGGGGAAATTCGACGACTGGCTTCCGAGACTGATGGGCCTGCCCACCTACTTACCCAACTGAACATGTCCCCGCCCGCGCGCATGCATGACGATCGTTTTGCAACCGTGGTCTGTGTGCGTCTGGACATGCCAACCCGCCGATGGGTGGTGGCCAACGCCGGGCACGTTCTGCCGATTCTTCGTCGCAAGGATGGCGAGGTCAAACTGATCGGACGCCCGTCCTGCCTGCCAATCGGAATCAATTCCTCAACGCAGTATCAGGAGGAAGGGCACAGGGCCGATCCGGGCGATATCTTGATCCTGGCCACGGATGGCGCATTCGAGGTGCTGTCTGGCGCTCATGTCGCCTGCTCGACGATAGGCCACTGCAAGCTGACCGCGATCGTCGAGGATGGTCCCCACGACGTTGCCGAGTTGAGTCGCCGCCTGGTGGCCGCGGTCGATGCCAAATCGGGGGAGCGCGACGACGTGGCGATGTTGGGCCTGCAGATACCTGGGTGAACCAGACGGGCGCCGCTTTGGCGATGGACGTAGCGTGACGTCAACGGCGGCATCAGGGTGGCTGGACGATGAGCCACCATTGGCCAGAACTGCCCTGCACACCATCGGGCGCCTGGCGCGCCGCGCTGCTGAGTCCTGGCCGATTTGGGTCAGCCTGGCAATCCTGATTGGGGCGGGAGCGGCGGTGCGACGCATTCAGCGTCCACCGCCCTACAGCACCACTGTGGTGCTTCGGCTGGTCGAGGGAATCCTCTCGGATTCAAACCTACCGGTGACGTCAGGTCAGATCAGGTCGCCCATCGATGATCTCGCTTTCTCTCGGGCCAACCTGCTTCGAGTCGCGCAGCGTCACCCGCGCGGCTTTCCGGACGTCGAGCAAGATCCGGCAAGCGTCGTTGATGAGATGCGAGAAGCCCTCGAAGTCACCATCCTGGAAAACGACTTCGTCGAGTATCGGTCACCAACTGATCCCCGCCGTGCCGTACGCATCGAAATTACCTTCCAAGCGGCGGATCCCGACCTGTCCTGGGAGGTGGCGCAGGACCTGGCGGACCTGCTTTCGGCCGTCGAGTTGACGCGCCAAGAACGCAAGATCGAACGCAGGGTCGCGTCCACCGACCAAGCGGAAACGCGCAATGCCGAGGTCATGGAGGAAAGCGCCCATAAAAAGCGCGAGGCGGCCGAGGACCGTGACCTCTTCCAGGCGCGGGCTCAGGTCGTCCAGCGTGGAGTCGAAACCCGAACCGCTCTGGGCGCCATGAAACAGCGCCTGGCGCTCCGTTTCGAGGTGGCTGATCCCGGCCAGCGCCCGGTCGCGGGCGGAGAAACCATGGCGTTCGTCGCCTGGTTGACGGCGCTGATGTGCCTGCTTTTGGCTGCGGCGGGGCTGATCGCGGGCGCTTTTGATCCACGCGTCTTGGATAGGCAAGACCTGCTGGATGTCGGCGTCGACGTCCTTGGCCGGGTTCCTGACCGTGTATAGTTGGAGATGATGTTTGTGCCTGCCAAACCGTCGTCTGGCGACGGATTCTCGGGGCTGGTGGCGTTCCTGCCGCGAGCCCTCCGGGCAATCTGGGTGGGGGTGTTCATCTTCTTTCTGGGTCTCTGCGGTACAGCGGTCTGGGCGTTGTTGACCGTGCGCCAGTATCGCTCGGAGACCGTCATCATGTACGAGCCCCCGATCGTGGAGGGATCGGATTCCCAACACGAATCGCCGCGCCAAATTGGTCTTCAATTGCAAGACATGATCACCTCGCGGCAGCGACTGGAGGAGGTGATCAAGGAAATGAATCTCTACCCGGAGTTGGTGGAGAAGCGCGGTCTGGTCGAGGCCACGACGGACATGAAGGCCCGGCTCACCGTCGCCGTACGCGAAGGTTATGCGTACCGGGTATCATTCACCGCGGACAGCCGTGATCTGGCGCAAAAGGTCTTGGCGCGTTTGGCCAAGAAGGTCATCGACGACGACAAACACAGGCGGCGACAGGAGACGGAAAAGGCCAATCTGTTCCTGAAAGCGGAACGAAAGCGTGCCGACGAGGATCTCAAGGCCCGGGAAGCGGCCCTGTCCACCTTTCTGGTCAAGCATCCAGCGCTTGCCATGGAGCAAGCCTCACCAGGAGGTACGATCCGCGCGACCGACCGCGAGCGCTCTTCATCGAGTTCGGCCGAAATTGCGTCGTTGGAGATACAGTCGGCCCAGGTTGAAAGTTCTCTGACCAGCCCCGTGAATCGAGATGCACCCGCCGCGCGCGTCGACCGCGCCGTGGAAACAGCCCGGGCAGACCTTCAAGCCACGCAGAGGGATCTCTCTGAAAAGCAGTCCCGCTTCACGGACGAACATCCGGATGTCAAGACGGCAATCGTGCGCGCGAAAGAAGCGCAAGCCGCTCTCCGCCAGGCCGAGGCCGCCACCACCTCCACGCGGGTTGGATCATCCGACACGCCGCGAAGCGAGCCGGCCCAGGGCGGTGACGAGGCGGTTCGAAAGGCAACTCTGCGTCGTGCCTTGGGAGCCATCCGTTCGCAAATATCGGCCTTGCGAGGGAGGGACGCACCCCGAGGCGACGTTCCTCGCGGCGCGGGTCCCATTGTTGCTGTTGACGGCGAATGGGCCCGCCTCTCACGCGCGGTTGCGGACGCGGGACAACGGCAGCGGCAGTTGGAAGGCCGGCAGTTTCAGATTGAACTGATGGCCATCCTGGCCGCGGAGAATCAGGCCGGCGGATTGGCCATCACGGATCCGGCTTTTCGCCCGGGGCGCCCCTTCACGGGGGGAAGATTCAAGATCGTCTTGTCGGGCGTTGCCGGATCGCTGGTGTTGGCGCTTATCGCAATCGTGGTTGCTGGTTCACTGGATCGGCGCGTCTACGACCAGCGGGACGTCATGCGAGCCGTGAATGTCGACCTGGTGGTCGTGGTTCCCAGGCTGACGGGAAAAGTTGGCTGACAGCGGCCGGTACCAAGGGCCCGGCAAGCGCAACGCCGTGGCCACCAGCTCCGATGACCGGCTAGCGGTCCGCAGCGGAACGGGCATCGAGCGACTGCCGGCGACAGCGCTGGTTCAGCGCACCCATGACCAGCGAGGTGAGATTCGCTTCGTCCCGGTGACGCCCCGCCCCCCGTTCGACCCACGTTTGGTCTTCACGGACCGCGATACCGCCCGTGCATCAGCGTTCCGTCTCCTGCGGCAGAGACTGATCGATCGCCGCGACACGCGGACCATCCTGTGTACCAGCGCCAGCCATGGGGAAGGAAAAACGACTCTGGCCGCCAACCTCGCCCTTGCTTTTGCCGAGCCTGGGCGTTTTCGCGTTCTGCTTCTTGAGGCGACGGGACGAAACGGTACCTTGGGTGAGCTGTTCGGCTTCGATCCCCCCGAGGGCCTCAGGAGCCAGATCGCGCGTCATCGTCACAATCCATCCGAACCGTGGGTGATCGCCCAGATCGGCCCTCCCCCCCTGTCCGTTCTGGCCATGGAACGCAATTCCTGTCCCCGCTGCACGACGGTCTTGCCCGAATTGGCGCGTTTTTGCGGTGCGTGCGGCACCGCCTTGGCACCCCACGCGGCTTCCATCCTGGACGGACTTGGCATCGTCTCGACCATCGAACGTTTCAGGGAGACGTTCGATTACATCATCATCGACACGCCTCCGATTCTGACCGGGGGTGACGTCAACTTGATCCAGGACGTCGCGGACGCCGTGGTGCTGGCCACCCGCAAGGGTCAAACAGATGCCCGCAACCTGCGACGAGCCGTCGAACAGATCGCACCGGCACCAATCGCCGCCATAGCCTTGCTTGAGCCATAGAGGAACGAATCATGAACAGGTATTTGGTCACGGGTGGAGCCGGTTTCATCGGATCGGCGCTGGCGCGCGCCCTGCTGGCGCGTGGCGAACGCGTCCGGATCATCGATGACTTCTCGTCGGGAAAACGGGAGAACCTGTCGGACATAGCCGACGACATCGAGCTCTTCGAGGGCAGTATCCTGGACGACGCCGTCATGGCCCGGGCTGCCACGGGGGTCAGGGTCATTTTCCACGAAGCTGCCATCCCGTCTGTGCCGAAATCCATAGCCGAGCCGGTTGAGAATCACGCGGTGAACGCCACCGGAACTCTGAAGGTCCTGGAGGCCGCCAGACGGGCTGGCGTGCGGCGTGTGGTCTATGCGGCGTCGTCGGCCGCCTATGGCGACGATCCCTCATTGCCCAAGATCGAAACCATGGTCCCTCGCCCCATCTCTCCTTATGGCGCGACCAAGCTGGCGGGGGAGTTGTATTGCCAGGTCTATGCGTCGGCCTTCGGAATCGAAACGGTCTGCTTGCGATACTTCAACGTCTTCGGCCCCCGCCAGGATCCACAATCCGAATACGCGGCTGTCATCCCCAAATTCATCACCAGAGCACTTGGTGGGGAAATACCCGTGATTTTCGGTGACGGCACCCAGTCCCGCGACTTCTGTTTCATCGACAACGTGGTCGAAGCCAACCTGTTGGCCGCATCCGCCGAGGGGGCCTCGGGACACGTTTACAACGTCGCCTGCGGAACACCGACGACTTTGAACGACGTGGTGACGCTGATCGGAGACGCGTTGGGGCGCCCCCTGACCGCGCGGCATGATCCCGAACGATCAGGCGACATCAAACATTCGGTGGCGGATATTTCGGCCGCCCGGGCTGGGTTGGGATACACCGCGGCGGTCAATTTCGTCGAGGGTCTGCGCCAGACCATCTCCTGGTACCACAAGATCCGGTAAAGGATCCGTTGGCAGATTCGTTGGCAGATTCGTTGGCAGACCCGCTAGCAGACCGTTAGCAGATTCGTTGAAAACCCCGTTAGATACTCCGCGAGGGTGACTGGGGGGACGGGGAAGCCAGCGAGCCCAGGGCCTCCTTACGCGCGATGAAATCGATGCTGGTGATGCACAGCTGTTCGGTCGTGAACCGCGCGAAGCTGCCGTGGACAGGCACTTCGGCCAACTCCCGAAGGCGGCGTTCCGAAGGTCTGGCGGTGTTCAGCGCGATGGCAAAGCCGGCACGTTCCGCCAACTCAACGAACTGCTGGGCTCTCATGCGGTTCTGATAGAGGAACCGATTTTGCCAGAAACGCCAGTCGGCGTCCGAGTAGCGCAGGTAGTGAAGCTGCGAGATCGATTTGTCGACGTATGCATAGTGATCCCCACAATTCACAGAGTGAAACATCATTCCACCGGGCGGAAGAATCCGAATGGCCTCTTGGAAGATCCCGTCGATGACTTCGAATGGGATGTGTTCGAGGACGCTGTTCGAGAAGACGCAGTCGATCGAGCCATCCGACAGACCCGTCTGTTGCGCGTCGGCGGGGGCGCGGTACTCGATGACGCCGTCGGTGGCGCCGGTCAGGTCCAGGCGATCGTCCAGGCGGTCCATCAATCGGCGGTAGCGGTCACCCACTTCCGAAGCGGGAACGCCGCAGGCGCTGGCCAGCAAGTCTAGGTGTCCACCCAGGAACGCGGCGCAACCGAGGGTGAGATCGGCTTTGATGTGGCGCGTGAGGTCGAACGTCACGATCTTGGCGGCCCCGCCCAGATAGAAAGCGAGAGGAAAGGTCGGGTACCACCCGGTGCCAATCTCGACAAGGCGAGCGCCAGCGATGGACCTCCCGGCGTCCGCCAGGTGACCAGCCATGATTCGCCAGTCATCCAGCTTGATCCGGACCTCACCAGAGACATCGTTGAGGTTCCCCAGGCGGCGTTGCAGCAGATAGTGCGCCCAGTCGCCGAGTGGAATCGTGCCAAGTACCTTCTGAACCAGACCTTTCACGCGCCAGTGCATGGAACTCCTTGGAACGCCCGCTAAGGCGAATGTTTATCCCATGGATCCAACGACAGCGGCAAGACGCTGAACCATCTCCGAGGGACGGCTAGGCGTCAGCGGTACCGGTACAACTTCACGCGTTGCACACCGGCGGCGCCCAGCGGCAGGCGAAGGTGGCGGCCCTGATGGGTTTCGTCGCCGTTCAGCCGTCGGGTGACGATGAACCGGCCGTTCGCGATGCGGCCCTCGTCAATCCGATCGATCCCCACTATTGGATCGCCTGGATCGCCGCGCGTGGCGGGCTGTGGTTCGAAGGTAACGATGATCCCGTTGCCGGCGACGATGAACTCGTCCCGCGCAAGCGCGACGACCATGCCTCCCGCGGTCGGCCAGGTGTTTTCCGCCCGTGCCGGCGACGACCACTGCCAGGTGTAGTCATGCCTCGCCGACAGAACGTAGTCCCCGACCACCACCTTGGCCGTGGGTTGGTCTTTGGTCACCAGCACGCCCGCGGTGGAGCGGGAGCCGTCGCCACCGGAGGCGCGGTTCGCATCAAGCATCGGCGCGACTTGCCCAAGAATCGCGTAGGCGTCCGTCAACGCCGTCGCGGCGGCCGGTCCAGCGGATTCAATCGCGAACGGCGAGAACCCGATTGCGCCCTGGCCAACAGCGAAGAAGGCGTTGACCGCCGCGTCGACTTCGTTCCTTGCCTCGGGGATGAACAGCGGATTGCCGGGCCGCGCGTAGGCCGTGCACCAGGCGGCGAAGTCGGGCAGGTAGATGTCGGGAGCCAGCAGTTCGATCGACGGCGCGCCCGCCTTCCAGACGTCGAACAGGTGCGGCAACGGGCCGGCGCTCGGATACTCGCCTGGCCGCTTGCCGGGACGATTCAACGCCGCGTTCACGAACATCGGCAGCGCGTATCCGGCCTTGCCGGCGCGGGTGACCGCGTCCACGTACCGCGCGTAGTGCCAGGCCATGAACAGTTCCTCGGTGGCGGGCCCCTTGCCGAAGATTTCTTCCCAACTCCCCGACCCAATGAATCCCTTCTTCTTCCAGGCCGCGGCAAGCCAGGGTTCAAGGTTCGACCGGTTGGCGGTCAAGCGTTGCACCAGTTCGGCGGGCGGTCCCGCAAGGAAAGCAGCTGCGGCCGCCGCGCCGCGATCGGCCGCCTCGTCGATCATGGCGACTTCATTTTCGACCTGCACCATGATCACCGTGCGGTGCCGTTCGTCGATCGCGCGGACATGCCGCATCAGCGCGGCGAACGCGCGCGCGTCCGCGTCGCGATTGGTTTCCGCGAACACGGACAGCGCTTCGACGCCGCGCCCACCCTTGACCTCGGCTCGGGGAAATCGCCGCTGATCGGCCTTGACCCACGCGGGCACGTAGCTGGACATCCCGTTCTTCCAGCTTCCGAACCACAGCAGGATCACGCGCAGTTTCCGGCTGCGCGCCTCGGCCAGCAACTGGCCGATCAGGTGGAAGCTGAACTGTCCCTCCGAAGGCTCGACCAGCTCCCACGACACGGGAAGCAGCACCGTGTTGCCGTTCATCGCGCCCAGCTTCGCAAGCGCGGGCTTCGCGGACGCCAGCGTCGATGCACCCGAATTGCCCAGCTCGCCGCCCAGGATCAGAAAGGGGCGCCCATCGACGATCAGGCGCGCGCCGCCCTCGTCGGTGAGCAGGCGTGGCGCGGGGGGACCTTTCGTGCGTGCGGCAGCCGGCCTTGCCGATGGTGCGGCGTACCCGTGACCCGGGACAAGGTGAAGCGCGATGGCGGTCGCGATCAGTGCGCCGGCCCTTGTCATCGGGCTGTCATTCATCGCCGGCCCTGCTACCGGTGATTGCCGGCCAATCGTCGGTACGGAATGGCGCCGCGGGCAGATCGGCCTGGTTTCGCAGCGTGGCGTCGGGATCATCGCCCCAGCCATAGCGGACTGCCACCGGATCCGAGACGGCGGGACAAGCGACCACCACATCCGATCCGTCGATGCGCGCCTCGGCCTGATGCCAAATCTGATCGCCGCCGGCGATGATGAAACCCCTCGGCGCTGCGCCGTCCGTGCTCGACAGCGCGCTGGTGACGGCGCCGAATCGAATCCGCATCGTCCGCCCCTCCCGCTTCGACGACTGAAACACGGGCCCGGACGCGATCACGTCCTTGCCGTAGACGACCCTCAGCGCCTGCAACGCCAGGCGCCGCCCCACCTCGGCCTTGTTGCGCGGATGGATGTCCGCCGCCTCGCCGATGTCCAGTGTCACCGCCATCGCGGTCTTCGGAAGTTTCAACGCCGCTGCCTGCGCCTCCCGCAGCCCGGCCCAGCGACCCGACCCCAGCGGCGCCGGGTGAGCTCCGTCGGCGAAATTCGGTAGCTGCACGAACAGGAACGGCAACTCCGGCGACGCCCACGCCGCGCGCCAGGCCCGAATCATGGCGGGAAATAGCGTCCGATACTGAAACGCCCGCTCGGCGTTGCTCTCGCCCTGGTACCAGATGACGCCCGCCGTTTGAACCTGGGTGACAGGAGCGATCATCGCGTTCCACAACACCGATGGACTCTCGGGATTGCTGGCCTCAGGGATCTTGGGCCGCGTGGCGAAGTCCGCGATCACCGGCTTCAAGCGGCTCTCGATCTTGAAGGTCCACGCGCCCGCCAGCGACAGCGCATCCGCGGCGCCCGATTGCGGCCGAACGTTCATCTGAGCGGCCGCCCCCATGAAGCCGCCCGATCCGTAGTGATCGAACACGCGGACCGCGATCACGTTCCGGCCGCGTCTGACGACACGCGCCGGGACGGTGTAGCGCCGCGGCACCGCATAGTACTCGGGCGTCTCGGATCCGGTTGCGCCGATCCGTTCGCCGTTCCAATACGTGACGTCGAAGTCATCGATCGGCCCCAGCGACAGTGCAAGCGGCTGTCCCTGCCAGTCCGCCGGCACGTCGATCTCGCGGCGAAACCAGACCGCCCCGTCGATCGGCAGGGCGGCGTTCTCCCAGGGCCGCGGCAAATTCATCGTCGACCAACCCTTCGGTGTCGACCGCGGGCTCGCATAGCCGCGTGCCTCGCCGGTGTTGCCCCGATCCTGATGAAAGTTGCGGGCCTCCCAGGCCGCCAGAGCATGTTCGATCTCGGCGCGCGCCGTCGGATCGCTGGCCACTTTTTCGTAGTCGTCCACGATCGACCGCAGCGCCGGATCCGCAAGCAGCGCCGACCGGGGCGTCCAGGCTTCTGCTGGCGTTCCACCGCGCGACGCCAGGATCAGGCCGACGGGCACCCCCAGCGCGCGTTGCACGTCACGCCCGAAATGGAACGCGACAGCCGAGAATGCGGGCGCCGTGTTCGCGTCGCACACCTGCCACTGGCCTTCGACGTCGGTCTTCGGCACAGCGGCCGTCGTTCTTGGTACGGTGAATAGACGCAGGGCCGGGCACCCCCCAGCGACCGCCTCGGCCGCGCCGGTCGCGCGCGACAGCACCAGATCCATGTTGGATTGGCCAGACGCGATCCAGACCTCGCCCACCCAGATGTCCCCGAACGTCAGGGTATTCGATCCCTGGATCGTCAAGGTGTGGGGCCCGCCAGCGCCCAGCGGCGGCAGCGTGGCCGTCCAGTATCCGCGCGCATCCGCCCGCGACTGGGCAGTCTTGTCGGCGATCCCCGCCCGGACGTTTTCCCCGGGATCGGCCGTTCCCCACAAACGAACCGGTCGGCCTTGCTGAACCACCATGTGGGCGCCGATCAGCGCCGCCACCCTGACCTCGGCCGCGGCCGGCCGCGCGCCAGCGAGCGCGATCGCAACGAACGCGACCGACGCCGGCGGCATGACTGACCACCGTCGCGTCGGACGGCTGCCGCGAAATGTTCGAGCGTCGGGTGCCACGGTCTCAACCATGGCGATAGGGTAACCGAACCGGTATCCGGAGCGATCTCGTAGCCGCCGGCCACCTTCAGTACGCGGATTCGAACGCGCCCAGATCCGGTGCCGTGCCCTTGAACGGAAGTCCAACGTTGATCCCGGCGTTGATCAGTTTGCTGCCCGCCTTCAGGCGAAACAGATCGTTTTGCGGCAATGCACCGTCCGCGGTTCGCGCGGCGATGGCCAGCGCCAGATCCAAACTGGCGAAGTCCGCCGCGCTGACGGCGAATCCCGCGCTCCATGAATTGTTCTGGTCGGTGGCGTTCGCGATGGTGCCCGCCGCGCCCAGCGAAATGTTGTTCTTCAGGTCGTGCCGCTGCCCGGAGTTGAGGGTGCCGCCCAGTCCAAAGTTCATCCCGTTGTTGTAGGACGTGCAGTTGTAGATCGTCAGCCCGCCCGTGTTGTTGTTCTGATCGAATCCCTTCACGCGGTTTTCGAAGGCCACGCAGTTGGTCAGCTTGTGGTTCGCCTGTACGGCATTGCCGCCCACCTTGAACCCGTTCCCGTTGCCGGCATAACCCCCGTAATTCCAGACGTCGATGCCATTGCGAAACGCCCAGCAGTTTTCGAAGGTCACGGTTTCCGGGCTTTCGAAGGCATCATAGGCGTCGTCTGAATTCTCCCAGGCGCGACAGCCGATGAATTTGTTGCCCGGGCCCTGCGTCTCCTTGGGCCCAAAACCGTCGGCCATGCCGCCGAATTTTTTGGGATCATAATTCCGATAGGCGTCGCAGTTGATGACCGTTGTGTATGCGCCGCCCTTGTTGATTTCAAGGCCGGTGTTTCTGTTGTCGAAGAACGCGCAGTTTTCGAATCTGTTGTACTGACCGGTGACGTAGACCCCCTGATAGCCGGCACGCGTGATGCCGATCCCCCTGAACGTCCAATAACTGCCCGTGACGCTGAAACCGAAGGAATCCTGGACCCACATTTGTTCGGGGAACGAAAAATCGAACAACGCTTGCCCGCCATCGGACGCGACCAGGATGGGCTTTGCCGCCTGGCCCGATTTCGAGAACACGATCGAGTTCTTGGCACCAGCCTGATAGGGCACCGGGTAGGTGCCGGCCTTCGCCAGAATCGTTTCGCCCGCGACCACCCGCGACAACGCCGTGGCGAAATCCAGCGCGGTGGCGAAACTCTTGCCGTCGTTGGTCGCCTTCCCGGTGGGCGTAACGTAGTAGATCGTTCCCGTGATGCCGCCCGTGCCCGTCGCGCCGCCGGTACCGACTGTCGCGCCACCCGTCGCGGATTGACCGCCGGTTGCTTGCGCGCCGCCCGTGCCCGGGGCGCCCCCAGTCGCTGTTCTACCCCCGGTGGCTTGCGCGCCGCCCGTGCCCGAAGCACCTCCCGTCGTGCTTCTGCCACCGGAACCACCCGAACCCGTGGCTCCGCCGGTTGCGGACCCTCCAGCGGTCCCGGTTGTTCCACCCGTTCCGTTTGTGCCTCCCGTCGCGGTCACGCCGCCGGTTGCCGCCGGATTACCGGTGCCCGCCGCTCCCCCGGTTGCGACCGCGCCGCCGGTTCCCGCAACCCCCACAGTTCCACCGGTGCCCCTGCCGCCGCTGCCCCCCGATCCAATGCCGCCGCTGCCGTCGGACCCGGGCGTGCATCCCGCCGACAAACACGCGGCCCACAGCAAGAGACCGAAAGACAGCGATGAAGCGCGTCGGTGCATACAGTCTGGGTGTCCTCCCGACTTATCCAGGGCTCAGTCGTTGCCCTGGGTCTCAGTTTCCGGGACCGCGCGTGAACCGACTATACTCGGGCCGCTTATGACGCTGGCCGTCGACGGAGCGGAGCGCAGCGAAGTCGCTGCGGGGAAGTACCGCATTGTCTCCCGACTGGGGCAGGGCGGGACGGCGGAGGTGTACCTGGCGGTCGCTGACGGACCCAGCGGATTCCAGAAGCTGGTGGTGTTGAAGGTTCTGAAGGAAGTCCTCGGCGGCGATCCCGAGTTTCGCGCCATGTTTCTCAGTGAGGCCAGACTGGCGGCCAGGCTGCACCACCGCAACATCGTTCAAACCAACGAGGTCTTGCAGGACGGCGGAACTCCCGTGATCGTGATGGAGTACCTGGAGGGACAGCCGCTGTCGCAGGTGATTGTACGCGGCAAGCAAGGGATTCTGACGCTGCCGATGCAGATTCGGATCCTGATGGACGCGTTGCACGGTCTGCACGCGGCCCACGAACTGGCCGACTTTGATGGAACGCCACTGGGTGTCGTCCATCGTGATGTTTCGCCCCACAACATATTCGTGACGGTGGATGGTCATGCGAAGGTGCTCGATTTCGGGATTGCCAAACTGGAACGATCGCTTGTCGAAACCGAGGTTGGGACCATCAAGGGCAAACTGAGGTACATGGCCCCCGAACAGATCGAGGGCGAAAAACTGGACCGTCGCGCCGATATCTATGCCGCGGGCGTGATCCTGTGGGAGGCACTGGCGGGCGAGCGCATGTGGAAGGGCCTGTCCGAGGCCGAGATAAGATCACGCGTCCGGGTGGGCGATCTTCCGATGACCGAGACGGCGCGTTCGACCAGGCCGTCGGCGTTTGATCGGATCTGTCGCAAGGCGCTGTCCCTTGTGCCCGCGGACCGGCACCCCACCGCGCTGGCTCTCGCGGACGATCTGGAGGCGGCCCTGTCCGAGCAGGGAATCCGGATCAGCCACCGTCAGATTGGGGCCGCGGTCTGCCAGCTGTTCGAGGACGTGCGGGCGGAAACCAGGAAAGCGATCGAGCGGAAGCTCGGCCCCACGTCGATGGTGAGGCAATCGACAACCGCGGAGCACGGGGAACGTACCCAGTCCCTTGCCCACCAATCGCCAAGATGGATGCCACACCGTCCGGGCGGGCGCGTCGCCGCGGCGGCCGCCGTGGTGATCGCCTTGGCGATCTTGCTGGTGGTCACCTCGCAATACGGCAGCCGCATTGACCCCGGTCCTTCGACGCCGGCGGGCTCTGGGGTCGTTCGAAATGCTCCACGGCCCATCGGCAATCTACGCACGGACGGAAACCCCGCCGATCTCTCTGGGCGCGTGGAGAGCGCGCCGCTCCCGGTCGAGGGAGCGTTCGACACGCGGATTTCGCGTGAAGGGAATCGCAATGCCGTCCGGCCGTCGCCCAAGCGTCCACCGTCGCCCACCGCCACAAGCGTTGTCCCAAGCACCACGGCGAGCAACAGCGTGCCGAACGCTGGGGCCGATTGCGCGCACCCGTTCTTCGTCGATGGCGATGGGATCAAGAAATTCCGACCCGAATGCAGGTGATTCACCAAGAAGGAATCGCGTGATCACGCGTGGATCGACCTGGCCCCGTCGCGCGCGCCGTGTCCGCCGCCTTGTCTTCCTTGTCGTGTCGCTCACGACTGCCTGGACCTATGCACAGGCGGCGGATCCCGCATCGGAACGATCGTCCGCGGTTGGCACCGCCGAACCCGCACCGCCTTCGGTGCTCGCCGACCAAGAGGAGGCGAAGCTTGAGTGCTTCAAGAATCACGAGGACGCCCAGCTCGCCCGCCGGCAGAGTCGCCTGCTCGATGCGCGTTCCCGTCTGCTGCGCTGCTCGCGTGTCTCGTGCCCGGCCGCGATTCGATCGGATTGCGTCGACTGGATCGAAGAGGTGACCCGAAGCGTTCCGTCGGTGGTTGTGGCGGCGCGCGCGCGGGGCCGCGACGTGGTGAACGTCGGCGTGTCCATCGACGGCAAACGGGTGGCCGAGAAGCTTAGCGGTGCCGCCTTCGAGATCGATCCGGGAGAGCACGTGTTTCGCTTCGACTGCCACCCCTGGCCATCCGTGGAACGCACGATCCTGGTGAGCGAGGGCGTGAAGGGTCGCGCCCTCGATATCGAATTCGCCCCGCCGCTGCCCACGGCGATCGCACCGCCCCCTGGGCTGCATGTCCGCCGGCCGGCCCTGCACCCCGCCAACCGGTTCGACCACGTCGTGGGTGGAATAGGCGCCGCAAGCCTCGCCACCTCGGCGACGTTTGGCGGCTGGGCTCTCTGGCTGCGCCACCACTACGAAAGCACGTGCGCCCCCTTTTGTGGCGATGAAGAGACAGGTTCCGTCCGCACGAAGTTCGTCATCGCGGACGTGGCACTGGGACTGGCGGTTGCTTCTGTCGTCGTCGTCTATCTTCACCTCACCCGGCCCCATGTGCCGTCCACAAACGAACCCCCATTGGGCATTCGGGGGGCGTTTTGACATTGCGATTCCTGCGCGTGCCCTGGTTCTGGGCCGCGCTGGCCATCGGTCTTGGAATCGGCTGCGAGTTTCTGGTCGATGTGGAACGCCTTGGCGACCAAGTTTGTCCGGCGGGTCAGAAGCCATGCCCCACCTTGAAACGATGCGTTTCAACATCGGACCCCGAGACCGGGTGCGCCCATACCTCCTGCGCGCCCTGCCCCGTTCCGGCGCACGCTTCCGCGCGCTGCACCGGTAACGCGGGCAATGAAGCGTGCGCGATTTCAGGCTGCATCCCGCCTTACGGAAACTGCGATACGACGAAGCCCGACTGCGAGACCGATCTTGCTCACAGTCCCGAGAACTGCGGCTCCTGTGGAAACCTCTGCACGACGGAAAACGGGTTTCCCGGCTGCTCCGAGAGGAGCTGCCGTACTGGTGGATGCCTGCCTCATTTCGGCGACTGCGACGGCCAAAATGGATGCGATGCCGACCTGCTGACCAGCAACGCGCATTGCGGGGGCTGCCGTCAGCCGTGCCCGGACGGCAGCAGCTGCACACAAGGGATCTGCCGGTGATCCGTCACCAGTGCCATCGACTGTTCCTGAGGACGTCGGACCAGTTCTGAAGCCCGTGGAGCACGACGCTTGCATTCCCCTTGAGTTCGGGCATCGGCGGTAGCCCCGGCCTGGGTTCGTTGCCGGCGAAGTAGGCGAGCATGTCGAAAACGGCGTTCATGTATTCGGGGCGCGCGAGGATCGCGGTCGCCGGGACAAGCTTGGTCCTGTCTTCCGAGACCTGCCTGAACACGTCGAGGGTCGCGCGCGCCATTTCATCGTAGGGCCCCATCCCTCCGTCCTTCCGCGCGGGGATCGATCCCTTGATCGGATTGAACGTGTCCTGTCCCTCGCGCGACGCGAACAGCTGCAGCAGCTGGCGCGCGCCGTCGGGATTTCGTGCGCCCTTTGGCAACCCGAAGGTGTCCGTCGTGAATACGAAGGTCCCCTCGGTGCCGGGAGTGGCGATTGTTCCAAAAGGAACTTCGACCTGATCCTCCTTGGCCCTGTCCAGAAAGTATCCCTTCGCCCAATCGCCCATGATGGTCATGGCGGCACCGCCGGATCGCACCAGGTCAAGGGCTGTGTCCCACGTGCGCGTTCCAGCGTTGGAATCGTAGGAGAGTAGCTTCCAGAGATCGGCGATCGCGGTCTGGATCTCGATGGATGTCAAAACGTCGTCGGTCCCGAAGAAAAAATTTCGATAGTAGCTTCCGTTGGTGCGGGCCACGAGGAGGTTCTCAAAAAAGAGAAGAGCCAACGTCCACGAATCCTTGGTCCCCATCGCGATCGGCGTTGCGACGCCCTGTTGCCGCAATCTGTCGGAAAGCGCGAACAGGTCGTCGAGCGTCTTCAGGTTGTCGTTGCTCGGCTCCGCGAACCCGGCTTGCGCGAAGACCATCTTGTTGAAGAACAGCGTATTGACACGATGGATGTTGAGCGGCACGGCATAGATGTGTTCTTGGACGCTCACCGTATCGAGCACCGGAGTGGGAATCGCGCTCCTCCAACCCGCGTCTCCATCCAGACGCTCCATCTTGCTCTCGCTGTCATCCAGATCGTTGTACAGCACCCAGGCCAGCAGGTCCCATCCGCCGTTGGCTTGGAAGCTGTCGGGGGGCTCACCTCCGATCATCTGCTCGCTGATTCTCCCGCGGGCATCCGTGCTGCTGTCCAGTGAAAAATTGCTCACATGCTGACTCGGGTGCTTCCGATGAAACAGATCGATGCTCGCACGCAGGGCGGGCGCCTCGCCGCCCTTTCTCCACCAGTTGATGATTTCGATGGTGTTGGGCGCGGCTGACGGAGCGGAGCAGGCCGCCGGGAACAACGTCAGACCGACCAGGCCCATTCGGACGATCAACCTGTGTGTTTTCCCCGTCGCCATATGGATCGTTTACCTAAAGACCGTGTTTACGAATGAGCCGATACAGGTAGGTCCGATCGAGCCCCGCTTGGTCCGCCGCCAGCGAGACATTGCGCGCATGCCGATCCAACAGGCGCTGCACGTACTGGCTTTCCCCCTGATCGATCCATTGTTCGCGAAACTCCTTGAACGGTTGCGCGAACGAGATGCCGGCCATGGTCTCGGTCGCGGCGGGCGCGTCTTCCCCTCGTGAAGATCCGAATGCGTCCTTGGCTCCGGCGCAGACGCGTTCGACGAAATTCCGCAGCTCCCGAACGTTGCCAAGCCACGGCATCAGCGTCAGCTCGCTCTCGGACACCGGTTCGAATGGTTGCCGCCCGGCCAGGAAATGACGGTAGAGCAAGGGGACATCTTTCTTGCGTTCGCGGAGCGGCGGCACAACCAGCGGCAAAACGGCGACACGAAAATAGAGGTCTTCCCGAAACGCGCCCGCGTTGACCATTCGTCGCAAGTCGCGATGAGTCGCAGCCACCAGGCGGACATCGATGGGGCGATGCTCGCTCTCGCCCAGCCGCTTCACTGTCTGGGATTCCAGCACCCTCAGCAGCTTGGGCTGCATTGCGGAGGACAGTTCCCCGATCTCGTCCAGAAAGATGGTTCCTCCGTCGGCCGCCTCGAAGGATCCCATATGCGCGGCCGCGGCGCCCGTGAAGGCTCCGCGCGCGTGCCCGAATAGCTCAGCTTCGACCAGCGAACTTGCCAGGGCGGCGCAGTCCACGATCACGAAGGGGCGACAGGATCTGATCGACGCATCGTGAATGGCGCGGGCCACCAGTTCCTTCCCGGTTCCGGTCTCCCCAAGGATCAGGGCGGGTGCGTCGCTTTTGGCGACCCGCGAAATCTGGGCGAACAGTTCGCGCATGGGCGTGCTTGCGCCGATCAACGAGCCGAAGTGCTCGTGGGGCCACATGTCGATAGGCGCCGCCTGGGTCGGATAGCGGAGAACAATCTCGGTGCCGCCGAGGCGGATGCGGCCTCCGTCGGGAACCAGAGCGGCCGTAACAAGAAGGTTCTCGACGTAGGTCCCGTTGCGACTACCGAGATCGCGCACCCAGGTTCCGCGATCGTCCGGTTCCAGCTCGGCATGCAGACGCGACACCTCCCGGTCCGCGATGCGCACCTGCGCGCCGGGAGCCGATCCCAGGGTCGTCCGGCCACCCACCACGTACTTGTGCGCGCCCCCTTCGTCGGTCCAGGCGATCTCCGGTTGGCTCCTGACCAGACCAGGCGACTCCTCGCGCCGCAGCTCGGTTTCGTCGTCGTACTCCCCTGCGACCATCGGCGCAGTCTATCCAAACCGCCCTGTCTGTGGTCCGCCAAACCACGTCTTGTGGCGTGGTGGTCTACCAGACCACGCCTTTTGCCCACGTCGGGGCACCACGACCGCTGTGCGAACGCGCAACACCGCGGCCCCGCCGAACGGCACGCACCTTGCCATGGGACGTCGCGAGAGACCGGCGAAAGACCGGCCACATCGGCCCGTCTGCCCCTCTCAGGAGGCCCCCATGAGATTGCTCAGATGTTTCTGGATAGCAGGAATCGGATTGATGTCGGCTTGTGCCCCTTCCTCCCCTTCCTCCCCTTCTTCCCCCGTCCCCGACTGGGAAGCCCCCGAGCCCGAGCCCGGCGTGGCTTCAACGAATCACGCGCTGGTCACCATACCGACCGCCGTTCACTGGTGGAGCTTCGACGAGCTCTGCGCGACCAGTCAGGTCGTGGATACCATGAACGTCAATTCGGGTCCCACCGGGACCAAGCTGAACGGCGCGAGCTGCGGCGAGGGGAAGATCTCGGGAGGAGTCAGCCTGGACGGCACCGATGACGTGGTTCAAGTGCCCGACCGCTCCTCGCTTCACTTCACCAACACGTTCACATTGTCGGCATGGGTCTACCCGACCAAAACCACCGGGCACATCGCGGGCAAATGGTACGCGAAAAACTCGTACCAGCTTGCGTTGTCGGCCGGCCGCTTCGCGTTTTCGATTGGCCGATCGACGGCGCCACTGGTCGTGACGGTGTCCGCGGCTGCCACCCAGAACACGTGGTCGCACGTAACAGGCGTGTACAACGGCAGCAAGCTCTCTCTGTACGTAAACGGCGTTTTGGCTGGCTCGGCCAACACGTCGGGATCGATCGTCGATTCGACTGCCGCCTTCACCATCGGCAACCGACCGGGCACCAGCGGCGTGGGGTATCGCGGGCGCATCGACGAAGTAAAGGTGTTCAACACCGCGCTTTCCGCCGTCGACGCGGGACGCCTGGCCAACGGCCTCGCGCACCGGCGTCTGCGCGCGCTTGTGGTCGATCCCAGACTGTCGGATGGTCGGTACCTTCACCAGGCCCAGTCGAACGAGGGGTGGCGAAGCCCCGAGGAGGTCTACAACTACTGGCTCCGCTTCCTGAACGACGCCGCCGGCGAGCCGTTGTTGTACCTGCCCGAGGATGGCCAGGTCGCCTCGGCGCTGAAATTCGTGAACACCATTCCGTGGAACAACGGAAGCGGCGGTTGCCCCATGGTTCGCGGCGACGCACCGTATCTGCAAACCGGCGACGCGTACCTGCAAGGTGGCGGCGTCCCTCCCGAGGTGGGTGGGGTGCCCCTGAACAGTGATCCCGAGGCGCTGCTGGATCCCGCCGTGATGGGCTTTGACCTGATCGCGGACGCCAACGCACAGAAATTCCACGAGCTCATCGTCATTACCCCCGGCGGCTGGGGAATCGGGGGCGAGGGAGTGATGGTGGCCAACACAAACGACAACACCGCTTTTCGGGGTCACGACGCGGTGATGCGACATCCGGCGCTGCGCACCGATCGTAAATTCTTTGTTCACGGCGTGGCCTTCACGCGCGACGACAACAACATCGAACAATTCTGGCATCGCGCCGAAGCGATGCTCGCCAGCGTGTTCGCGGACTGGGCGCCTCCTTCTGTTGCCGAGGATCCCTGCGGAGGTCAGGGCTCGTGGACGGCGTTTCCCGGTATTCGACACGCCTTCGACCTGTGGACCACCCTCGACAAGACCTGGCAGGGGGAAGGACACATCGGCAACGCCCACGCGATGCCCAACACCGACGTGGGTTACGAACGAAACCACAACGACGCGGTTCCCAGCGGCTATCCCGCGTGGGCAACTTTCCCCGCGAATTTTCCGCTGGATCTGACACTGAAGGCACGACGATCCCGCGTGAGTTGCACCGATTGGGCCTGCTCGGGTCCGGACGTCTATCCGATCTCGATGATCTGGCAACTCAGTCGTCTGCCGAAGGGCGACGGCAAATGGGACAACCGTTGGGCGAACTGGTGGAAGTACGTCTCCAATCCCAACGTCCAGGATGGTCGAGGCATGGCGGTAACCTCCCCTGTGAAGGGCCCCTTCCAAGGCGCCATGGACGTGGTCCTGAAGATTCGTGAGGGCGGAATCGATCTGGCCTGGAAGCCAGAGGTCACTGCTTCGGGAACCTACGCCATCCGCCGCAGCATCAACCGCGTCAACTGGACAACGGTGGCCAGCGCCTTGCCGGGAACAACTTCGGCGTTTGTGCTGCCGCTGCCAGCCGCTGGCGTTGCCACTTTCTACCAAGTGTTGTGGACGAACGGGGCGACCACGCGTTACTCCGACATGCTGGGCGCAAAACTGGGGACGAAGAGTGGTGTTCTACCTCCCATCGAGCCCCAGGTTGCGCTCCATCAACTGAACGTCCCGTATGTGCGCTGGACCCTGCCCACCCAGTGCGGCGCCACGGTGCCGTGCACCGCGGAGCATGGCCTGGCGTGTGACGCCGTCGGGATCTGCCGTCAAGGTCTTGGCAACGACGAGCCGGCTTCGGACTATCATCTTGGGGTTACCGCCTACACGCTGAAGAAGTCCGTGTCGGGTGGTCTGTCAGTGGTTGCGACCGTTAACCGCAAGCCGGGATGGGAAGGTCAGTACAATCACATCCACTTCAGCGCCGCGGAAATGACCGTGGCAACGGGTACCGTGGTCGAGTACCAGGTGGAAGCCCGCAACGAAGCCGGAGATCTCCTAGGAACGACGGATTCAGTGTTGGCGGTGGTGGGACAAAGCACCGTCGGGCTTTAGTAGGACCAATCGCCGGATGGGCTGGCGGTCGACCTATGTTGACCGCCAGCGCTCGTCTCTGACCCTTACGGCGTTCACGCCGGACAGCCACATGGCTAGGACTTCGGTCGGGAGACACGCAATCCCTCGGTATCATCCGCCTCCAACGCCTCGCGCATCCCGGTCGCAGTCGGAAACCTCGCGCCTTGGGAGCCAAAGGTCAGGACCGCGCGGTCTAGAACTTCGACCTCCCGCCGCACACGGGCGCTGAGCCGATCGGTCTCGACATCGAGGTCGTATCCGGTCTGCAGATTCAGCCAGAATCGCGGAGTATTTCCCCAGAACCTCGCGAGCCGCAGCGCCGTATCGGCGGTGATCCCGCGCTTGCCGTGCACGATCTCGTTGATGCGACGCGGGGGCACTCCGAGTCCCTTGGACAGGCGGTACTGCGTCAGCCCCAGTGGCTTGAGAAATTCCTTCTCCAGGATCTCCCCCGGATGAAGCGGCGCCATCTTCTTTCGCGACATGGTGTGTCTCCTAATGATAGTCCACGATCTCGACATCGTGCGCGTCTCCGCCTGCCCAACGGAAGCAGAGTCGCCACTGGTCATTGATCCGGATGCTGTGCTGACCTGCGCGATTTCCCAGCAGTTTCTCAAGCCGATTCGACGGTGGGACCATCAGATCTCCAGCGTGGTTGCTGCATCCAGAATCCTGAGTTTCCGAAGAGCGGTGCGTTGCAGATCGGGCGAGAACCGCGGGACCCTCTCGCGCTGGAACAGCTTTTCCGCGTCCTTGCTCCGGAAGCTACGGATCACTCAGATGATAGTCACGCTCCTCGTTATCATCGGCAACGTCGGCATCTAGGAAGATGCTGGAAAAGGGACGAACCTTCGCGGCTTGCTCAACGCTGGGTCCCCCAAGCGAACGCCCAGGCCCCGTGCGCCGCCCCGGATCTCATGCAGCGTTTGCTTTCCTGCGAAAGCGGTGGCCGTATCCCAACGCACCGGGCGCACGCCGGCGCACGTCCCTCCAAGGTGAGATCCGCCGGCCGCGAGGCGGGTTTCTGAGCCGCTGTGGCGCGGATACGTCACCTCAACCCCATGAAAATGCAGTTGCCCAGGCGCATTGCGCTGCTCGCACTGCTGCTTGCTCTCTCCGCCTGCGGCCGCAGGCCCATCGGTCCCGATGCGGCGACGGACGGGGCTGGGCAACTGGATACCGGGGCCGAGATGGGGCCGGGCGGGCTGGACGCGCGCGACGGTGCCGGGCAGGCCGACACGCCCGCCGACGGCCGCATCGACACGCCGGAGGACGCCACGGGCGACGGCCGGCACGACGTGGCCCCGGACGTGACGCCGGACGTAACCCCGGACTTGGCTTCCGACGTGACCACGGACGTCGATGCGCCGTCCGACGGCGGTCCCGCGGCGGAGGGACCGGCCGACCGTTCCGGCGGCGACGTCCCCTGCGGCGCCCCGACCGACCCGCGAAACTGCGGCACCTGCGATCACGACTGCACGGCGCTGCCGCACGTGCGCGCCGACCGGGTCGCATGCCGCGACGGCGCTTGCATCATCCCGGTGAACGGGTGCCTGCCTGGCTACGGCAACTGTTCCGGCGACACCGAGCGTGGCTGCGAATCGGACGTGTCGCAACCCGTGCGCTGCGGTTGCGGCGTGAATTGCCCGCCCTCGTCGACGCGGTTGTGCGCGACGCCGCCGGACGGCACCCCGATGTGCGTGGCGACCTGCGCTGAGGTCGCGGGCCTGATCGCCTGCGGGCAGCAATGTGTCGACCTGAAGACCAACAGCGCTCACTGCGGTGCATGCAACGCCCGGTGCCAGCCTCCCAACGCCGAGGGAATGTGCGTGGCGGGGCAGTGCGCGGTGTCCCGATGCTTGAAGGGCCACGCCGACTGCAATCCCGCGGTCTTCGGTTGCGAGACAATCGTCGGCTCCTTCTACGAGTGCCGGAGCTGCGGCGATACCTGCGCCACCGCGTACGCGAATGGGGCCTGCGCCGCCTCGGGTTGCACGCGCACTTGCCACGCCGGCTTCGGCGACTGCAACGCAACCAGCCGCGACTGCGAGACGCCGCTCGACACCGCCGCGAACTGCGGTTCGTGCGGAACCGTCTGCCCGAACGACCGGCCCCTGTGCGGCGGGCAGCGCGGCCACGAGAACTGCCTCGGCGCCTGCGCCGCGCCAACGCCCGACGCCTGCGGCAGCTCGTGCACGGATCTGCAGTCCGATCCGCGCCACTGTGGCGCGTGCGGCACGGTGTGCGAGAGCTATCAGGCCTGCGACCGCGGCCGCTGCACTCCCCGCTACGTGAAGACCGACGTGCAGGCGGTGGAAGAAGCCGACGGCGTCCAGGGTGGCAGCCCCTTGATCGCACCGGACGGGTCCTATTTCGTGAGTGGCACCTTCTGGAAGGCGGTCGACTTCAATCCGAGCTCCGGCCAGGACATCCGGACACCGTCGACCTTATTCGACACCTATCTCTCCAAGTTTGAGGCCGACGGCAGTTACGCCTGGACGCGCACCTGGACGGGCGCGAGCGTCGCCGCTTCCACGGTTCTGGCGGACGGATCTGTCATCGCGACGGGGTCGTTCAGCGGCACAATAGATTTCAACCCCGGCGCCAACGTGGCTCGGTTGACCGCGCAGGGGGAGGCGGACGCGCTGGTCATGAAGCTGACCCCAAGCGGCGGCCTCGTCTGGGCGCGCGCTTTCACCATGACGACGGAAGACGCGGCCTCAAGCAGCAGCAGGGGCGCGAAGCTCGGCACCGACGGCAGTATCTACGTCGTCGGCACGTTCAGGGGACAGATCGACCTCGATCCCGGCAGCGCAACCGACGGGCACCGGACGGCCGACAACAACGCCTTCGACGCCTACGTGGTGAAGCTCACCGCGACAGGCAACTTCGTCTGGGGCCGCGCCCTCGGCGGCCCGATGGAGGACGACGCGGCCACTATCGCCGTCGACGCGTCCGGCCTGCTGTGGATCGGAGGCTCCTTCTCGGGGACGGCCGATCTGGATCCCGGCACCGGCGTGGAGGCCCACACGGCCGCCTCTCTCACCGACGGATTCGTCGTTCGGTTGGACGCCAACGGCAACTTCCGCGACAGTCGCATCTACGCCTTGGGCGACTATGCCTCCGTCGATTCCATCTCGTTCGACAGCGACGGATCGGTTTACGTCGGCGGCGCCATCCACCCCAGGTCGACGACGAGCCCGGACACGATCGGGTTCATTCAGAAGCTGAGCCCGGCGGGCAACGAGGTGTGGCTGCAACGCAAGGATGGAATGTTCTCCGCCCAGGCGGCCCCGGGCGGAGGCGTGCTGTTCGCCGGAGGCGGACGCACCAGCGAACCCGGCGTCCCGATTTTGCTTGTCGTCAAGCTCGACCGCGACGGCAACTCGGTCTGGGGCATCCCCTCGCCGGTCTATCGCGGCTACTTCTCCTTCGCTTTCGCGGCGGATGCGACGAAGATCGTGATCAGCGGGACCAGCGACGGCGGAAGCATCGATCTCGACCCCGGGGTCGGGCGCGACGTGGTGACCGCGCCGGGCGCCACGATCACGCGGTTCGCGTTCTGACGTGGCTTCGCGTGCCGCGCGGCTTTTTCGAAACTCAGCGCGCGGTGAAACCACCGTCGATCATCAGCGTGGTGCCCGTGATCAGCGCCGCCGCGGGCGACGCCAGAAACACCACCGCGCCTGACACATCGACGGGATCGCCGACGCGACCCAGCGGGATCTTGGCCAACAGATCGTTTCGGAACGTATCGTCCTTCAACCATTTGACCGTGCCGGGGGTCCGGATGAACGTCGGCGCCACCGCGTTGACGGTGATGCCGTGTTGTCCCCATTCGACGGCCAGGCATTTGGTCAGGTGCGCGATCGCCGCCTTGGTCATGCAATAGACGGATTCCGTCGGCAGCCCCACGAACCCGGCCTGCGAGCTGAGATTGATGATTCTGCCGAAGCGGTTCTTGATCATCACGCGCCCCACCGCCTGACTGACAAAAAATGTTCCCTTCAGGTTGACGGCCAACGTCAGATCGAAATCGTCCTCGGTCACGTCTTCCGCCGGGTTGGGTGGACCAATGCCCGCGTTGTTCACCAGGATGTCGATGCGTCCGAAATGGCGTTCGGCCTCGGCGACGGCGGTTTGGATTTCCTCCCGGCGCGTGACGTCCATCTGCAGCGGCAACACGCGCCGGCCCATCGCCTTGATGGTGTCGGCCAGCTCACCGCCAGACCTGACGTCGCGCAAACCCAGCGCCACGTCGGCGCCCGCCTGCGCCAGCGCTATGGCGATCGCGTTCCCCAGGCCGCGCGCCGCACCGGTCACCAGCGCGACCTTGCCGGCAACGTCGAATTGCGGTGCCGGATCGGATGTCGTGCTTCGTTCTTGGTCGTCTGCGGTGTTCGTGTTGGCCATATTCCCTCCCATCTGTGGTAACGGTATCATCTCGGTCGGATGGAACCGCAATGACGACACACAAATGAACGCCACGGTCCGTGACGTCGCCAAGATGGCCGGCGTGTCCGCCATGACCGTGTCGCGTGTGATCAACGGCGGTCTGGGCGTTCGTCCCCAGACCCGGCTCCGCGTAGAGAAGGCCATCAGCAAGCTGGATTTCGTGCCCAACGCCGTCGCGCGCGGGCTGATGTCCCGAAAGACAGGCGCGCTGGGCGTGATCGTCCCGGACATCGTCAATCCGTTCTTCGCCGTCCTGGTGCGCGGCGCCGAGACCGTGGCCCGACGCGCGGGC
>JANOJB010000186.1:0-9807 GCA_031407985.1 Pseudomonadota bacterium | reverse complement strand
GGTGCAGGCGCCGGCCACGCAGTCGCCGACAACATTGCAGGCCTTGCCATTGGCACATTTACCTGGGCAGGTGCCGCCGCAGTCGATGTCGGTCTCGGAACCGTTGACCAGGTTGTCCGTGCAGGTCGGGGCCGCCGGTGTGCCCGGTCCATCCGGCAGGTTGGGGTTCACTGCCGCATCGACGCCCGGAACGACACCCGGTCCCGCGTCGGCACGCGTGTAGACGGCGCTGCTCTTGCCGGCGCACCCGCCGATCGACAGCGCGACAATCGAGGCCAGCGTCCAGAGCAGAGCGCCCGCTTGAGTTGATGGACTCGTTCGGAACCGACACGATCTCATCGCCAACTCCTCAGGAACAAAGTGCCGAGCCGGCAAATTTTTTCGAAACCAACGTTGGAAGCCTGCGCTCCCCGATTCAGAGCCGCAACCCCAACCCGACAACCGCGTCGACATTCAGCATCAACTGGGGCACACCAACGTTCGCCGTCAGGGTGCCCAGCAAAGCAAGTGATCCCATCTCGTAAGCGATACCCCCGCCGGCGGCCAGCAGCAGGGGTCCGCCGGTGACCGTATCAACACACTGCGCGGTGCCATTCGTCGCGCCCGCGGGCACCTTGCCACAGTCCGTCGCCCCCTTGACCTCAACGACCTGTCGAATGTTTCCGCCGCCCACGCCGGCGGACAGAAAGGGTCGCAATTGCCCCTGCGTGAGGAAGAAGCTGGCCTTCGCGAGCCCCGCGAAGGCGGTACCGGGCGGCGAGCAGGAAGGCATGCAGGAAGCAGTCGTCGGGGTGGGCGTCGTTCCCGAAATGATTTGAAGTCGTCCCTCCACCGAAAGCATCAGGTTGGCGGAAACAAAGTAGCCCACCGCCGCAACCACGTGTCCCAGGCGCGAAGGAGCCACGCCCCCCGACCAGGAGTTGTCCGCGACCGTTGAATTGCCAATGTAGATATCTTTGTTCGCGTCCAGGTGACCCTTGGCGACGCCGAACCCCGACCCAAGACCCAGCGAAAGAAAGATCGGAGATCGGGATGCCGTCGACGCCTCCTCTTCTTCCTCGCCCGTTTCGCCCTGGTCTTCCTTGGATTCCCTCTCGGCACGCGCCTTGATGGGCCGGGGCGTGGGCTTCGGCGGCTCGGCGGCTCTCTCTCTGTCCACCTTCGCTTTGGTTTCGTCGAATACGGTCTGTACCTCGGGATTAAAGAGGCCAGGCGGCGGCATGATGTCGGGCTGAATCTTGAACGCCGACCGGAAATGTTCGACGGCCTCGTCGCGCTGGGCGCCACGACCAGGTCCGCGCGTCTCCTGGAATCCAGCTATCAGCACCATTCCCAGGTTCAAATGCGTGCGCGCGGCGATCGGGGTGGTGGCCAGACCCGCCGATTGCGCCTCGGCCAGCGCCTGTTCCAGGAGCGTTTTCGCCTGATCGAAGCTGAGGCCATCGTAGGCGTCCAGCGCCTGCTTGTTCAGCTTTTCGATCTCCGCGCTACCGCTTTGCGCGCCGGCCTTGGATGTCGAGAGGACCAACGCCATCACGACCAGCGCACCCCACCATCTGGCGATTGGCATCGAGGGGAATCTGGGGGGAATGGACACAACAGGACTCACGGAACGACTCACGAGGGAAACACCCGGAATAACGAACCTGGGAACGCCCAGACCCGGAACCGCCAAGCGCGAAATCACCGCGAAGGCTGGTGAATGTTATCACAGCTTAGTTGTTTCGTGGCGTAGACCACGGTGAAAACTGCCCCAACACTGCGGTTTCAGCGCCAGTTTCAAGGCAGGGCCGGTCAAAGTTTCTCGTCGTTCGCCCGGGCGTTGCGCGCCTTGGCCACGCGCATTCGTTTCGCCTGCATGACTATCTTGTACGTCTGGGTGGCCTTGGGAGGAATCACCAACCCCGCCAGATAGCGGGTGGGATCCATGAAGCGATCGTCGACGCGCAGCTCGAAGTGCAGGTGGGGAGGCGACAACTGGACGCCCGTGCGCCCCACCCGCCCGATCATCTGGCCCGCCTCAACCGCGTCGCCCTCTGAAACGTTGTAGGTATCGAGGTGCATGTAACACGTGACGATGTGGCGTTCGGGCGCGTGTTCGATGCAGATGTAGATGCCACCCGCGCCCAGGCGCCGCCAGCGGTACCGCGCGATCTGCGACGGGGGGATCGCGCGCCGGGGCGCCGACGGAAGATTCGCCCCCGCGAAAATGATGGTCCCGTCGGCGACCGCGCGCACCGGCTCGCCAATCGCGGCGGACAGATCGATACCCCGGTGGCGGCGCTTACCTCCGGCGCGATCCTCGCCCGGACCGCTGGTGGCCACGCGCGGCGTGCCCTCAAGCGGCGACAACAGCGTTATGCCCAGCGACGACTTGTTGGCCGTTGGCTCGGCCTTCTCCTCGTAAAACGCAATCATGCGCCGCCGCGCGGTCAGCACCTGATCCTCGGCACCGCTGCCGCGGACCACATCTCCCCAGATGAAATGCGCCACCGGTCCCCGATGCGGGACGCCGCCAAACGCTGCGTCCAGTTCGGCGTGCGATTCTTGCCACATCGAAAGCAACTTGGCGCCAAGCCGCAGATTCTCGGCCGGATCCATCAGGGCGGATTGGGTCCAGTCGGTCTTTTCACCCGGCGGGGGTGGCGCGCCCGGGCTGCTGTACAGACCCGGATGGATGCGCAGAAGGCCAAATCCCTTCGGGGATTTCTTGCCCGACTTGCAGCCGCTTTGCTCCATCATCAGGCCGGCAAGCAAGAACGGATCAACACCAGCCTCGGCGCCAGCGGCCAGCACCAGATCCCCCAGCGCGTGACCACTCTCGTCGCTGGCTTTGCCTTCCCCGCCGTTCGACCGTCCACACAGATGTTCGACGCTTAGCCGAAAACGGGCGGGGTCGATGTCCTTGGGCTCGGGCGGCTCGGCCGGCCAACGGCGAAGGTCGCGAAGTTGATGCGCGGGCGGCGGCGCGACCGGCGGACGACGGGCAATCCACGGGTGGCTGGACTTGGCCGGGGCCGACGCCGGCACGCCCAAGATCCCGACGATCAAGAACGCCGCGAACGCGGCTGGTGTGATGTCTCGCGACAAGGGAGTAGTTATCTCACGTTTTGCATGCCACTTGAACCAGATCTGGTTTGCGCCAATCGTCGGTGGCCAGGGGCCTCTGGTGGCGCAACACGTCTATTCCAAGCGTGACGCAACGCTCGACCCTCCTGGGGATGATGGCCTGGGGAAGCCAAGTCTGGACCGATGGCCACCTTGCGGCCACCGGGAACGCAAAAGGATTAGGGCGAGCGGCGGCCTTCGATGGGGATGCCAATCGTGAAGGTCGTGCCGCGACCGACCTTGCTGTCGCAGACCAGCGTTCCGCCGTGTCGATCGACCACGATGGAGCGCGCGATCGCCAGGCCCTGTCCGGTTCCTTTTCCGACTTCCTTGGTCGTGAAGAATGGATCGAAGATCCGGTGGGTGATCGCCTCCGGGATGCCGCAGCCTGTGTCCGTGATCTGAATTTCGACGCTGTCGCCGATGTGCGCGGTGCCAACCCGAATCTGCCCACGGGCTCCCGAGTCCTTGACGACATCCTGGATGGCGTGCGCCGCGTTCACCAGGAGATTCAGGAAGACCTGACTTAAATCTCCGATGTGACAAACGACGGGAGGCAGTGTTCCCAGTTCCGTGGTCACGTCGGCGACGTATTTGTATTCGTTCCTGGCGATGGCCAGCGTGGTCGTCAGCGCCCGATTCACGTCCGCGGGCGCCATGGTTCCTTCTCCCGGATGCGCGAACTCCTTCATGGCGCGGACGATGGTTGCCACGCGCCCGAGGCCATCCAACGCGCGCGCAAATGAAGTAGGCCCCTCATTCAGGACGTAGTCGATGTCGGCCTCCTGATCCTGTGTGCTCCATTCCGAGAGCAACGAGGATTGCCCGGCCGCTTCGGCCAACCCGCGCGCCCGCTCCCTGTACGCGACGAACTGGGCGCCAAGTGTCGCGAAGGCATCACCAAGGAAGTGGACCGTGTCGGCCGTGTACTGCATGGGCGTATTGATTTCGTGAGCGACCCCCGCCGCCATCGTCCCCATGGCTTCCATCTTCTGTGCGTGGCGCACGTTTTGTTCTTCGATCTCGCGCCGTCGCGCTTCGTCCCGCACCTGGCGAACCAGCAGGGAGCCCTTCAACGCGGTTGCGATCTGACTGCGCAGGGCTTCGTAGATCACGCCCGATGGGGGACCCACCTCAAGGACGACGAATCCCAACGGTTGTTCCTCAAAGAACAAAGGCTCGACGACCAGCGCGTACGGGCGACCCTGGGGAAGAAGGTGCGGGGGCACCAGGCGATGCGCCGGGAATACAGCACCGTCTTTCAACGATGCCACTCCGCTTTGTTCGTCGTAGGCCAGAAGCAGTCGCGTCGGTCGCCCCACGACGCTCATACCCACCGATGGTGATTCCTCAAATACCGCCAGATAGCAGCTTGGGATGCCCAGTGTCGGCATCTGTTCCGCCAAGGCGCTGGCCAAGGAACCAAGGTCAAAGGAGGTGATGAGGACTTCCCCGGTCCTGCGCAGGGTTCGAATCCATTGTTCGGCCTGAATCCGGCGCTCGCCCTGTAGGCGTTCGGCGATGTCACCGACCGAGTTGCCGTCCCCATCGACACTGACGACGGGAATCTGGCCCGTCGCCGTGGGGGTTGGCGCCCTTGACCCGCCGGCCTGTGGGTTGCCGCAACCACACGAGCGGCGTGGAACGAACTCGGAGGGCAGGACGACCTGAAGCTGGTCCTCAACGTCGCCTCGGATTCGGGCGATCACGCTGTTGGCCGCCAGGCGTCCCTGTTCCCACAGGGGCTGCCGAACGGTGGCCATCGGCACCACGGCAAAACGAGCGTTCTCGACATCGTCGAAGCCCACGATGGCGACCTGCTCGGGGATTCGAATCCCGCGCAACCGCAACGCCGCCATCGCCCCCAACGCCATGTCATCGTTGGCCGCGACGATGGCGTCGAATGTCGCGTGGCGTTCGTCCAGCATCGTACGCACCGCTGCGGCACCAGCCAGCGCCTGAAAGTTCCCGGGGGTCACCAGGTCCGGATCGTAGGGCAGGCCGCACTGAAGCAAGACGTCCCGATAAACCTGAAACCGCTGCTCGGCCTCGTCGTTGACCTCGGGACCACGAATGAAGGCGATCCGGCGCCGGCCATGCGATTCGATCAGGTGCCGGAGGGCCGTCTCCAGACCGTGGGCGTTGTCGACCAGAAAACTAGGGATTCCCGGCAACGCAACGCCAACATTGGCCATCGGAAGTCCCTGAAAACGCGCGCAGAAGCGGGCCAGGGCGGCGGGTCCGACGTGATTCCCGATCGTGCCCGACATGATGACCAGGCCGTCGACGGTTTCCAGGTTCGCCAGGTCATAGACCCCGTTCCGGCGCGCTCCGAAGCCGTCGGGAGAATCAAGGACGCCTCCCGTGAAACAGATCAGATTGACGTTGGCGTCTCGGGCGGCGGCGAGCGCACCGGAGAACACCGACGTCTGATAGTCGTCCTCCAGCCAGTCGACCAACATCCCGACGGTCAAAGGCCGAGGGCTTCCCTCCTGGGTTGGAGGGATCGTGTTCACATACGGGGTGCCGCGCACGGCGCAGACTGTATCATCTTGCGCAGAAACCGCCCGATATCGACCGCATCGTTTCGAAGCATCGGGGCCAGCCGACGAGCGTTTTGCGTTGGTCAATACGCCTGGCAGGAGATCACGCCTGCGTCGCGGATGGCGATGGATCGCCATGCTGGCTGGCGCCGGCTTGCTGAGGACCTTGGGGCGGGCCAGCAACTCGCCGTATCGGCGCGCGGCTACCGGCGTTGCAGGTGCACGGCGCCGACGTCCAGGCGGGCGGGTGTCTCGGCCGCGACAGTGACGCCGTCGTCGATGCCGATCCAACGATAACCGTCGGCGACCACCATGACGCCGTAATGCGCGGGACGGGCCAGTGGCCGATTGCTGGCGAAGTGTCCGGTCGAATCCGCCAGACCCGTCGTGTACGCGATCTGCGTCAGGTTGTCGTCGGTCACGTCGTCGACGCTTTTGCCTGGTTCCAGGAACAGCACGATGGCCCCGGGAATGGCCAGGCCACTTTCCGCGTCGACGACCTGGCCGGCTACCGTCACGTCGCCGGGGCCGGGAGGTTTGTCGTCACCGACTGTCCCGGTTGTGTCCGCCGCCGGATCGGTGCCCGCCTGACCCGGGGCGCCGGGGCCGCCCTCCCCCGCCGGCCCAGCCGTGGCCGCCGCCGGATCGATCCGCAGCGAGGCGACCATCGCCTCCAGCGTCGGCCGTTGCGCCTCGAAATCCTCGATCGGCGCCGCGACCTGGATCGACAGCGCGTGGGAGCCACGCAACAAGATGAGGTCGATCGCACGCATGACGACCGGGATGTCCCGTTTACGCTTCAAAACCGCGCGCGGCGTGAATGCGAACGCCGAATCGACGCGCGTGGCGGGCACGCCGCCGATCTCGACGGCTTGTTCACCGATGGCGTAGTAGAGCGGCAGGCGATTCGACAGCGTCTCGGTAATCGCGGACGGGGCCGCTGCCACGCCCGCGGTTTCGGCGCCGCTGGGTTCGGCGCCGGAATCCGCGGCGGCGTCAGCATCACCGGTGGAAACTGCCGGCGCTGCGGCATCCGCCGCACCCGCGGCCAGCGGCGCCATGCGCAACGTGACGCGCGGCTTGATTCGTCCGGGCCCCAGCAGGTCCATCAGAACGACGCTGTCACCTTCGGCGGGATCGGTCGACCGCTCGGCGATGGTCCAACCGGTGGGATGGGACAGGATCACGCCGTGCCACGAGAAGTTCACCGTCTTGCGCGCAAGCAGCCCCCTCGCGCTGCCGCCCACCGCCAAGAGGACAAGCGGCAACACCAGCGCGCCCAGGTTTCCCTGGCGCAGAATATCCATCATCCCGCGCGGCAGGATGCGGGCGCGCCCGGATCTCACGCGGCCCCCTGGGGTCTATGTGGCGAGCTCTTCAAGTGCCGGTTAACCAGCACCCACAACAACGCGAAGATCACGGCCGCGAACAGCGCCGCGGAGACCAATCCCCAGGCCGGGCGGTAGTCCAGGCCGTGACGGGTCGCCACATGCGCGATCATCGAGAATCCCCCCGACAGCGCCATCGCGGCGGCAAGGCCAATCGACAAAACGCGCGTCTGGTGCCCTTCCGAACCGATGAACTTGGCACGGCCTAGCGCGTACCCGACCACGCCCGACAAGCTGGCGTGCGCCAGGGTCACCGTCACCGCGTTGATCGCCGCGGTGGTCAGCGCCACCTGCGGCGCGCGCGTCATCTGCTGGATGTTCAACGCGGTCGCGAAGCCCAGACCCGCGGCGGTCATATAAACGATGCCGTCCATGGGCTCGTCAAATTCGGCCGACAGATAGACGGTGAAGCGAACCACCAGGTACTTGGACAGCTCTTGAACCGGCGCGATGATCAGAAACGCGGCCACCGCTTCGGTCACTCCCCAGCGCGGCAATACCCCCCACGACGGTACCTTGAACAGCGTGTCGGTCACGAACGTCGCGATCGGCGCGGCCACCAGCGCGCCCAGCAGGAACACGCCGATCACGTAGTGCGTCGGTTCGGGTTCGTGAATGTCCCGCAGGTAGAAATAGATCATCCACAACACGGCCGGGATCAGTGCCAGCGGTATGGCGGCCGCCGGCCCGACCACGACGGTCTTGCCGCGCAGGGTGTCGATCGCGAAAACCAACGCGACGAACATCAACAGGCCCCCGAGCAGCAGCGCCTGCGCCGTCATGGGGGCGCGGAAGCGCTCGGGAAGATCCAGCGTACGCAGTTGCCGGGACGGTCGATGCGGAGCGGTCGATTGAATCGGAGCCGCTGTCGGCACCGCTTCATCCGCGTTCGGTGATGCGGACGGAGACAGCGGCTGTGAGGTTTGCGGTGGATCGGACGTGTCGGACATGCTGGCCTTCCCCTGGAGAATCCTCCTTATAGGAGAGCGGGCCCAAATTGTCATTATCGCTACCCGCCGGGGCGGCGCGAGCCACCCCGGCGGGTAGGCAGCACCCGGTTACCTGTTCCAGCTTCGCGGGTTGTTGAAGAAGCGACCGCCGAAGTGGAACTCCTTGCCAGCGGCGTTGAAGACGTTCCACGTGTGCAGGACCTTCTTGGCTTCGTTGTGTGTCGTGCAGTTGAAGATGATGCAGCTCGGGTTGTCCTTGACGGAAATCGTCGGCCCTATGTAGTTGAAGAAGGTCCACTCGCCCATGATGATGGAAAAGGTCCCCCTGGCCACGCCGGCCCGCACCACGTTCAGACTGACCGACCCGCCGCCAAGGTACGGCGCGACCGCCACCGTGCTGTGGTCGGACGTGGCGGTGGCGGAGGCGCCGCCTCCCCAGTTGAGCAAGCAGAACGGGAAAACGCCCCCGGCCGTGCAAGAGTTGGTTCTGAACGTTGCGGCGTCCGTGGACGATCCGGTCAGTGCCGAGCGGACGACCGTCGTGTCCCCCCCCACCTGCGTTGCCGCCGCCTCGCGAATCGATGAGGCGGGCGCGCCGCCGCTTACCCCGGGGCTAACGTCGACCAAGGATGTGCTCGCGGCCTCGGCGATTGTCCTCACGCCGAGGAGCTTCGCCGGAATCTGCCGACCTGGCGCGAAGCGCGCGTAGATCTGGTCGACGGATCCCGCGGTCGCTTCCGCCCCCGTCAGTACCGATGCCGTTCCGGCAGGTGCCCGTTCGGCGACAACCAATGCTCCGTCGACGATCATGAAGCTCAGCACGTGGTTGGACGCGATCTCGATGCGATCGACGAGGCCGTTCAGCTCTTCCATCCGATCGCGGATAAGGCGCGCCTGGGCGATGATCTCGGGCGTCGCGCCCGCTTTGGCCACGAGACCGTCGATCTTTCCGAGCTGGACCTGCGCGTCCTCGATCGAGAGGGGCGCTGTGTTGACGACTTCGTCGCCATCGATGGTGGCGGGATCGCCGGCGCAGCCAACGACAGCGGCACAAGCGGTGGCCCACAATGTGGCCATGCGGCCCAGCCGAGCTGCTCTTGAGTAACCAGAAATGGATTCGCGTTTCATCGTGTCTCTCCTTGCGTGACGTTCAGGTTGCGGCGCCTCCGCCATCGAGGAGCAGCCGTGATGGCCACTCCCCCCTCGACTTCAGCGGCGCCGTTTCCATGGAGAACACCCGGCAAGACATTCCAAGGCAACCGCCGCCTCCGATTGTCGCGGGGCAGACCGGCCGCCGTGTACACTGCCGCCCGTCGTGACCGCGGGGACTTTCGCCAATGCCATCGCCATTGCGATCGTGTGCGCGGCGCCGACGTCGGGGTGTGGCCACCCGGAGGAGTCGGCCGTCGAGCCACCGACGGGGGCGTGCTCGCAGCTGAATCGAGCGATCAGCCGCTGGCAAGGACGCGAGAATGTTGAGTGTGGCCCCGATCTAACCGCATCGGTCGAGCTCACTCCCCTGGGGCGCGGCAGTCTCCTGGCGCGCCACCGCTTTTCTCCTCCGGACGAACGTTTCCAACTGCAACCCGATGGAACCTTCTCCGCCTACGGCCGCATCCATGCTCACCCCGAGTGGCAACGATCGGGATTCACCTTGCTGCCTGCTTATGCGGACCCCGATTCACAGCCCATGATCCTGGTGTATGACCCCCGTTCCCCGCAGTGGAGCCTGGCGGCCCCTGGGCCGGACGGTCTGAGGCAAGCGCAGACCGACAATTGGACAGCGCGGTCCGAAACCGTCCCCCCATGGAACGACAG
>JANOJB010000180.1:0-46543 GCA_031407985.1 Pseudomonadota bacterium | reverse complement strand
GACCAACGCCAGGCTGATCTGTCCTTCTCCGTCGCCCGCGGTCCCGCCGCCAACCTTGTCCTGACCCTGACAGCTGGCGATCGCGATTCCGCCGATCGTCGCCGCTGAAAAGAAAAGCCCGATTCGTCTCATTGTCTTTCTCCTTGAATGGAACGCCCGAGTGAACCCGATCGTGTTACGAGCGATCGATGAGGAGCCTTGTAGACCTTTTCAAGGGCGGGCATGGTGACAGTTCACCGCCATTTGATCCACGCGCGTGCTGCAACCCGTCCCAGGGTCGCGTCGCCACGATGAAGCGACAATTACGTGTCAGCTGGGCGTCGACAGCATGGCAACCGCGACGAAGGCGCGGGAAGGGCTGTCGTATTTGTCGCCGACGTCAATGCCCATGCGGCCCTGCCGGGCTCCCAACGTACGTCACCGTGAACAGTGCGCGAAAGCGCGAGGATCCGGGGGCGTGATTCAGTCCGGTTCCCGCTCCCGCTTGAATGATCACCCGGTCCGTCAACACGACCCGGCCGCCCAACATCGCCTGTGCCGGGATCGCGGACACGCCGCTTTCGGATTGGGACACCCCCACCGAGGCGCTCGCTTCACCCAAGATCCAAATCTTCCACGGGATCACCGCGTAGGCGATGCCGGCGCCGGCGGCAAGCGCGTTGCCTACCACCAAATTCGAGGACGGAACCTCGGCTGAGCGTCTGAATTCGTACCCGACCGAAGCAGCGGCCGACAGCCGGTGGGCCTCCCAGCCGGCGATCACGCGCGGCCTGAAACTGACCGTGCCGTTGCCCGTCAGACCGTCCGGGGCGCCCGTCGGAATGCCGAAGGGCGCGGTCAATGTCAGGTGGAACCCGCTGGCCTCGGGGCCGCCCACCATGCGCAACCGCGTCAGCAGTTCGACATCGCCGAAAGCCCGCGCGCGGGGGCGCTGCAAAATTCCGCCGCCTTCGGATATGTCGACATCGACGTCGCCCGTCTGCTGAAGCACCGCAGGCACCCGGACCCCGAGGTCGACGCGATCCGCGATCCCGAACGCGGCGTTGAAGAAGCCGGTAAACCGGTCATTCACGATGTCGCCACCACCTTGGCCCGTAAACTGATCACGCCGAACCAGCGGCTGCCGCGAATAGCCGAACGCGATACCCACGTCCATCCCACCGGCCGGCAGCACGCGCGCACTTTCCTCGGAAAGGTATCCCGTCGAGGCGGCGGCCGGCTTGAAGAAATCCAGATCGAAGCCCGCGGCGAATGCGGCGTTGGACGTCCCCAGCAGCGTCAGCGGCCCAAGGAGGGCAAGGAGGGCCAGGGTTCTGCCGCCGCTATTGACCACTGCCATGGTGGTTGGCATTGTACGCGCGACCTTTCGCCCAGGTAGCTCAGTTGGTAGAGCAAGGGACTGAAAATCCCTGTGTGGACAGTTCGATTCTGTCCCTGGGCACAACGTAATCGTTCGGACCGGCGCTTGGCTGGTTTCCACCGGGGTCTTCCGCATGCTTGGACTGCGGAGTCGTTGCCCAACAGGGGGCGCGCGGCGGATTCGCAGAGGGTGGGGGCCTCTCAGGCGGCCCTTCGCGTTGTCTTCTTGACCCGAAGTTGCGGTGGGAATGCCTGGCCGATGGCGCTGCAATAGCGCTGAAGGGTCGACACCTTCACATCCGCACCAGCCTCCAGCTTGCTGACCACCGACGCCGCGGTTCTCATGCGAGCTGCGACCAAGGTCTGGCTGAGCCCGGCGGTGGATCGCTGCGCGGCAAGTGCGCGCGCCAGGGAACGACGAAGCTCGGCTTCTGCGACGAGATCCGGGAAGCGCGGATTCTTCCGGGTGCGCTGGTCGATCACTTCGTCCAGGAAATCTTTGGCCATGATTCAAGGATGATGCGCGGGCGCCATGGCGTCAAGGCCATAGCTTGCACGCTATGGCGTGCGCGCACGGCCCCGCCTGCGCCAATCCGCGAGCCGGGATTCAGCCAGAACGATCTGGTTGGGGGGAGTCTTGGCGCTCTTCTTCTGAAAGCCCGAGAGTGACAGCAGGATGAACGTGGTCTCCTGCGCAAAGAGAACACGAAAGGCCTGCCGCTCGGCCTCGGCCCGCACTTCGTAGACGTCCCCTCGAAGGTGGCGGGCAGCCGCCAGTCCAGTTCGGGCGACATCCTTCATCGACGCGACAACGGCTGCCGCCTGTTCGTCGGTCAGGCCGTCGATGAAGGCCTTCACTGGTCGGGCGCCAGCGGCCGTCCGGTAGTCTCTCCAGCGGAGACGACGGGATTTGGGGTTCATCATACGATCCTGCTCAGGGACCTATTTCGTTCCACGCCGCTTGATATGGGAACGAGAGCGGGGGGCGTTCGCATTTGTCTGGGTGTCGTCATCGTGCCCCCAGATTTATCAGTGCTTGGTGACAAGGCCCAGGCGATCACCTGGGTCGTCGTGGGTGTGCGCCGTCCTACAGGGTCGCCAGAGGGCGGGTGTTACGATCGCGTCATGGCCGAGAGAGCTTTGGTTTTCGTGAGCTGCGGACAAGTCACTACTGAAGAAATACGGCTGGGCAACGCTCTGATCGCCCTGGTGGAGGGAACACCCGGCCTGCAGGCCTACTTCGCGGAGACCGTCGCTTCTCTGGACGGTTTGACGGCCAACATATTTCGCAACCTCGAACGAGCTTCGGCGTTTGTGACCGTGATGCACCACCGGGGAGTGGTAAAAGGCCGGCCAGACTCGCCCGATCGCACGCGGGCGTCAGTCTGGATCGAGCAAGAAATTGCGATAGCGTCGTTTCTGAAACAGACGCGCTCGCCCGATCTCCAGGTTGCGGCCTACGCGCAGAGGGGGCTTCCCGGCGGCAGGCGTGTCGAGGACGTGGTCCCCGAGTACCGACCGTCGTCGCTACCGACATCGCCAACTCCCTGAACGCCCTCACCTTGAATCGCGGACCGTTCTCGCGAATTCCACTGAATGACATTCGTCCGCTCAGGTCTCCTGAAACTGAAGCGGTCCGCCTTCCGCGGGACCCGGACGTGCTAACCACGTCCTAGCGGGGTTCCCTTCCGTCCTTCCCGTCCCCCCCCTCCGTGCCCGTGCCTCCGTCGACAATTCTGCCCCTTCCTCCCCGTTCCCCTCACCACGCCCAACTGAAATTCCCTGTGTGGACAGTTCGATTCTGTCCCTGGGCACAATCACCCGGTTTCCGACTCATCCGTGGCCGCGGGTAACAGCTCCCCGCGCAGTCGCCGGATCCGGCGGTCGCGGACCTCAAGCACGCTCCACTGGTAACCGGCCGCCGACACCAAATCACCCGGCACCGGCACCTCCGCCAGCAGGGTCAGGATGAAGCCACCCAGGGTTTCGATATCCGGCGGCAGCGGGGGCAGTTCCAGACCCAATTCGCGTTTGGCGACGTCCAACGTCAGCCGGCCGTCGGCTTCGAAACTGCCGTCCTGCGCCCGCGTGAACGGAGGGATCTCCTCCTGATCCTGCTCGTCCTGAATCTCGCCGACGAACTCCTCGATAAGATCCTCCAACGTCACGATGCCCGTGAACGCGTGCCCCGGACCCAGGATGATCGCGATGTGCACGCGCCGCCGCTGAAACTCGCGCCGCAGCCATTCCAGGCTGGTGTCCTCGGACGCGTAGATCGGCTCGCGCACCAATTCGCGCATGTATTGGGGTCGGCGGCCGCTGGCCAGCGCCGTGACGATGTCCTTCAGGTGAATGTACCCAACAACCCGATCCGTGTCGGGATCGACCAGCGGGTACCGCGTGTACTGATTCGCCAGCGCGGTGCTCAGGTTGTCGTCGAACGGACGCCCCGCGATCAGGACCACCACGTCGCGCCGCAGAATCATCACGTGGCGCGCGATCCGCTGCGTGTAATCGAACACGCGATCAATCAAGCGTCGCGCGCCCGGATCCAGCTGGACGTGTTGCATGACCAGCCGCATCTCGTCCGGGGAATGCAACAGCTCGGCCTCGGAAGTGGGCGGCAGACGAAGGATTCGCAGCAACAGATTGGCTGTGGTGTTCAACGCCCAGGTGAATGGCGACGTGATCAGATAGAAGGCGCGAAACGGGACGACGGTCCACAGCGCCACCGTCTCGGCGCGCTGGAGCGCCAGGGCCTTCGGCACCAATTCACCCACCACCGTGTGCAGCACCGTGATCATGCCCAGGCTGATGGCGACGGCCGCGGTGTGGATGGTGGCGGGGTGCAGGTCCCAGCGCTTATCGAACAGGGGCGTAATCAGCTTCGCGACAGCCGGTTCCCCGATCCACCCCACCACCAGCGACGCGACCGTGATGCCGATCTGGCTGGCGGACAGGTAGACGGTAAGCCGGTTGGAGATCCCCATTAGCAGGCGTGCCCGGCGCTTGCCCTGCTTGGCCAGCTCTTCGATGCGGCTGGGGCGCATCTTCACGAACGCGAACTCGGCCGCCACGAAAAACGCGTTGGCCAATACGATGATCACCGTGACGATGATGGCGACAGTCGGACTCATGGGCGCGCTTGATGTCTCACAGGTAGTTGAGGCCGTACCACGGAATCACCAACACGTCGGCGGTCAAAGCTTCCGCCGTAATCAAAAACTGTCGCGCGGTACGGAACCATCCTTTGTTCTCGCACAGGGCGATCAGGGACGAGTCGTACCCCGGGACCAGCAGTTCGTCGCCCAGCAATGGCGCCGCGTCGGCGATGGCCGCGCGATCGCCGGCGAATTCCAGGATGCGCCTTGGTCGCACGGTGCCGTTGGCGCGCCGTCCCGCGCGCTGGCTGGCCACATAGGCGACGGTCTTACCGGCCCGAAGCACGACCGAAAAGGTCGCGGGCGCATCGACCAGAATCCCGGCGCCCCATAGGCGCTGCCAGTCGTCGGGCGGGCGGACAAAATGCACATCCTCGGCATCGTACAGTGTCGCGACCGAATCCAGATCGCCGGCGGTGATGTCGCGAACTTCCAATCCCACGGCGCGGCGTGCGTTCTCCGGCAAACGAAACCGGGCCAGCGGTGGCGTGGGTTCCATGCCCTGGCGCCGGTATAGGTCCCGATCACCGGACACCATGACCAGATCGGCGCCGGGCCGACCCCGACGAAGCGCGTCCAGCAGCACGCGCGTCGCCAGTCCTTTCCCGCGTTCGGCCGGCGTGGTGAAGATCGCACCGACACAAACGACGCGGATCCGGCGGCGAAAGACCAACGCGTCGCGGATCACGAATCCGGCGTGCGCGATCACGCGCGCGTCGTTCGTGTCCGGGGCGTCCGCGACAATCACGCGCAGATTCTCGCGATTGGCGGGGTCGAACAGCAGGGGGCAGTCCTGGGTCAGGTCGCCGCCTTCCGGGCGGAAGATATTGTTGACGGTGGCACGCAGGGCAGGCCACTCATCTTCTCGCAGTCCGCGGGGCTGCGGCCATGTCGGGACCGACGACAGGGGCAACATGCCATGCAGGATAACCGAACCCGCCGTCCCCATTCATTCCCCAGACGGATGCTGTTAGTCTCCCGCCCCATGGTTCGACGCGGATTTACCGGAAATATAGGGTTGCTGCTGCTGGCCTCGTGGGTCCTCGCGGAAGCGGCGCATGCCCAGGGACAGGCCCCGGGATCGTTCTCCAGTTCCTCTTGTGGTCCCGAGAACCTCCTGGCGGGCAAACGCCCCGCGCAATGGCAGGACTTTCGTGGCAACGCCGCGCTTCTGACCGACGGCACGGTGGGGCCCGAAGGTGCCCAGTGGGATGCCCCGGTTGCGGCCGTGTTCGACACCGGCGCCGGATCGGTGACGTTCGATCTCGGGCAGGTCACCCCGATTACGGGCCTTTACCTTCAGGCTGACGCGAACGACACGTACAAGATCCAGGGATCTCTCGACGGCACGCCCGGCAGTTACAAGCTGGTGGTCGAGATCGACAATGCCGGCGATCGCGGGCACGGTCTGCGGGCCCGTTCAATCCAGATCCCACCCATGCCGGTGCGCTTCTTGCGGGTGGGCGAGGGCGTCGGTGACGGGTATTTCTCGATTTCCGAATTCGCGGCGTTTTGCCAGGTTCCGGTTCCGTTCCCGCCTGCCTTTCGCCAATCGGATGCCCCGCTGGCGGCCGTCACCCATCGTCCCTGGTACAAGTTTGATTGGTGGGAGGACCACGCCAGCGCCCGCACCGAGATGGTCATCGCGATCCTGGCGCTGCTGCTGTTGGCGTGGGGATACCGTGCCGAGAAGACCGGGAAAGACATCGCGCTTGGCGCCCTTGCCCCGAAGGTGATTTGCGGCCTGTCCCTGGCGGTCCATTTCGCCTTGGCGATCTCCATCATCTACGGGACAACCTGGGTACCGACGTGGGCGGCGCTCCTGTCCCTGTACCTGTCGTGCGAATTCACGCTGTTGGCTACGCCGTTGCCCGCGGGTTTCGTGACGCCACTGGGCTTCGTGGTTCGCCGCTGGCGCGCGCGCAACGCTTCCTCGTCGGACACGGGCGCATCGCTTGCCCCGCCTGCCCGTACGGCGGTCGCCGCGGTCCGAAATCAACTGCTGGTTCTGTGCGGCGTGCTGTCGTTCTTGGCCTACTGGAATTTTGGGGCCTTTCACTTCGGCAACTACACCCACTACTGGGACACGTACCACTATTACGTCGGGTCGAAGTACTTCAAAGAGATGTCGTACGACCGGTTGTACGACTGCGCCTCGATCGCCGACTCCGAGGATCCGACGCTGCGCCGCCGCGTCGAATTGCGGAAGATCATGGATCTGCGCACCAACGTTCTGCGGGGGACGACGGACCTTCTGGCCCACCCCGAGCGGTGCAAACAACATTTTTCGCCCGAGCGCTGGGACAAATTCAAAAAAGACATCGAGTACTTCCGCAATCGCCACGGGGTTAAACGCTGGGAGGAAGCGCAGACCGATCACGGGTACAACGCAACGCCGGTCTGGGGCATCGTCGGTACCACACTGGCGAGTCTGACACCGGCCAGCGACAGACAACTGTGGTACCTGACCAGGATCGATCCCCTGTTCATCATCGGGCTGACCCTGATGATCTGGTGGGCATTCGGCTGGCGTGTCTTGTGCGTGGCCCTGGCGGTGTTCGCGACGAATTTTCCGTCACGGTTCTATTGGACGGGCGGGGCGTACCTGCGGTGGGACTGGCTGTTTCACATGACGGCGGGGGTGTGCCTTATCAAGAAGGGCAAACCGGTGTTCGGCGGTTTTCTGATTGGCTACTCGGCGCTGCTGCGGGTGTTTCCGGGCTTCATGTTCCTGGGCCCCTTGTTCGTTGTCGTTCAACAATTGCTGGATCTGGTTCTTCCCCAGACCAAAGGGCGCAGTTGGTGGCAGCGTTTGCCGCTTGGCCTGCTTCTGGGGGCGCTTCGTCGGGTCGACCGCGGTCACCTGTCGGTGATTTTGGGGGCGGTCCTGGCGGTGGGTACGCTGGTTCCGGTGTCCCTGGCCGTCAGCGGCGGCACCGACGCCTACAAGATGTTTTTGGTGAACAGCAAGAAGCACACGTCGACCCCGCTGACGAACTACATGGGTTGGCGAACCGTGATCACCTACAAAGAAAAAGAGGCGGGTCGTTTCTTCAAGAACGATCGCCTCGAGGATCCCTGGAAGGATTGGAAAGACGCGCGCCTGCGCACCTTCCATCAACGCAAGGCCGCCTACGTGTTTGGGATACTGGTTTTCGTGGCGCTCCTGTACCGGGCGGTACGCGGATTCGCGCCGTGGGAAGCCGCTGCGCTGGCGTCGATGATGATCGCCGTTGTTCCCGAACTGACCTGTTACTACTACTCGTTCCTGATCGTCATGGCGTTGCTGTGGGAGAAACGGAAGGAGGCCGGAATGGCGTTGTTGGCCACGACAGCGGCGACCGGGTTCATAGATTGGGCACCCACGCAGTTCATCGCCAACTGGTTCCCGTGGGCGGCTCAGCTTCGGGTGATGCCGACCTGGCTGGACGAGCAGTACACCTGGATGTCGGTCGCGACGCTGCTGGGGATTGGTTACATCCTGTACGATTTCGGTTTCGTTTCCCGCAATCAGTCCGCACCTGGGCCAGTTCATGTGCCCGTGCTGGCAAGCAAGTCTGGCGACACGTCCGGTGCACCCCGACGGAAATCGTCCCGGCGACGAAACCGTCGCTGAGGCGCCTACGTACCCCCAAAAAGGAATGGCCGGTGAGCGACATTGTCGCTCAACCGGCCACCTACGCCGCGCGGGACGCGGCGTAACAACGCGCTTTTTCTTAGCGCTTTTTCTTCTTGGCGCCGGCCTTCTTGGCGCTCTTGGCGCTCTTTCCACCCTTGGCGCCTTTGCTTGTTTTGGCCTTCGCGGCCTTCTTGCCTTTTGCTTTGGCCTTTGCCTTGGGAGCCGCCTTCTTCTTCGCCGCCTTCTTCACCGCCTTCTTTCGCTTCTGTCCACCGACGGCGCGTTTTGCACGCGACACGTCGCCGTCCTTGTCGACGAAGTAGATGAAATCAGTGTCCATCTGGAAGTTGCCCTGCGCGACCTTTTCCGGCCTCCCCTTGGGGACTCCTGGCTGCTTGCGATGCACCCTCCAAACAGCGCCGTCCTTGACGTAGTACATGAAGTCTTTGTCACGTTTGACACCCAACTTATCCACTTTCTCAGCCATTCGCAGCCCTCCGTCGGAAAGGTTTAAACGCGAAGCCCAAAGCCGATTTGGATCGTATCGGGGGGCGGGGGGGTGTCAAGCGAAATCCCGCTTGCAAAACAGCGTTTCTCGACGGAGCGACGCCCGGAAACATCCGAGACATGCAGTCACGTCGGCCGCACGAATGCGGAGGAAATAGCAGGCCAGATATCTACGTGGATGATCGTTTTGGGGCGGGTCCCACCAGGTACACGTGCTGCTCGGTGCGGGATTCTGCTTCTTGGCTCAATGGCTCGCCATGGAATCCGCCCCACCTGGCCAGAATCCGAAATCCCGAGCGACGCAATAGCGCGGCGACATCGTTCGGTGGCAGCTGCCGGTGACAAAGCCGAACGGTGCGCGCGCGTCCGACCGGGGACTGGTGGTCGCCGAGCGGTTGGTAGCGAAAGCGCATGTGCAGGGCGCGGCGGGCTGCGTCCAGATGATGCGAAACGGAGTAGGCGAATGTCTTTCCCGTCGAGGGATGGCGGAATACCGTTCGGTCGAAACGCCGGTTTGGCGGGCGGGAAAGCCAGGCTGGGTCTGGAAAGAAGATGTCGAAGGCGAACCAACCGTCGGGGGTCAGCAGCCTTCGCACGCGGCGAAACAGGGCAAGGAGATCTTGGTCATCGACCAGGTGCTGTATGGTGTGAAAAGCCGCGACCGCGAAAGTGAAACGTCCCTTGTGCCCGAGCGGCAGCGCGCGCAGGTCGGCCCGAAGCAACAGACAGCGATTGGCGACCGGGCGCGCGATGCGGGCCAGCCGAGACGAGGCCCGGGCCAACATCGCCGCCGACAGATCGATACCGACAACCCGATGACCGTCGCGGGCCAGCGGGACGGCCAGCCTTCCCGTACCGCACCCAAGATCCAGGACCGCCCCCGTGCGTTCGGACGCGAGCATCCGATAGAAAGTCACATCGGCGCGTCGACGGCGGTATTCCCAATCGTACAACACGGGATCCCGATAGGGCTCCGCGGCACCGGCCTGTTCCAGGTCCGCTATGCTACGCCGCATGGAGCCCACAACAGATGTCAACGCCGGTATTTCCACCGTCACCGACGCGATCGTCCTCTTGTCGGGGGGGCTGGATTCGGCCACTGCGTTCGCCATGACCAAGGCGGCCGGCCGGCGCTGCCACGCACTGTCTTTTCGGTATGGTCAGCGGCATGCCGTCGAGCTTACCGCCGCCACCGCGATCGCCAAGGCTCTGGGAGCCGCGTCGACGCGGATCATCGACATAGACTTGAGGGGTATTGGCGGCTCCGCGCTGACCGGCGATATCGACGTGCCCAAGGGGCGCGGTGATCGCGAGATCGGCGAGGGAATTCCGGTCACCTACGTTCCGGCGCGAAATACGATCTTCCTAGCCTACGCGCTGGCTGTCGCGGAGATTACCGGCGCGGGGGAGATTGTACTCGGCGTGAACGTAATGGATTCCTCGGGTTATCCCGACTGTCGCCCCGAATGGTTGGCTGCCATGCAGGACGTGGCCCGCCGGGGAACCCGCGCCGGAGCCGAGGGGCACGCCGTTAAACTGGTGGCGCCACTGATTCGGATGTCCAAGGTCGACATCATCAGGGCGGGGGTGGTGCTGGGGGTCGACTACGGCCTGACCCATTCGTGCTACGACCCCGCCGCCGACGGAGCCGCCTGCGGATCGTGCGACGCCTGCCATCTGAGGCGGAGGGGATTCGAGGGTGCCGGTCTTCCGGATCCGACGAGGTACCGGACGCCGGGGGCGTAGGTGAGTGCGGAGCTAGTCGCGCGTCGAGGCCCAGGGGCCTCCGAAAGTGCCAATGCCCAAGAATACCGGGCGGTCGGTGCCAAGCCGGGGAGGCAAGGAGGCAAGAAGGCTGGCCAGGGAGGTTGCAGGGGGGGGCGGCAAGGTTAGCGGCAGCGCCGTCGGTGACGTCGCAGCAATCCGGTCGGGTCGCTGTCCGTCGTGCCGTGGTCCATCGGGACGTCGTGCTTCGGATTGTCGTCCGTCAGGCCGCTGTTCGTCGGGTTTCGGTCCATCGAGCCGCGGTCCGTCGCTACGACCCCGGTGCCGCCGGCGTCTGCCCCGATCGCGATCCAGGGTTGACTCCAATTCAGGGGGCAGGTCCTCGTCCGAAACCGAGATCTGGTCCGCGGCTTGGTCCCCGGCGTGGGGGCCAAGATCCGTGCTCGCGTCGTCTCCCTGGCCAACCGGGGAGACGATCTCATCGACGATGGGACGCCCAGCGGTACCCACCTCGACGGATTCGGCATCGGAAATCAACTCGGCCAAACGAAGCGCGTCGTCCAGAAAATCGCGCCCAGCCAGACGCGGTCTGCGGCGATTCGGGCGTTGGGACGGAAGCACGTAGCGCAGCGCCAACAGCATCTGCCGCGCCAACTCCGCTTCCTTTCGGGACGCCTTAAGCCGGTCCATCAGCGGCGAAATACCCTGGGCCACGATGGGACCAACGTCGCGAACCCCGGTGCTGTCGGGATCCAAGACGTCGCGCAGTGGAGGCAACGTCAGTACCGCCAGGATAAGCGCGTTCGAGGGCGCCGTGGGACGACGCGCGGACTGGCGATCCAACGCCGCCAGATAGGCCCACAGCCGGGTGCGACGCAGCGCTGTTTCATCATTCGCGGCATCGCCACGGAGAGCGCGCGCCAACTCGGGCGCCATGATGTCCAGTAACTCGGTGCCGGCCAGCAACTCCATCGATCGTTTGGCCGCTCCGGCGCGCAGCAGGCGATAAACTTCCTCGGACACACGTGCCTGAGCGCACTTCGTGATTTCCTGGCGGTGCTCCATCATCCGCCGGTAGGTTTCCGATTCGATGCTCAGATCGCACCGCGCCGCGAACTTGATGGCCCGCAGGATGCGGACTGGATCCTCGCGCAGCCGGATGTCCGGATCTCCGATGGTGCGGACCAGCCGCGCTTCCAGATCGGCCATCCCGCCGACGTGGTCAATGACGTCGCCGCTTTCCAGGTCGTAGAACAGGCCGTTGATCGTGAAGTCGCGGCGTCGCGCGTCTTCCTCGGGCGTGCCGAACACGTTGTCCCGGCGAATCATCAGATCGGCGTTCTCGGTGTCGGTCCCGCCGTCGCCGTCTTCCTCCTCGACCTCGCGCGGGTTGGCGCGGAACGTGGATGTTTCCACCACCTTCGAGCCGAAAAAGACATGAGCCAACCGAAACCGCCGGCCGATGATGCGGCAATTGCGGAATAGGCGCTTGATCTCTTGCGGAGTGGCGCTAGTGACGACGTCGAAGTCTTTCGGTTTTAGACCGAGCAGAAGGTCACGTACGCAACCACCGACCAAGTAAGCCTTGTGATCGTACCGTCTGAGCCTTTGAACGACTTTCGCGGCGTCGGAGTCAATCTGATCCGGCGCAATCTTCATGATGTTTTGGTAACCGGTATCACGCAAGTGGGATCACGGCAAGCGGTTCGTGCGGTGTTCCGTACCCAGGCGCCGCTTCGGTGGGGCGAATCGCGGGAAAAGAATTGCCAGCTTAGTCAAGGTTCAGCGGCAGAGTTGAATCGGGATCGTATGTCGGTTTCCCTCGCGATGCCGGATGCTTCGGCGCAGCGGGCGTCGGCGCAGCGGGCGCCGGTGACGGGGGAGGCGGTTCCGCTTCGGCGGCTGCCTGGGCGAGAGGGTGGGCCGGGGCGGTCGGCGAGGTACTGGGCGTCGCCGTGACCACCGGGGGCGCGGCGGATACTGTCGTGTTGGGAGCCGAGCTGGCCGGGGCGGCCATCTGGCTTGTGGCGGGTGTTCCCGATCCTGATTGAACCCTTGCTCCTTTGGGAGGTGTTGCCCCTTGACCGGCAGCTGCCATCGGAGACATCGGACCTGTCACTCCGGCAGCGCCCGCGGCCGGTCGCCCCGCACGCATGCCAGCGAAGCGGGAGACCGCGGGTCTGTTCTCGAATCCCGGGACGGGCTCCACGGAGCGGACGTCAGTACCAGGCGTCGGCTCGGGGAGGGGATTTCCCGGCGTACCGGTGAGCGGTGGTGGCATGGGCAGCGCGGTGGGAGTAGGCACCCGATTCGGGGCTGAAACCGCCGGCCGTTCCTGCACCTCTGCCGCCTGTTCGGCTTGCTCCGCGGCGTTGTCAAGGTTCCGCAGTCGGGCTGAGGCGAACAACACAACCGAAATCCCCGCCGCCGCCGCCACTCCGATAGCCACGCGTCCCATGAAGTTGGGCCTGGGGTCATCGTAGACGTCGCCGCCGACCGGTTCCTGGTCGTACCAGGGGGCGTGACTACTCAAATCTGGTTGTCCGCGAGCGTTGCCATGGATGGACTCGGCCTCCGAATGGGCGAGTACGGCAGTCCGGACGGGATCTGCGACGGTCCGTTCCGAATGTTCGACGGGATCCGGGATGGCGTCACGACTGCCCACGATCCCCAGCATCCCTGCTACACGCTGGGTTTCTACGGGAAGATGCACGTCTCGTCCTTGAACGGTACCTTGCTCGCGGGAGTTGATAAGAGGAACCGCAAGCCCCATCAACGTTGCCGCCAGCGTGGGGACCTTGGCGTCCAATGATGGTTGCCCGCCCGGAACACTCGAGTCGAGGGACCTGGTCCCCGGAATCGTGGAATCGAGCGATCGGACGCCGCGCAGCTGTTGCAACTTGTCCAACAGCCTTCCGCCTTCGTCGTCCTGCTCCGGGCGAACCTTACGTGCACTTGCACTTGCACTTGCACTTGCACTATCACCCTGTTTCGGGGACTTGCCCTTGCCCTCTCCGCCGTCGTCTCCCTCTTGGCCAATTCCCCGCAGGGTGTTGCTGGACATTTAACGTCAACTCTACCAAAGGCACTGGAAAATACAGCTATACTGCGGCGCGTCCGCCCGGAACCTTGCCAGGTTCGAGGTCTGGGTCGAGCCTGTCATGCGGCTTTGTTTCGTCGTCAACACCGTTCGGACGCAGAAGCCGACTTACACCACGGCGCATCTGGCCTTTTCCGCGTTTCGGCGGGGACACGATGTCGCATTCGTGTCGGTCGATGCGCTGTCGCAAGGTCAAGGAAATGGGGGGGACGATCAAGGAGACGTTCGAGGCGAGACGGTCAGACCCCTTCCTGGCCGAATGCGCGACACCACGGCCTATGTCAAGGGGTTGGTCTCCCCCCATGCCATTCGCGAGACCGCGCGCCTGGACGATTTCGACGTCGTCTTCTTGCGAAACAATCCCAACGCCGGCAAGCGGGACGCGGTTGAGCGCGACGCGTTCAACCCCGCCATCGACTTCGGCCGCCGCCTGAAGCAGGCCGGGGTCATGGTGGTCAACGATCCCGACGGGCTGACCCGCGCGGGGTCCAAGATGTACCTGGCTGGATTGCCGGTCGAGCTGCGCCCGAAGACGCTGGTCACTCGATCGCTGGAACGGGTGCGATCGTTTTTGCGCGAGCTAGACGGTCCGGCCATCATCAAACCCCTGTCGGGTTTCGGCGGGGAGAATGTCTTCTATCTGGGCCGCGGACAAACCGCGAACGTCGCCCAGATGATCTCGACCGTCAGGCGCGACGGATACGTGATGGTTCAGGAATACCTGCCGGCCGTGACCAAAGGGGACAAAAGGGTCCTGTTGGTCGGTGGCACGGTGTGCGCGGTCGGCGGTGTCGTCGCGGCCTACCGGCGTATGCGGCCGAAGGACGACATTCGCAACAACATGCACGTCGGTGGCGTGCGCAAGCGCGGCGAATTTACCGACGTCGAGGCGCACATCTGCGAGCTTCTTCGTCCCCGGCTGGTGGCCGATGGCTTGTATTTCGTCGGGGTGGACCTGGTCGGCGACAAAATTCTGGAAATCAATGTCTTCGCCCCCGGTGGTATCCACAACATCAACGAGCTGTACGGAATCGACGTCGGCACCGAGGTGATTCGTGACCTCGAACGCCGGGTCGAGATGCGCGCAGTCTACCGGGACGGCCTGTCTCCGCACGTGTTCATGAAGGCTTGACTACGTCTGCAGGTGCAGGGGCACGCCTTTGTCGACCGACTCGGTCGCGCCATCCGAGACCAGTTGCCAGATTTGGCGCAGTTGAGCCTCGATGACGGTTCCGTCTTCCTCGTCGTCATCGTCCTCTTCTTCGTCCTCATCCTCGTCCTCGTACTCCTCCTCCTCGTCGACCCCTAGTTCCTCCTTCATCTCTTCGAGGATATCCATCAACGCCTGGGTAGAGGCGACCCGGTAGTCGCCGACCGTTACCCGTCCGTCGAATTCGATGGGGAGGTAAATCTCGGCGCCCAGATCGTGGGCGTCCAGTCGGTCCAGAAACTCGGTCAGAGCATCCTCGGACAAACGCGCTGCGATGGTGTGTCCGTGGCTGTCGTCGCCGCGATCGAAGTCAGTGACCCCCAGATCCTTGAGGCGTTTTCCAAGCAGCTTGATCTCGTCGTCGTCAAGACGATGGGACAGCGGCGCCAGTTCAATTTCGGCCATACACGATACGGTGCCGCAGCGCCCGGCGAACGTCAACGGTCGGCGACAACAAGCACGGGACGCTGACCCTATATACTGCCGCCCCGAGATGTCGAACGACGTAACAAGGCAGGTCGCGGTCGCCCGGGAACGGGCCGCCGCGGGAGTCAAGGCCGGACAGGGCGGGATTGCCCTGGCGCGGGCCCTTTCGGATGACATGGACCGCATCGTGCGGGATCTGGCGGGTTCGCTGATAGATGCGTGTGGGGCGAGGGTGGTCATCCTGGCGACCGGTGGATTTGGGCGTCGCGAATTGGCGCCGTATTCCGACCTGGATCTCTTGTTTTTGTGCGCCGAGGAGCCCGGGGCCGAAGTTCTTCAACTGGCTCGGGCGTTGCTGCCGCCGCTGTGGGACGCCAAGGTCGATGCCGGTCACGCCGTGCGGTCGTTCGACCAGGCGCTGTCGTTGCCCGCGACCGACCTGGCGGCGGCGACGGCGCTGCTTGACGCCCGGTTTCTGATTGGCGATCAGGAACTTTCGGAACGATTTTTAGCCGAATACCACGCCCGGGTCGCCGCGACCGCGGCGGTGGATTTCGTCGCGCGATTGCGCGAGGAGCAACGAAAGCGCCACGGGCGATTCGGGGCGACGATCTTTCTGTTGGAACCTGACCTAAAGAATGGTCCGGGTGGTTTTCGCGACCTGTGCATGGGGCGTTGGGCCGCGGTCGCGCGCTTCGGAACGTCGGACCCGCGGCGCCTTCAGGATCTGGGTGTGATGACCGAGCGTCTGGCGACTGCGTTCGAGGGGGCACGCGAGTGGCTGTTTCGCGTTCGGATCGCGATGCACGCGGCCGCCGGGAGGAGACAGGATCAGCTGCGTTTCGCGCTGCAGGAGGCGTTGGCCCCGGTCTTGTGTCCGAAGGTCAAGGTTGCCGATGGCGACATCCGACCCGCGGTCCATCCGGCGGTCGAGGCGTTGATGCACCAGTTTCACGCCCACGCGAAACTGATACGGCGTGAAACCGAGAGATTGTTGCAACGGGCGGCCGTGCGCGACGACTACCGCCGCGTGACAGTTCCCGTGCGGTTGCGCGGCGCGGAGGGGGAGGATCCCCACTTTGTGTTGCGCGACGGCGCCATCGAGTCCAAGGACGACGGTATCTTTCACGCCCAGCCGTCGGAGATGCTGCGGATTTTCTCGGCTGCGATGGAACTGGACGTGCCGCTGGCGCTGCGTACGCGCGAGATGATCTCGGAGATATGCGCGGGCCACGGCGAGGCGTTGCGGAACGATCCGGAGGCGGGCCGGCGCTTCGTGGAGGTGGTGACCGATATCAGCGACCACACGAGCCCGACGCGGCTGGAGGAGATGCACGACCTCGGGCTGCTGTCGGCGTTGATGCCCGAATGGGAGCCATCGTCCGGGCGGGTGCAGCACGACATCTATCACGTGTACACGGTGGACCAGCACGCGCTGTACGCGGTCGCGCGGATGCACGCGATTGCCCGGGGTGACCTGGCGGATGACTTCCCGGCGCCGACGGAAGCCATTCGCGTGGTCGAACGTCCGGTCGCTCTGTTCATCGGGACGTTGTTGCACGATGTCGGAAAGCCGTGGGGCAAACCCCACAGCGACATCGGTGCCGATTTGACGGTCAAGATAGGCTTGCGTCTGGGTATCGATGAGGAAGACATCCAGCGCGCCGAATTCTTGGTTCGGCAGCACCTGGTGATGGGGCAGATGTCCCAGCGGCGGGATCTGGAGGATCTGGAGATGATCTCCGACTTCGCCAAATTGTGCGGCGACGAAGAGAACCTCCGCGAGCTGTATCTGCTGACGTTCTGCGATCTCAGCTCGGTGGCACCCGACAACCTGACCACCTGGAAGGAGATGCTGCTGAAGGAACTCTACCAGCGGACCCTGACCGTCTTGCGACGGGGCGGAGATCTGCTGGGTGCCGAGCGGGCCGAGCTTGTGGAACGCCGCCAGAAGCGCGCGGGCCAGTTGTTGAGAGACGACGCGCAGGGCATTGCCACGCCGGCCGCCGATCTGTTTCGGGGGTTTCCCCAGCGGTACTTCGCTGAGAATTCGGCCGCGCGGATTGCCAGCCACATGAGGTTGCTGGACCAGAGGCGTCGTTCGGGCGCCGCTTCCGCGGTCGACGTCTCCCATCAGAAACGCTTGGAGGTGACCGAGATGGTTCTGGCGGCCCGCGACGAGCCGGGGTTGCTGGCCGACGTGGCCGGGGTGCTGCACGCGAACAAGATCAACGTTGTTGATGCCGCGATTTTTTCCCGCGAGTCAACGCCGGACCAACCCGCCGAGGCGTTGGATATCTTTCGCGTCAGGGACAGCTACGGCCGGCTGGTGACCGACGAGACACGCTGGGCCAAGATTAGAAGTGATATCGAGGCCGTGATTTCGGGGAAGATCAAGGTTGACACGTTGGTGGCGGCGCGTCCCCGCGGCGATTCGATCGCCACGTGGAAAGTGCCCGAGGTTCCCACCGAGATAAAGATCGTCAACGAAGGAAGCCGTGACTTCACCATTATCGAGGTGATCACCGGAGACTATCCCGGCGTGTTGTACGCCATCGCCCGGACGCTGTTCGCGCAGGGACTTGACATCCACCGTTCGAAGATCGCGACCGAGGCAAACCGCGTCGTCGATACGTTCTATCTTCGCGATCGGCGCAGCGGCGAGAAGGTGACCGACCCGGCCGACGTTGTCTCGCTTCGAAGGGCATTGCTTGAATCTCTGCCCAGGGCTTCGAAGTGACCGATCGCCGTGGAATGTGACAGACTGGCGAACATGCGATCGGTGATCCTGCTCCTCGCGCTGCTGGGTCCCCCTGACCAGGGTGGCGGTTCGGGCAAGGCGGGTCAGGCCTCTGTCTTGCTGGAAAAGGGCTCGCAGCTTTTTAAACAGGGCGATGTCGCGGGGGCGTTGCAGGCTTTTGATGCCGCGGCCAAGGCCGATCCGGCGGACGCACGACCGCACTATTTGCGCGGGGTCACGCTGGAAAAACGTGGGGATGCCCGCGAGGCCGAGGCGGCGTACCGGGCGGCGCTGTCCAGGAAGACGGATTTTGCCGAGGCGCACAACAACCTGGGAACGCTGCTGCTGGGCAAAGGCGATGCGGTTTCCGCGGCGCGCGCGTTCGAGGCCGCCGTGAAGGCCCGAGCGGCCTACCCCGAGGCACATTTCAACCTGGGAGTCGCGCGCGATGCGCAGGGAGGCAAGGCGGACGCCGCGGGCGCGTACCGTGAGGCGGTGCGGCTAAAGCCCACCGAGCCGTCGTATCGTATGAACCTGGGCGTCGCCCTGCGCAGGCAAGGCGACATCGATGGTGCGCTGGCGGCTCTAAGAGAGGCGGCGCGTTTGGCGCCGAAGGATGGGCTTGTCTGGGTGAATCTGGGGATGCTCCAGTCGGACAAGAAGGCCTACGATGACGCGGCCCAGTCGCTGGAACGCGCTACCAAGCTGAAACCGGATCTGGCGCTCGCCTGGAATCGTCTGGGCCGTGTCGAATTGCGACGGGGACACGTCGAACGCGCCGTGGACGCCCAGGAGCGCGCGCGGAAACTGGAGCCCAAGAACGGTGGCTTCGCGGCGGATTTGTGCCGGGTCCTGGTCGAAAGAAAAGACACCATCCGCGCCGTCACCGAATGCCGCGCGGCGGTGGCACTGGACGGCAAGAGTCCACTGGCCCGCTATGAACTTGGCAAGGCCCTTGCGGCCAAGGGCGACTGCGCGGACGCCCGCAAGGAAATGGATCGCTTTCGCGCGCTGCCCGACGTCAAACCCGAGGCCAAGGCCCAGGCGGATGTCCTCGCCAAATCATGCGTCGCGCGGCCGGCCAAGTGATCCGGCGCTGAGCCGTCGGTGGGCGCGGCGGACACCGTAAACCCGTTGCAAATCCAGCCCCTGACGCCGTGTTCGATTGTTGCCGCCAAGGAGGGCCGCTCCGCAATGCTCACGCCTGATCCCATGGTAGGAATCTGAAATGACACTCGACGCAATTCGCACGATGTACGATTTTACCGGCCGCACGGTGGTCCTTACCGGTGGGACCGGGGTGCTGGGAAGCGAGATGGCCGCCGCGTTGGCCGGTTGTAACGCCAACGTCGTGCTTCTGGCGCGCAACCTGCCCCGTGCTGAACAGTTGATTGGGACGTTGTCGAAGACCAAGGGGCGGCACATGGCACTGGTTGCCGATGTTCTTGATCGGCGTTCGGTCGAGGAGGCCGGGAAGGGCGTGTTGAGTTCGTACGGTCGGGTCGACTTCCTCGTCAACGGGGCTGGGGGCAACGATCCGAGGGCGACCACCAACCCGGAAAATCGCTTTTTTGATATTCCGGCCGAGGCCTACCAACACGTTCTGAACCTGAATCTGCTGGGGACGGTGATCCCGACGCAGGTGTTCGGCAAGTGCATGGCCGAGCAGAAGGAAGGGGTCATTCTGAACGTCTCGTCGGTCAGCGCCGAGCGCCCGCTGACGCGCGTGGGCGCGTACGGAGCCGCGAAGGCTGGCATCAGCAACCTGACGCAATGGCTGGCCGTCCACATGGCCGAGGAGTATTCGCCCGAGATCCGCGTCAACGCGATCATGCCGGGATTCTTCCTGACCGAACAGAATCGGTTCTTGCTGACCGACAAACAGACAGGAGCATTGACCGAGAGAGGTAACAAGATCATGAACCACACGCCGATGCGGCGATTCGGAACGCCGGCCGATCTGACCGGTGCGTTGTTGTGGCTGTTGTCGCCGGCATCGAAGTTCGTGACCGGCGTCGTGTTGCCGGTCGACGGGGGTTTCACCGCGTTCGGGGGCGTCTAGGTCGAAGGCCGGGGAGCGCGAGGCCCAAGTCGAGAAGAAAATGACCGGAGTCGGACAAAAGGGGAGCAGGCTGGACGAGGCGGCCGTTCGCGAGGTGTGCGCGACGGAGACTGGCAAGTGGAACGTCCGGGGCCGGCGCATCTTAGCGATTGTTCCCGACCACACGCGGACCGCCCCGATGGATGTGATGTTCCGCGTGTTGCACGGACTTCTGGCGCGCGAGGCCGCGGCCTTCGACGTGTTGATCGCGCTGGGCACGCATCCCCCGATGAGCGACGAGGCGATTGACCAGCGGCTGGGCTTGGTGCCCGGCGATCGGACGGGACGGTACGCCGGTACGAAGTTCATGAACCACCACTGGGACGATTCGTCGCACCTGGTCTCCATCGGGACGATCACCGAGGATGAGGTGGCCGAAATCTCCGGTGGTCTGATGCGCGAACGTGTCGACGTCACGATCAACAAAATGGTGCTGGACTACGACCTGCTGTTGATAGTCGGCCCGACGTTTCCACATGAAGTCGTGGGTTTTTCGGGCGGCAACAAGTACCTCTTTCCCGGGATTGCGGGGAAGGAGATTCTGGACATGTTCCACTGGTTGGGGGCGCTGATTACGAATCCCGAGATCATCGGGACGCGCTATACACCGGTTCGCGCGGTCGTCGACAAGGCGGCGTCAATGGTGCCGGTGGAACGAAAATGCATCAGCCTGGTCGTCGAGGGAACCGCTCTGGCGGGCGTTTTCGCCGGCACTCCCGAGGACGCGTGGGCGGCCGCGTCCGACCTGTCGAACCAGATTCACGTCGTCTACAAGGATCGGGCATATGACAGCGTCCTGTCATGCGCGCCCACCATGTATGACGAATTGTGGGTCGGCGCCAAGTGCGCGTACAAACTGGAACCGGTCGTGGCCGACGGAGGCGAGTTGATCATCTATGCCCCGCATATCGCCGAAATCTCGGTGGTGCACGGGGCGCTGATCCGGCAGTTGGGTTATCACGTCCGCGACTATTTCGTGAAGCAGATGCCGAAGTTCGCCCATTTCCCCAGGGGAGTCGTCGCGCATTCGACACACGTCAAAGGCATCGGAACCTTCGACGGCGGCGTCGAGCGCGCGCGCATCACCGTGACTTTAGCTACCGGAATCAGCGAGGCCGAATGTCGGGCCGTGAACCTCGGCTACCGCGACTTCCGGAGCATCGACAAGGCCCGCTGGGAAGACCGCGAGGATCAGGGCCTGCTTCTGGTCCCCAAAGCGGGTGAAACGCTGTTTAGGCTGAAACATGACCAACTTCGATCCTAGGGAGACCGCATGAGCACCGGCTTGAAAATTCGTCCGTCCGGGGGTCTGGATTTCGTGAGTCTGGGCGCCCTGGTGCACCGCCTGGACCCGGGCATTGTTCCGTTTCGCAAAGCCAGCACCTGCGACATCCACGTCAGCGGCGGCGAGTTCAATGTCGCGGCGAACTTGGCGGATTGTTTTCGTCTGAACGCGGCGGTTGCTTCCGCGATGGTCGACTATCCGATCGGGGATCTGATCGCGGAGCGGGTTCGGGCCATGGGCGTGCGGCCTTTCTACAAGACGTTCAAACACAACGGCGTGAACGGCCCGAACATGGCGACGGTCTACAGCGATCGTGGCCACGGCGTGCGTGCGCCCGTGGTGTTCTACAACCGATCGAACGAAGCGGCGGCGCAGTTGAAGTCCGGAGACTTCGATTGGGGGCAGGTCTTCTCGGGCGGTATCCGTTGGTTCCACAGTGGGGGGATCTTTGCCGCGCTGTCCGAAACCACAGGCGAATTGATCATCGAGGGCATGAAGGCGGCAAAAGCGGCCGGAGCGGTGGTCAGTTTTGATCTGAATTTTCGCGAGAAGCTGTGGAACATCTGGGGCGGCCAGAAGAAGGCCGTCGATGTCGTTGCCCGGATCGTCGAACACGTCGACGTCCTGATCGGCAACGAAGAGGATCTTCAGAAGGGGTTGGGCATTCCCGGCCCCGAGGTCGCCGCCAAGTCGGCCCTGGATCCCAAGACCTTCTTCGCGATGATCGACAAGGTTGTGGCGAAACACCCGCACGTGAAGGCCGTGGCGACCACGTTGCGCGAGGTGCATTCGACAAATCGTCACAGCTGGAGCGCCGTGGCCTGGATCGATGGGAAGACATACGCGGCGCCTATCTGCGAGCTTGACGTGATCGATCGCGTCGGCGGCGGCGACGGATTCGCGGCCGGCTTGATCTACGGCCTGTTGGCCGGGGAAGCGCCCGAGGATGCGGTAAAACTGGGTTGGGCGCACGGCGCGTTGCTGACGACGTTCCCAGGGGACACGACCATGTCGACCGTCGAGCAGGTGCGTGCGTTCGCAAAGGGAGGGTCGGCGCGCATCCAGCGCTGATCCGCGAGACAAACCGAGAGCCGGAAGGACTTCGTGATGCAAGAGAAAGCTGACATTGGACTGGTGGGGTTGGCGGTGATGGGCGAGAACTTGGTGTTGAACATCGAGAGCCGCGGATTCACGGTCGCCGTGCACAATCGGACCGTCGACAAGGTCGTCAATTTCGTCAACGGACGGGCGAAGGGCAAGCGCATCATCGGCCTGCACGCGCTGCCTGAACTGGTGCAGTCCTTGAAGTCGCCGCGTCGGGTGATGCTGATGGTCAAGGCGGGAAAAGCCGTCGACGACCTGATCGAGCAGTTGCTGCCGCTTTTGTCCAAGGGGGACATCATCATCGACGGAGGCAATTCACACTTTCCCGACACGATTCGCCGGACGAAATACCTGGAAAGCAGGGGTCTGTTGTTCGTCGGCACCGGAGTCTCCGGCGGCGAGGAAGGGGCATTGCTGGGCCCGTCCATCATGCCGGGTGGATCGGCGGCGGCATGGCCGCACGTGAAGCCGATTTTTCAGGCTATCGCCGCCAAGGTCTCCGACGGAACGCCCTGTTGCGACTGGGTCGGCGACGACGGCGCCGGGCACTTCGTGAAGATGGTCCACAACGGAATCGAGTACGGAGACATGCAGCTGATCTGCGAGTCGTACCAGATCATGAAGGAGCTGCTGGGCATGTCGGCGGACGAGATGCACGAGGTGTTCAAAACCTGGAACGCGGGCGAGCTGGACAGTTATCTGATCGAGATCACCCGCGACATACTGGCGTTCAAGGACGAGGATGGCCTGCCGTTGGTGGACAAGATATTGGATACCGCCGGGCAGAAGGGCACCGGAAAATGGACCAGCGTTTCGGCGCTGGACTCGGGCATTCCCCTGACATTGATCAGCGAGGCGGTCTGGGCGCGGTGTCTGTCGGCCATGAAGGACCAACGGGTCGAAGCGTCGAAGGCGCTGCGTGGGCCCACGCCAAAATTCACCGGGGATCGACAGGCCTTTTTGGCGGATCTGGCCAAGGCGTTGTACGCGTCCAAGATCATCAGCTACGCGCAGGGGTACGCGCTGATGAAGGCGGCCGCCGAGGAACACAAATGGAACCTGAACTACGGTGGTGTCGCGCTGCTGTGGCGGGGTGGTTGCATCATTCGGTCGGCGTTCCTGGGCCGCATCAAGGAGGCGTACGACGACAACCCCAAACTGACGAATTTGCTACTGGCCCCCTATTTCAAGGAACGGATCGAGGAGTCGCAGGATGCCTGGCGGCGCGTGGTGGCTACTGCGATCATCAACGGAATCTGGATCCCCTCGCATGCCACGGCGCTTAACTATTTCGACGGGTTCCGCAACGGCCGCCTGCCGGCGAACCTGTTGCAGGCACAGCGTGACTACTTTGGCGCGCACATGTACGAACGCGTGGACAAACCCCGCGGCGAGTTTTTTCACACCAATTGGACCGGGCGTGGCGGCAAGACGGCGTCATCGGCCTACGTCGCCTAGGTACCCGACATCTGAAGAAGGGATCTGACATGCAAATCGAAAAATACTCCGTGGGCATTGGTGATCGGTTTGGCAAGGAAGGCAGCGCGCAGCTGCGCGCATTCCAGAAGGCCGAGCAGGCTGGGGCCGTGGTCGTGCCCGTCTGGAACAAGTCGTTTCGCGAGCATTCCCTGATTGGAACCAAGCCCGACGATGTCCGCGTCGAGGCCGACAACGCCACCCGTGCCGCGGGCTGGAAACATTCGTACTACGTCGACGCCGACCACATTGGCATGAAGACGGTTGACGCCTTCATTGCATCAAGCAATTTCTTCACGCTAGACGTGGCGGACTTTATCGGCAAACCGGCGCCCGATGCAGACATCGCCGCGTTCGTGAAGGACATGGCGTCATTCCGGGGCGCGCTTCGCATCCCGGGGATCGACACGACCTTCGAGGTCACCGACACGGTGCTAGAGAAAATCGGCCGCCACTATCTGTATGCTGTCAGCGAGGCGGGTCGGACGTATCGGCACATAGCCGCCGCGAAAGGGGCCGACCATTTCGTCACCGAGGTTTCGGCGGACGAAACCATGGAGCCCCAGGTGCCTTTCGAACTGTTCTTCATCCTGGGCGCCATCGCGCGCGAGAAGATTCCCGTTCAGACCATCGCGCCGAAGTTTTCGGGCAAGTTCCTGAAGGGGATCGACTACGTCGGCGACATTCGGGTGTTCGAACGGGAATTCGACGCGGATCTGGCGGTCGTCAAACACGCGATCAAGGTATTCGGTCTGCCGGAATCGTTGAAGTTGAGCGTGCACACCGGCAGCGACAAGTTCTCGCTGTATCCGATCATGCGGCGGGCGATCAGGAAACACGGGTCGGGACTGCATTTGAAGACAGCCGGAACGACCTGGCTGGAGGAGGTCATCGGCGTGGCGCTGTCGGGGGCGTCGGGCCTTGCCGTGTCGAAGAAGATCTACGTTCAGGCGCTGTCGCGGTTCGACGAGCTGTGCAAACCCTACGCGACCGTGGTCGAGATCGATCAGGCCAAACTGCCGACACCCAAGACGGTCGAAACCTGGACGGCGGAGCAGTTCGTTAGCAGGCTCCGACACGATCAGTCATGCCCCGACTACAGCATCGATCTGCGCCAGTTGGTCCACGTCAGCTTCAAACTGGCCGCCGAAATGGGTGACGAATTTCGCGGGGCACTGGATTCGGCGCGCGAAGTCGCCGGGACGTGCGTTTCGGACAATCTGTACGACCGGCACATCCGGCCGCTGTTCGTCGAAGCTTGAGACGATACGCCCTGTTGGTGCGAACCCGCGTCCCCGCGGGGGCCTCGCGCCCTCAGGTTGTCCTTGATGCGCCGGGGGCAGGTGGCTAATCTCCCGAAATGTTGCCTGATGGTCCTCTGCGCGAGGCGTTAACTTTCGATGATGTGCTGCTGGTACCCGCCGAAAGCGAGGTGCTGCCCAAGGACGCAGATGTTCGCACCAACCTGACGCCGGCGATCAAACTGGCGATGCCCATTGTGTCGTCCGCGATGGATACGGTGACGGAGGCAGCGACGGCCATTTGCATGGCCCGCGAGGGTGGGATCGGGATCATTCACAAAAACTTCTCGATCGCCCAGCAGGCGTTGGAGGTTCAGAAGGTCAAGAAGGCCGAGACCGGCGTGGTCGTCGATCCTGTCACGATCGGAGCCGACCAGAAGCTGGCCCAGGCGCTGGAACTGATGAAGCGCCACGATATCTCGGGCTTGCCGGTCGTCGCCGCCGATGGACGCGCGGTGGGCATCATCACCAACCGTGACGTGCGGTTCGAGCGCAATCTGGATCAGCCCGTCAGCGCGATGATGACCAAGAAGCTTATCACCGTGCCTGAAGGTACCAGCCTGGAGGATTCCAAGGAGCTGCTGCACAGGAACCGGATTGAGAAACTGCTGGTGGTCGACGGTGCCGGAAAGCTTCAAGGGCTGATCACCATCAAGGATATTCAGAAGGCCCAGCAGCATCCGGCCGCCGCCAAGGACGACTTTGGGCGGTTGCGGTGCGGGGCGGCGGTTGGCACCGGAGCGGATCGATCGGCACGCGTCGAGGCGCTGTTGGCGGTCGGCTGCGACGTGATCGTTATCGACACCGCGCACGGCCATTCACGTGGCGTGCTGGAAGTGGTGGCTGACGTCCGAAGGACCTTCCCCAAAGCACAGATCATCGCCGGCAACGTCGCGACGGCGGAGGGGGCGATCGCGCTGGCCAAGGCCGGCGCCAACGCGGTGAAGGTGGGAATCGGTCCTGGATCCATCTGCACGACCCGCGTGGTTGCCGGGGTCGGTGTTCCGCAGATCACGGCCATCAACGATTGTGCCCGGGCGTTGGAAGGCATGGGCGTTACCGTCGTGGCCGACGGTGGGATCAAATACTCGGGCGATGTCGCCAAGGCGATCGCCGCCGGCGCAAACACGGTGATGATTGGCAGTCTGTTTGCCGGCAGCGACGAAGCACCGGGCGAGGTCATTTTGTATCAGGGACGCAGCTACAAGGTCTACCGCGGGATGGGATCGATCGGCGCCATGCGCGACGGCAGCAAGGATCGCTATTTTCAGGCCGACGTCACCACGGACGCCAAGTTGGTTCCGGAAGGAATCGAGGGGCGTGTTCCCTATCGGGGCAGTCTGTCGCAGTCCCTGTTCCAGTTGATCGGGGGATTGAAGGCCGGCATGGGCTATTGCGGTTGCCGGACCATCGAGGATCTTCGAACCCGCGCCCGGTTCGTCCGTGCGACCGCGATGGGATTACGTGAATCCCACGTTCACGACGTCATCATCACCAAAGAAGCCCCCAACTACCGGGTCGAGCAGTAGTGCGCCGGGATCTGATCCTCATACTGGATTTCGGATCGCAGTACACGCAGCTGATTGCGCGGCGGGTGCGCGAGCAGAAGGTTTATTCGGAGATCCACCCATTCAACCTTCCGATCGCGCGCATTCGGGAGTTGGCACCGAGGGGAATCATTCTTTCGGGCGGGCCGTCCTCGGCTTACGACGCCGGTGCGCCGCGTGTCGATCCCGAGATCTACACCCTTGGACTTCCCATTCTTGGCATCTGTTATGGCGTCCAACTGACGTCGTTGCTGCTGGGCGGCAAGGTGGTGGCGGCGGCTCACCGTGAATATGGGCGTGCCATCTTGCGCATCACCGAACCGGGCGATCTGTTCCACGGGTTTTCGGTCGGGGAGGAGATCCCTGTGTGGATGAGTCACGGCGATCGTGTCGAGGCGCTGCCGTCGGGATTTTCGGTCATAGGTGAAAGCGCCAATTGTCCGGCGGCGGCCGTGGCGGCTCCGGATCGTGCCTTCTGGGGCGTGCAGTTTCACCCCGAGGTCGTCCATACGCCCCGCGGCGGAGAGGTCATCGCCAATTTCTTGTTTCGCATCTGCCACTGCGATCCGACCTGGACCATGGCCAGCTTCGTCGACGAGGCGGTCGCGACGATTCGGCGTCAGGTGCAGGAGGGGGTGGGGCCGGGAGCACGCGCGGTCTGCGGCCTCTCGGGCGGCGTGGATTCGTCGGTGGCGGCGGCTCTGGTGTTGCGGGCGATCGGAGATCGGCTGACCTGCATCTTCGTCGACACCGGGTTGCAGCGCGCGGGCGAGGCTGCCCAGGTGGAATCCCTGTTCCGCGACGCGTTCAAGGCGGATCTGCGGGTTGTTGACGCCACCGAACGATTCTTGGGAGCGCTGGCGGGCGTCACGGATCCCGAGCAGAAAAGGAAGATCATCGGGCGCGAGTTCATCGCGGTGTTCGACGAAGAAGCCACACGTGCCGGCGGTGCTGACTTTCTGGTGCAGGGCACGCTGTACCCCGACGTGATCGAGTCGGTTTCGCACAAGGGTCCGTCGGCCACCATCAAGTCGCACCACAACGTCGGCGGTCTTCCCGAGCGGATGCGCCTGAAGTTGGTGGAACCCCTGCGTGAATTGTTCAAGGACGAGGTGCGGGAACTGGGCGCCGAACTGGGGTTGCCCCGGCATGTCCTGTGGCGGCAGCCGTTCCCTGGGCCCGGCCTTGCCGTTCGGGTTCTGGGCGAGGTCACGCGCGAAACGTGCGACATTTTGCGCGCGGCGGACACCATTATCGAACAGGAGATCCGTGCCGCCGGCCTTTACGAATCGATCTGGCAGTCTTTCGGCGTGCTTTTGCCGGTTCGCAGCGTCGGCGTGATGGGTGACGAGCGGACCTACGCCCGCTGTCTGGTCCTGCGCGCCGTGCATTCGCGCGACGGCATGACCGCCGATTGGGTGCCCTTGCCTTACGATCTGCTGGCGAACATTTCCTCTCGTATCGTGAATGAGGTGCGGGGAATCAACCGGGTGGTCTACGACATTTCGTCGAAGCCGCCGGCGACCATCGAGTGGGAGTAGCGATCCGCGTGTGCTGCTGCGGAGTCTCGTCTTGCCGGTGTGAGCGCCGGATCTCGCACACGGTAGCCGCTCTTGTCGTGTTGTTGTCGGTGCTGTTTTTGTCGTTGTCGGCTTCGGTGTCCGTCGCGGTTTCCAGCGATCCGTTGGTGGACGAGAAGTCGGGTGTGATCATCGACTGGCGGCGAGGGGCCATCGTCGCGACGGGCGGTGCGGCCGCCGATCACCGCATGCCCTCGGCCGATGTCGCCAGGCCAGGGGCCGAACGTCGCGCGCAGGCATCCGCCCGCACCCGCCTCGGCGAGGCCTTGCGTGCGTTGCCCCTTGGTGGCGGTCGGCGTCTGGACGAGGCCGCGGTGGAACGGGCCCTCGGCCGCGCGCGGGCGACCAACGTTGACTATCAATCGAACGGTGGCGCGCTGGTCCGGATGGAAATCGGGTTCGGTGACTGGGCCAACGGGTCGCAGGTGCCGTCACCATCGGGCGCGGGCGGTGGCGGTGGCGCGGCTGGCGAAGGAAAGTCGGTCGCGACGATCGCGTTGTTGCTGTCCGAAGGGCGGCTGGCGGCGGCTCCGCTGTTGGTCGTCGGGGGACGGGAGGTGACGATTGAGGGCGCGCGCTATTCCACTGTCGCCGCTTTGCCGGCCGGTGGGCGCCCCCTGACGGTCCGCGCGGACAAAGAGGGACGGCTGTTGCCCGAAAAGGGCGCCAGTCTGCCCGAATTCGCGGGACGCCAGGTGGTGATCTACGTTCGAAAGATCCTGCGATGAGGACCGGATCCCCTACGCGCCGAGCCGCGCGATTGTTGTCGTGGATATTCAGCGCGACGCTGATGTTCAGCGCGGCCGATCGCCGCGGCTTGGCTCAGGTGCCAGGACCGATGCCGATTCCACCCAGGCCGGGCGGTACCCCCAACCCCACCGGCGTGGTTCCATCCATGCCAGCCACGTCGCCATCGGTGTCGCCGGGGACGGCGGCGATAGCTGCCGTGGGTGTCGGTGGTGGACGAATCGGGGCGGCCGAGGTGACGATTGTCGGCGGCAATATCGCCAGCGCGCGCGAACGGGCCCTTGCGGAAGCACTGAAGCAGGCCGTCGACCAGGCCTTGGGATCGGTTGTGCCCGACGCGCGAGCCTTACAGCCTAAAGTCGTGGCCCAGGTCCTGGGGCGTGCGCGCGCTTACGTTCGTCGCTATCGCACCGTCGAGGAAGGGGAGCGGGGCCGGGGCGTGTACGGCGTTCGGATCGAAGCCGAGGTCGACGAGATGGCGTTGCAGCGCGCGTTCGACAAACCGATTGCCGCAACCAATCCGGGCGCGGCCATCGCGCCGTCATCGGCTTCTTCGTATCTGTTGGTCGGCGCAGGATCCCCCGAGGCTATCGCCGCGGTGGGGCGTGCCTTCGCCGCGTTCGGAGCGCGCGTCCAGGCCCCCAATGGGGACTTGATGGAACCCGCCAAGGCGGTGTCGGCAGCCTCCCGCGCCGGTATTCCCGTTGTGGCCTTTGTCAGCGCCAGCGTCACGATCGACGGGAAAATCCGCGGCCCAGGCGTCGAATCGGTAGCCTGCGTGATTGCGGTGCGTCTCATGTCGGCGGGAACGGGTCTCGCCATCGCGGACGAAACCGAATCCGTTCGGGGTTTCGCGGCCGATGTCGAACAGGCCCGTTCCGACTGTTTCGAGCGTGCGGCGACCACGGTGATTGCGCGCGCGGTTCCGGTCGTGACGGGGCGTTCCGCGTCCGATGCGCGAAACATCGTGGTCGATGCGGACATCGTCGAGCCCGGCGCCGTACCAACACTGGTGAAACAGCTTCGCGGGATCGGTAGTGTGTCCGCGATTGAGATCAGACGAATCGCGGCGGGGCGGGTCGAACTGTGGGTGCGCTCGCGTCTACCAGGTACCGCGCTCGCCGCGACACTGGGCCGTGAGACTGGCGGCGCGCTCGCCATCAATGTCACCGAGGTGGTGGGCGACTTGGTTCGGGTGCGTGCCCGATTGCGCGAATTGGTGCCTACTTCGTCACCGCCCGGCCAGATTCCACCGTCGCCGACCACAGCGGTCCCCAACCCGATATCAAGACCAGCCGAGTGAGTATCAAAAATCAATGAAAACACTGACCCGTTTTTCGACCTCTCTTTCCCTTTCTCTTTCCCTTTCTCTTTCCCGCTGTCTTGCCCTCTCGGCGGTCCTGTCATTCGCTTGCGCGACCGTCGGCTCTGGGCCACCGACGGTGGCGATGCGTATCGCCGGGAACGTGCCCGACGCGACCATCTGGATCGACGATCGCTTGGCCGGCAGGATGTCGGATTTCTCCAAGTCAGGAAAGCGGCTTGGCGTGGGGTTTCACCGCATCGAAGTTCGCGCTCCTGGTCACTACTCGTTCTTCCAGGAAGTCGACATCAAACCCGGGACCGACGTGTCTCTTCAGGCTGATCTCCACGCATTGCTTCAGTAGAGCCTAAGAGGCCGCCACCCGGGAACGTGACTACTGCCTCAGCCCTGCGGCTTCGATCTTCTTCGGGTCCTTCCTACGTCGTAGCCGGCAGGCGGTCGGTGACTGGTCTTAGACCTGTTCGCAAAATTCAATCTGCCTGGGCACCTTGAAAGGCGCCAGGTTTCGCGCGCAATGATCGATCAAGTCCTCGGCGTTGCAGTTGCCGGTGCGGACGACCTGGGCGACGACCATCGGGCCACCCAGATCGTCGGTGACCACGCGCGCCTTGGCAGATTTGACCCGGGGAAACGATTCCAGGCAACCCTCGACCTCTCCCAGCGCCATCCGTTTGCCGTCGATCTTGACCAGATCATCCTCGCGTCCGGTGATCGTGATCTTGCCGGCCCGATCGATCTGCCCCAGATCGCCGGTTCGAAACCAACCGTCGGTATCCGCGGCACCTATCGCCACGTCGTTGCCTCGGGTGGGCATTCGCATGTTCGGCACCGACAGCATGGACAGGGCTCTTGATCGGCCCCAGATGGGTCCGACGGCGCCGACGGCCAATTTGCCGCCATCGGCCGCCGCCACGCGCACCTCGACATCGTGGAACGTTCGTCCCACCGATTCGGGATCCTTGCCCGTCCGATCGATGGCCAGCGGTCCCGTTTGCGTCGAATGGTAAAGCGAAAGTGGACGAACGCCGAACCGCTGATGAAATCCTTCGGCGACCACCAGCGGCAGGGTCGAACCCGAGCTGAGAAACCGAGCATTCAGAACCTTCAACGGTTTCGCCGTCGGTACCCGCATCAGCGCACCGTACAGGGCCGGCGTGGCTGGAAACAGGTCGACGCTGTGATCGCGCAGCATCTTCGCGATCCGTTTGGGCGAGATCTCGTCCTCCAGATACAACGTCGCGCCCAATGCCAGACTGGGGCACAAGCCAAGGTCGAAGCCGTAGCTGTGATGTAGCGCGATCGCGCACAAGATACGGTCGGTCGCTTTCAGGTCCAGGGTTTTTCCCGCAATCTCGGCCAACCCGGCCAGATGCGCGTTGGTGCGGACGATGCCGTGAGGATCGCCGCCGATGGTCGCGGTGAACTGGACGACAGCGGCTCCGGCGTCCATGAACACCGCCGCGGAGGCACGCCGGTATAGGCTGCATGTCAGAAGCGTTCCCTGAAGGCGCCGCCTGTTCTCCGGGATGAATTTCGAAACCGGTGTCGGCGGCCGGACCGCGCTGGCCGCGGCGTGGACCGAAGCGCTTCCTGGATAGTAGGCCGGGATGGTGGCCGCAGGGCTCGACTGGGTCGCTTCAGCGCCCCTCGGCCGCGTGATCAGCGCCCGCAGTGGTGCCGCCTCCAGGATCATCTCCAGTTCCCGGGCACCGGTGGTCGGATCCAGCGGCACCACGACCGCGCCAAGCTTCGACAGTGCCAACGCCAAAATCACGAAGTCCGGAACGTTGCCCAACATCAATCCGACCCAGGCTCCAGGGGTCACCCCCATTGCGTGCAGCTCCTGCGCACGGCGATCCACGCGGTGAAGCAATCCCCTCCAGGACAGGTAGGTGTCACGGTAGACCAGCGCTTTACCGCTTCCGTGATCCGAGGCGATGGCGGTGAGCCATTGATATAGCTGCATGAACGGCCGTCGAAGCTGCCCGAACGAGCGCGAACGAGCGCGAGAGCAGAAGTCTATACGGCCCTCGGACAGGGGGACAACTGCAATACACCGCTCTCAGCCGTGCGCGGACCCTTCGGGTCCCTGTGGCTACCGGGTGGCGGTCAGCAGACGCGCCGGCCGGTCTTCGCGGGCACCAGCCAGGTATTCCATGATCAGGCGGCGGCCAACGTAGGTCGCTTTGATGCGCCAGGACGCGTGGTTGCCCAAGGCAACCGCGAACGCGATCTGGGGATGATCGGCGGGGGCGTAGCCGACGAACCAGCTGTAGCCGAGGTAGCCCTTGTTCGTCTCAGCGGACAAGGTTCCCGTTTTGCCCGCCACCGAGATCGGGAGAAGGGGACGCCCCTTCCGATCGTTGAATGTGCCCTTGGCTGTACCCGTCCGTGTGGTCTGCTCCATCATGTGGCCCACTTCGCGAGCCACGGCGGGTGTCATCACGGTACGTCCCGCCAACGTTGGGATCTCGATGGGCTGTCCTTCGCTACCTGTGGCGTGTTCGATGAGGCGTGGCGCCGGCATTTGGCCGTGGTTGGCCACTGCGGCGGCAAGCAGGGCACCGTGCAACGGAGACAGCGTCGAATGCCAAAAGCCGGCAGCAGTCCGGGCAAACTCCAGTTTGTCGTCGGCGGGCACATCGATATGTGATGGCTCGACCGGAACATCGAACGGAATGACCTGTCCGAAGCCAAACGCACGTGCCATTCGTTCCAGACGCTGCGGGGTCAGATGGTTGGTGGCAAACTTGGCGAAGATCGCGTTTTGGGATTTGCCCAGGCCATAGGCCAAGGTTGCGCAGGTTCGATCGATCCGGGGCATGTTGACCAGGTTGTCGGGGAGAATCGACGACACGCCGCCGTGGTAGCAGGTCCGGCTGTCGCCGCGCAGCCCACCTTCGGAAACCAGGGCCGCCGCCGAGACGACCTTGAAGATCGAAGCAGCCGGCGCCCAGGCGGTCAGGGCAAGCTCCTCGGCGCCCAACTCGGGAGAGACAGCCGATCGTCCCGCCAGCGCCAGGACCCGTCCGTCGGGTACCGACAACACGACTGCCGCGCCGTAGGGGATCTGGAAATTGCGGAACACGTCCTCGGCAGCGTCCTGCAGTCGGGGATCCAGAGTCAGTTGGGCATAGGCCCCACCTTCCAACTGTGCCACGAAGCCCCGGCCGCTGCGGGCCATGGTTTCAAGGCGTACCCGGCGCGACGATGTCACGCTGGGAACCGCGCCCGTGGAGCCTGCGGGTCGCGATGGTGCGGGGTCCGCCCATGAGAATGCGGGGAGGCAAATCAACGAACTGGCCGTGATGACTGCGGAAAGGCGCGAAACATGCGACATGAATGACAGAATCATACATGTAGGTACATGTGTCAAAAAAGGTCACCTGGCTGCTCTGCTTTCTGCTCTGCTTTACGGAAAACGGCGAATCGCCTAGGCTTCTGCCCCCAAACCTTGGCACGCAAGCCCTTCGACCCCAACGACGCCTCGGATTCCGACCATGTCCGGGCAAAGACCGTTGTCACGGCCATCAGCCGGATTACGGACCGCCCATTGGGCAAAGAGGCCTGCCTGGTTGTGATCTACGGGGACGAACTGGGGAAGAAGTACAACCTCAACACCCCGTCCGTCGTGGTGGGCAGGTCATCAAAATGCGAGATTCAAATTGACCAGGAGTCGATCTCACGAAACCATTCCAAGATCGTCAACACCGGCAAGTCGCTTCTGGTGCGCGATCTGGGTTCGACCAACGGGACCTACGTCAACGATGAGCCCGTCGAAGAACACGTGCTGCGCGATGGCGATCTAATCAAGATCGGGCGCACGATCTTCAAGTTCTTGACCGGAGGAAACATTGAAAACGCTTATCACGAGGAGATCTATCGGCTGACGACCATCGACGGTCTGACCCAGATCTCAAACAAGCGGTTCTTTATGGAAAGCCTGGAACGTGAAATCGCCCGCGCCCACCGGTACCAGCGGGCTCTGTCGCTGGTGATGTTCGACCTCGATCATTTTAAGAAGATCAACGACACCTACGGACATCTGGCCGGCGACTACGTCCTGAAGCAGTTGGCCTCCGCGGTCAAACAAAAAATTCGCCGCGAAGACCTCTTCGCCCGCTACGGCGGCGAGGAGTTCGCCATCATCCTGCCGGAGATCACTCTGGGGGCGGCATTGACGTTTTCCGAAAAAATCCGCCAATTGGTGGAGGAACAGGAGTTCCGCTTCGAGAAGACGGCGATCGACGTGACCATTTCAATGGGAGTCGCGGCTGTGGATGACGAGGTCAAGGAAGTGGACGTATTGATCAAGCGGTCCGACGAACAGCTGTACGCCGCGAAGGGCGCTGGTCGCAACCGAGTTGTCGGCTAGCCCTACTTGAAGTCTGGTTCGAGAACGGCGTCATCGTCGACCGTCGTACGCTTTTCAGTCTTCTTCACGGTGGGCGCCGTGGGGCTGACTGAATGGGTGACGGGCGGGATGGGCGCCTTACGTGCCGCATGGGATGACGTCCCCCTGCGGTTCTGGGATGGCGAGAACTGAGATCTGATGACAGAAGGCGCCTTCACGACAGGGCGCATGGTTGCGAACATGGGTGCGGGTAGGTTCGGGACGATCAGTATCGTCTTGTCCTCATACCCAGGTTTACGGAGCACGAACTCGACGGACAAATCGCTGTAAGGGATCTCAAGGGACAGCGGCGTTTTGCCCAGCTCGTTTCCGTTGTCGGAGCGGGTCACGGTAGCCCCGTCGGGGTCGGAATTGAAATTGATCCTTACGGCGGCGGGTGCCTTCGCCATGACCGCGGGGCGCTCCAAGACGGCTTCCGTAGCCAGTGATGGTGGACGGGATTCTTTCTTGTTGCGGCTCAGCATCACGATCGCCAGTCCGGCCACGGCCACCCCTGCCATGATCGTCAAAACCACGTTGCGCCCCGATTTCGCCGCCAGTGTCTGGGGTTCGCCGAATGGAACCACTTGCCCGACGCCGTGCCTGAACGTCGAGGGCGCGGGAGTCGGACCACCAAAAGGTCGTGAGCCCGATCCCGGATCGGTGTCCGATCCGAAATCCCCGGTTGAACTGAACGTCATGTCCCGTCGGGCCATTGGCGCCGCCAGGCGGGTGACGCCGGTCAACTCGGCCGGGACGCCGATCGCGGGGGCGCCGGCCAGGTACCCCTCGGGATCCAACAGCGCTTCCCGAAACTCGTGCATGGTCTGGAATCTGAGCTCGCGGTCCTTGGCCAGGGCCTGGTACAGCAGCATCTCGACCGCGCCCGAGATCCCCGGGTTGATCCTGCGGGCGGAGGGGGCCTGATGCGTGATGTGTTTGACGATAATCTCGCCGTAGCCCTCGCCGCCAAAGGGAACCTTGCCCGTGAGCATTTCGAAAAGGATGATTCCCAGCGAGTAGATGTCGGCCCGTTGGTCGATCTGGATCTTCCCTTCACCCTGTTCGGGGGACATATAGTAAGGCGTTCCCATGACCGCCCCGGCTCGTGTCTTGTGGGTGACCTTGTCTTCGACTTGGGTCAGCTTTGCCAGACCGAAATCCAGCACCTTGACGAAGTCTGGATTCCCGCGGCGGGTGATCAGGAAAATGTTTTCGGGTTTCAGGTCGCGGTGAATGATTCCGTGATCGTGCGAGGCGCCCAGCGCGTCGGCAACCTGCGCCGCGATATCCAGGGCGCGGTTCTGGGACAGTACGACCTCGCGCTTCAGCCGATCCGCCAGGGATTCACCCTGGAGGTACTCCATGATGAAATAGAAATCGCCGCTAGGCGTGTTCCCGAAGTCGCCGATATCGACGATGTGTTCGTGGCCAATCTGATTGACGGCCTTCGCTTCCATAATGAAACGCGAAACCACCTCGGGATTGCGGGCCAGCTCCGGGTGGATGGCCTTCATCGCCACCTTCTTCCCGATAACGGGGTGTTCGCCCAGAAACACGACACCCATCCCCCCCTCGCCCAATTTGGAGGTGATCTTGTAGTTGCCTATCACCTGGCCGACGTCGATCATGAATGCTGGTCTACTGGCTGCCGGCGTATTCATGTGACAACACGTAATAAGTCATTGACGAAAAGCGGACTCACGGCTTCCCAGTGATCGTTCGCAAGTATGTTCTTGCGCAAGTAAAGTATGTTCTTGGTTCGGCATGGCAATTTCAAAACCGATCGCCTGACCACATGTGCTTGTAAGCAAGTGTAGGAATGATAGTACGGTGTCCTTCATCGCGCACCAGGAAAATCGCGCCCGAAGGAATTCCGATTATCCGAATATGATCGACCGTCTGTGCGCCAGGACATCGGTGATCAGTGCGTCAATTCGGCCGCGGACCAACTCCGCGGTTTCGGTGATTACGGCTGATCGGTCGGCGGTGTTACTGTCCGCCGCCGGAACCATGATGGGCTCGCCGATCTGGATGGTCCACTTGGTGGGGACGGGAAGCAACCCAAGTGGGCCCAGTAGGGGGAACGTTGGCGTGATCGGGATGTAGGGTAGCCCCAGCGGTTCGGCCAGGGTGGTGATCTTGGCAAGAACCGGATGGATCTCCTCGGCACCCACAATGGCCACCGGGATGATCGGCACCCCGGTTTCGCTGGCCAGTCGCACGAAACCTCCCCGACCGAACCGTTCCAGCCGGTAGCGTTCGCGGTACAACTTGCCGACGCCGCGCAGGCCCTCGGGGAAGACCGCCACCAGATCTCCCTTTTCCAATAGTTCGCGCGCAGATCCCGACGAGGCTTTCACACCGCCGATGCGGGCCATGAGCTGGGACATCCAGGGCGACCGAAAGGCGAAGTTCGCCACCAACGGGCGTAACCGACGGTGCGCGGGGTGGTGGCGATAGATGCCCTGAATCAGCATTGCTCCGTCGTAGGGCACGCCGCCCGAGTGGTTGGCGACGAGCAGGGCGGCCCCCGTCTTCGGGACATTTTCGAGGCCCAACATTCGAACGCGGAAATACTTGGCGTACAGGAAGTCCAATAGCGGAGAGATCCGTTCCAGGAAGCGCGGATCGTGACCGTGATCGGGTGCCTGATCGGGATGCGTGACTTCGGTGCCGTATCCAGCGCGCATGGCCTCATACACCGTGGCCAGCGCCGAACGAAGGGAAGGATTGCCGTCGGTGGTGGTCATCTGGTCATCTCGAGATCTTCATAGCCCCCGGCGTGCAAGTAGCGCCAGCGCGGCGGCGAAATCGGGTGGTGGCTCGGCGACCATATCGACGCGTTCGCCCGTTACCGGATGATCGAAGCCAAGCGTTGCGGCGTGCAGCATCATCCGTTCACAGGGCAGGGGACTTGCACCTTTGGACAACAGGTCGCGGACGTAGACCTTGTCGCCGACCACCGGATGTCCGGACTCGGCCAGGTGAATTCGGATCTGGTGCGTGCGGCCTGTCTCAAGCCGCACGCGGCATACCGTGGCCATGGGCAGGCGATCGACGATCTCGATATGGGTCACGGCGTGCTGGCCTTCCTGCCGGTCACGGGTCGATCCGCGCAGGCCATCGCCCCGGTCGGGGATCAGGCGCGATTCGATGCGTCCCGGGGTCACGGCACCATGCGCGACAGCCAGGTAGGCGCGCGTCGCCAGATGGCGCTGAAAGATCTGATGCAGCCCGCGCTCGCCGGATCGTGTCTTTGCGAAACAGAGCAGTCCGGAGGTTTCCTTGTCCAGGCGGTGAACGGTGTAAAGCGGTGTTGCCGTGGCGCTTTGTCGACGCGGACTCGCGCGCCAGTGATCGCGAATCAGATCCAGCGCGGTTCCCGTTTCCCGGCGTTCGAAGGGGACACTGGAGATCCCGGCGGGCTTTTCGATCACGATCAGGTGCCCGTCCTCGAATGCGACCCTGAAGCCTGGAACTTGGGCGCGCGGACGTGGCGCGGTCATGTTGATTGTCAGCTCTGCGCCCGGATCGACGCGCGCAGCGGGATCCAGCACGACAGTCCCGTTCACGCGCACCTTGCCGGTCTCGCAGAGGCGGCGAACGGCGTTCCAGCTTTGCCCCGGTTGTCGTACGCGCAACGCAGCAGCCAGAGTGAGGCCGTCGTCTCCATTGCCGGAACGGGGCCACTGTCCAGGAGCAGGCCGGGATGGGAACTTGTCAGCCACGTACCAGTTCGTACACGCGCCCCAGGGCCTCGTCGAGGCGCTCCGGCCGCGACCCGCCGCCTTGGGCCATATCCGCCCGTCCACCGCCCTTGCCACCAAGCTCCTTTGCAATTTCACCGACGATCTTTCCCGCGTTGTAGCGGTCGATCAGATCTGGCGTCACCATGGCCAAAAGAGCGATCTTGTCGCCCTCGACACCGGCCAGAACGATCACACCCGATCTCATCTTGTCCTTCAGTTGATCGGCGACATCACGCAACGCTTTTGGATCGGCGACGTCGGCGCGGGTCGCAAGCACACGGACTCCGCCTACATCCTTCGCCTCGGCAAGCAGGTCCCGTCCACCCCCTGACGCCAGCTTGCGCTTCAGCTTCTCGATTTCCTTTTCGCGTTCGCGGAGATCCGCCTGCAGTTTCTCCACCCGCGCCGCGACTTCGAAGGGCGACGCGCGCAGACGCTCGCCAGCCGCGCCGAGTTCCGCTTCCAGCTTGTGAACATGGGCTAGCGCTCCGGCGCCCGTCACGCCCTCGATCCGGCGAACACCCTGGGCGACTCCGGTTTCGTCCGTGATCTTGAAGAAGGCGATGTCACCCGTGCGGACGACGTGGGTGCCCCCGCAGAATTCCTTGGATTCACCCATCGCGACGACGCGAACCGTGTCGCCGTACTTTTCTCCAAAGAAGGCAATGGCGCCCGCTTTCTTGGCGTCGGCGATCGGTAACACCTGTGTTTGGGATTCGACGTTGGCGCGCACGCGGGTATTGACCAACTCCTCGACCGCTAATTTTTCAGCCGCCGTCAACGGAGCGAAGTGCGAGAAATCGAAACGCAGGCGATCAGGCGCGACCAGAGATCCTTTCTGCGAAACGTGATCACCCAGCACGTGGCGCAGGGCCCAATGCAACAGGTGCGTGGCCGAATGGTTGCGACGAACCGCGTTGCGGCGCTCTTCATCGACAATCAGTTCCACCGTGTCGCCGACGCGCAAGGTCCCCTCTATCAGTTCTCCACTGTGGACATACAGCGTTGATACCGGGCGTTTTACATCGGTCACCCGCATCCGGACGTCGCCCGCGCCGCGCAACTGACCCACGTCCCCGACCTGACCCCCTTGTTCGCCGTAAAACGGCGTCGCTTCAACGATCACAGCCACCGCCTCCGAATGCGGGCCAACTGATTCCACCTGGTGCCCAGCCGACAACAACGCTGTAATCGTCGATGAGGCTTGCGTGTCCGCGTAGCCCAAAAACGTCGTGCCGCCGACCTTGCGTGCGATCTCCTGGTACACACCTTCGACCGCGGCTTCGCCGGAGCCGTGGAAATCACCGCGGTGGCGCTGTTCATTCATCGCCGTTTCGAATCCAACCTCATCGACCTCCCAGCCGCGTCCCGTGGCAACCACCCGCGTCAGGTCCAGCGGGAATCCGAAGGTGTCGTACAGCTTGAACGCCAAGGCACCCGAGACCCGGGGCGCGCTGCTTCGCATCTCTTGGTCAAGGATCTTGAGGCCGCGATCCAGTGTTTCCCGGAAGCGGCGCTCCTCTTGATCCGTGACTTCGATGATGACCCCACGGCGTTCGGCCAGTTCGGTGTACACGGCACCCATTAGGTCGATGACGTCCCCCACCAGCCCCGCCAAGAATGGTTCGCGAATTCCCAGCAGCCAGCCGTGGTACACGGCCCGTCGCATGATGCGTCGCAGGACATACTCGCGTCCGGTCTTATCGGGGAAGACACCGTCGGCGATCAGAAAAGCGGTCGCGCGCGCGTGATCGGCGATGGCACGCAACGACGCCGACGGGCCAACGTAGTCGGTCGGGACAAACGATGTCTTCGATAGCGCGCTCGTTCGATCGATGAGGGGGCGCAGCAGATCGGTCTCATAGTTCGAGCGGACACCCTGTAAGACCGCGCACAGGCGTTCGAGGCCCATTCCCGTGTCGACCGACGGTCGCGGCAGCGGCCGCCGCTCGCGGCCGGGCAGTTGCTCGAACTGCATGAAGACCAGGTTCCAAATTTCGATCCAACGGTCACAATCGCAGGCAGGCCCCAGGCAGGCGCGCCTGGCCGCGACTTCGGCACAGGCGATATCGTCGCCCTGGTGGTAGTGGATTTCGCTGCAAGGCCCACAGGGGCCCAGATCGCCCATAGCCCAGAAATTGTCCTTGTCGCCCAGCCCAATCACGCGGTCATCCCCGACACCGGCGACCTTCTTCCACAGTTGCCGTGCTTCGTCGTCCGTGTGATGGACCGTGTAGACAATGCGGCTCCGATCGATGCCGTATTCCTTCGTCAGCAGATCGAAGGCGAACGCGATCGCGTCGGGTTTGAAGTAGTCGCCGAACGAAAAATTTCCGAGCATCTCGAAAAAGGTGTGGTGCCGCGCCGTCCGTCCCACGTTCTCCAGATCGTTGTGTTTACCGCCGGCACGGACACATTTTTGCGAACTGGTCGCCCGAGGTTCTCCGCGTTGCACCTGGCCCGTGAAGACATCCTTGAACGGGACCATTCCGGCGTTCGTGAACAGGAGAGTTGGATCGTTGCCGGGCACCAGAGGGGAACTCGGCACTTCCTCGTGCCCGCGGGCCTTGAAGAAGTCGAGGAACTGGCGACGGATGGTGTTTGAATCGGGTGGCGACGTGGACATCGGGGCGGCAAGGGTAGCACTACCTCGCGGGCTCTTCGATCCGGGGTCTGGGCTGTGCGCCAAGGGCGGTATTAGGGTTTGAATCGGTCGACGTTGAACCCGGCGCCTTGCCCGTCGTCCATGTCCAACTCGGGTTCGGCCGGGACGTCGTCCGCGGGTTCCACGTTTTCGTCCCCCCGACCGATGCCGCGATACCTCAAGGCAAAGTCGTCCGCGTTTGTCGCCTGCGCCAGGGCCTCGTCATACGTGACCAGCTTGCGCCGCACCAAATCCATCAGCGACTGATCGAAACTGATCATTCCATAGGGTTCGCGTCCCGTAGCGATCGCGTCGTGGATTTCGCGCGTCCGCTTGGGATCCCCGATCAACTCGCGAACGCGGGCGGTGTTCACCAGCACCTCTACCGCCGGAATCATTCCCTTACCGTCGGCCCGCGGAATCAGCCGCTGCGAGAGAACCCCCTTTAGGACGCCAGCCAGTTGCAGGCGAGACTGGGCTTGCTGATGGGGCGGGAACACGGACACGATTCGATTCACGGTTTCCACCGCGTCCAGGGTATGCAGGGTCGAAAGCACCAGATGCCCGGTCTCCGCGGCCGTCATCGCGATTTCGATCGTTTCCAGATCACGCATTTCGCCTACCAAAATGACGTCGGGGTCCTGTCGCAGCGCTGCCCGCAGCGCCTTGCTGAAGCTGACCGTATCGAATCCGATCTCGCGTTGGTTGATGACACTGCGCTTGTCCTTGAACGCGTACTCGATTGGGTCCTCGACCGTGACGATGTGACAAGCTCGGCGCGCGTTGATCGAATCCACCATCGCCGCCAGCGTCGTGGACTTGCCCGACCCCGTAATACCGGTGACCAGGACCAAGCCACGTTCGTTGTCGACCAGATCCAGAACGGCCTTCGGAAGATTCAGTTTGTCGAACGGAGGAACCTCCGGCGGAATCAGTCGCATGACCAGACCGATGTTTCCGCGCTGCTGGAAGACATTGACGCGGTACCGAACGCCGTCAGGGGTGGCGTATGCCAAATCGACGTCCCACGAAGTCTCGAAGGTCTCCCGCTGGCGCTCATTCATCATGTCGAGCGCGAAGGTTTGGACGACATCCCGGGACAATGGGGGCACGTCGCGCACCGTCCGTAGGTCTCCCTTGATGCGAAACACCGGGGGAAGGCCCACCTTCAGGTGAACATCCGAAGCCCCCAGTTGCCGCGCGGCCTGCAGGACTCGGTCAAGGTTCGAACTCATGATCAGCGCCGTTTTTCATGTTATCACGCCCCGGCCTGGCACTGTCCGGGACTGGCGGCGTCGGCGTCGTTCAGCGGGATTTTCCCGCTGGGCGAACAGTGATAGGTATGGCGCGTGAGCCATGTGTCCGAGCGCCTTGCGGCCGGCCAAGAGGTCTTGGTCGTCGAAAAAGACGACAAGGTCGCGCGCGGGATGCAGTCCCTGCTCGGGCGTCTCGGGTTGGTGGTCACGGTTACCGCCGACCCCGTGCGCGCGCGCGATCTCCTGGTAAACAAGCTTTTCGCGGTCGCGTTGTTCGACGTCGATACTCCATCTCCGGGAGCTGGATTGGAGCTCTTGAAGTTTGCGCGAGACAAATCACCGCTGACCACGGTCATCGTGATGACCGCGCGCAAGGCGTTCGATATCGGTGTGGCGGGCTTCCGTGGGGGGGCGGCCGACGTTGTCGTCAAGGAACCGGAAACGGTTCCCTACCTGAAGGATCGGGTCGTGGCGGCCGCTGAGGAATTGATGGCGCTCTCCGACCGAAACACCCTCCTCGAAGAAGTCTCCGAAGTTCACGAGGAGTTCCTGCGGCGGATGCGGGATCTCTCTCGCCAGCGATTGGATCTCGAGGACCGCCTGATCGGTCGCGAAAGCACCGACATGGGGGGGGCCAGCGATCTGTGCACCGTGTTGTTGGTCAACGACGATCCGACCGCGGCCACCCAGATGGGGACCGTGTTCCCCGACGAGAAGGGCTGGCGAATCACGGTCGCGCTCAGCGGGGGTGAGGCCTCCGACGTTGCCTCTCAGATTCGGCCGCAGATTGTACTCGTGAAAGAGCCGCTACCGGACTTACCTGGACGGATGGTAGCCAACATGGTGAAGACCGGCGTGCCAGATGCGGTGGTCCTGCTGTACGAACCTCCAGGGCGGCAAGGAACCGCGGGCGAGGTCAAGATGCTGGAAACCAATCGTCTGATGGTCCTGGTCACCGGGTATACGACCCCGGCGCAGTTGGTGCCCCCGTTGACGGAGATCCGCGAGGGGATTCGAAAGAAGATGAAGGAGCGGCGCTATCTCCAGGCTTTTCGTCAGGCCAACCTGGAGTTCTTGCAGCGCTACAACAGCGTTCGCCAGAAGATCCAGATTGCCGTGGCCCGCCCCAAAAGATAGGGGTCGGTTCGTGTCCGCCCTATGTATCGGACACGCCGATATAGGGCAGATTGCGATACAGCTGGCCCGCGTCCAGTCCATATCCGACCACGAACTGGTCGGGCACCTCGAATCCCACGAAGTCGACAGGCACGTCGATTGCCCTTCGCGAGGGCTTTGAAAGCAAAGCGCACGTGCGCAGACTGGCCGGGCCCCGCGCGGATAACACATCCAGAAGGTATTTCAGGGTGAGGCCAGTGTCCGCAATATCCTCGACCAGCAGGACGTGGCGGTCCGTTATGGCAGTGCCCAGATCGCTGGTGATTTCGACCACGCCCGACGATACGGTGGTATCCCCATAGCTTCTGACGCTCAGAAAATCGCACGTCATGGGTCGTGGAATCACCCGCACCAGATCCGCCATGAAGATGAATGCTCCTCGAAGCACTCCGACCACTGTCAAGGGGCCTTTGGGCATCCGGGCGTCGATTTCGAGGCCCAACTCCATGACCCGCTTGGCAATAGTCGACGCGGAAATAAGCTCGATCGGTCGGGACATGCGCCAACCCTCCTACATCACCGAGCGGTCGGCAACAGGTCGGCCTCATCAAGTGATTGTCTAGGGCGTTGTGGGGCGGTCCTCCCGCGTGTTTCGACGTGGGACCGGGCGCGAGCCGAGGCCGACGACCTTACGGGAACCTGCTAGGGTCCTCGTTGTCCTTCAGGCCGAAGGAGATTCCATGCGCGAAAGCTTTCCCGTTCCTGGATTCCGTGTCGTTGTGTGTGCCTGCGCTCTTCTGGGCGTTTCGATCGTCGCAGGATGTGGACACCGAGGTCCTCCGGCCGCGACAACACCGCCGCCGGCCGGTCCGGTTACCCAATACGAAATGGAGCCGATCAAGATAACCGCCGTCAGCGGCCCGGATGGAGTGCACGTGGAGGCATACGACGCCTCGGAGCTGTTTGAGCTGGCCGGTAAGGCCTTGTCCGACAAACGCTTTGACGACGCCATCGTCGCTTACAACCGAGTGTTGCAGGAATTTCCGGGGGGCACCTACACACGGGCCGCGCTCTACAATGCCGGCCTGGCCCATCAAGGGAAGAAGGACTGGGAGGGAGCAATCGCGCGCTTCAAGGTCTTGATCGAGGGATACCCCGATTCAGCGGATGCCAAGGACGGGCTGTTTCAACTTGGGGCGACCCACGCGGAGATTGGCAACTGGCCGGTATCCGCGCAGGTCTTTGCGCAGACTCTCGACCGAAAGGATCTGACGGCCGACGATCGTCTGGAGGCGCTCGCGCGACGGGGTTTTGCCCAGTTTCAACTCAAGGACCTGGACACCGCGGAACGGACCTTCCGGTCGGCGGTCGCCTTTTTTCGCCAGATCGAGACCGCGGAGCGACTGGAAACCGACTTTTACCTGGCGTTGGCGATGTACCACCTAGGACAGGTGTCGCATGAACGCTTCCGCGCTGTCGCTCTTCGTCTTCCCATCAAGCAGATGGGGATCGACCTTGACGAAAAGGCACGCCTTCTGCTGGCATCTCAACGCCAATACATCGAGACCATCAAACTCGGCAACCCCGGGTGGGCGTCCGCATCTGGGTTCCAGATTGGATCCCTCTATGAGCAGCTTTACGACTCGTTCATCCATGCCCCCGTACCGCCCGAACTGTTGAAGCCCGACGCGCGCGAGAAGCTGGAGGTCTACTACGAAGAGGTTCGTAAGAAGATCCGCGTTCTGCTTGAAAAATCCGTCCGCACCCACGAGGCGAACCTGCTGATGATGGAGCGGCTAGGGGTTCAGAACGAGTGGCGCGACAAATCGAAGCTTGCCTTTGCCAAGATTCAGAGGCTCTTGGATCCGAGCTATCGCACCGAGTTCGAGCCGCCAGGCACGGGACCTTCGACCGCGTCCCCGACGCCGGCAGCACCTTCTCTTCCGACGCAGCCTCAGCCGCCTTCACGATCGGGAACACCAGATTCGGTTCCGCCGGCTTCGGAGGACGGGGACCGCAGCCCCAAGCCGCGGCCTGCGGAGGGCCCGGTGAGGCAGATACTCTAAGGGACCGTCGTCAAGGGCCGGGTCGCTCTCGCCGAGCGTTGACGCGAAATGCCTTCCTCCGCCGGTCACTCCCACCGGCAAGAATCTAGCCAACCCTTGGTGGAGTGACGGAAAAGTCGGGCGGATATGCCTTGACACAGGACCCTGTTGGCAATATACGTTCGCGCTCTGTGCGTGCCGGGGGTGATCTATGCCGATGCTCACAGATGGTCGAACTAACGAGAATCACAGGAAATCACACCCAAAATCGGAGCCCCATACGAAACCACGGTCGGTGCTGGCGTAGCTCAATGGTAGAGCAGCTGATTTGTAATCAGCAGGTTGCGGGTTCGATTCCCATCGCCAGCTCCGTTAACGGATCCCGACGACAATGCACGACGACCACCTGACGGGGCTGACCCGCCGGGTGGTTTACAGTTCGGAGGGGTTCCCGAGCGGTCAAAGGGAACAGACTGTAAATCTGTCGCCACTGGCTTCGAAGGTTCGAATCCTTCCCCCTCCACTCCACGTATCTGACCGTTGAAAAAAACCCAAAAACCTCGCTGCTAATGATGGCCCAAAGGAGAAAGAAACACGTGCGGGAGTAGCTCAGTTGGTAGAGCTCCAGCCTTCCAAGCTGGTTGTCGCGGGTTCGAGACCCGTCTCCCGCTCAAGCCGCAAAGAACAACGACACCAACACCGAGCCAACGACCAACAGGAAGAATTGCCCACGTAGCTCAGTTGGTAGAGCACGTCCTTGGTAAGGACGAGGTCACCCGTTCAATCCGGGTCGTGGGCTCGAGAGAATTTTTGGCAACAAGAACCAAACGGCGCAGGTCATCGGAAAACGCATTCCCCAGCGGGGGCCAAAGGGACGGATAGGAAGATGGCGAAAGAGAAATTCGTACGAAACAAGCCGCATTTGAATATTGGAACAATTGGTCACGTTGACCATGGGAAGACGACGTTGACTGCTGCAATAACGAAGGTACTGGCGAAGAAGAACTTCGCGAAGTTCCTTGCGT
>JANOJB010000146.1:0-22095 GCA_031407985.1 Pseudomonadota bacterium | reverse complement strand
TTTTTCGACAGTTCTCCCTTGGCGACGGCCGTGGTCACCTCGGCGATATTGCGCACCTGCGCGGTCAGGTTGGACGCCATCGAGTTGACGTTGTCGGTCAGGTCCTTCCACGTGCCACGCACGCCTTCGATTGACGCTTGTCCCCCCAGCTTTCCTTCAGTACCGACCTCGCGGGCCACGCGCGTGACCTGATCCGCGAACGTGCTCAGCTGATCGACCATGATGTTGATCGTGTTTTTCAGTTCGAGGATCTCGCCTCGCGCCGCGACGACGATCTTCTTCTGAAGATCGCCTTGGGCGATGGCGGTCGCCACCTGGGAAATATTGCGCACCTGCTCGGTCAGGTTGTTGGCCATCGAATTGACGGCGTCGGTCAGATGGCGCCATGTCCCCGCAACACCCCGCACATCGGCCTGGCCGCCCAGTTTGCCTTCGGTGCCGACCTCGGTGGCCAGCCGCGTGACCTGATCCGCGAACGCGCTCAGCTGATCGACCATCGTGTTGATGGTGTTTTTCAGTTCCAGAATTTCTCCCTTGGCGTCGACCACGATCTTGCGTGTCAGATCGCCACGCGCGACCGCGGTCGTGACCATGGCGATGTCGCGCACCTGATCGGTCAGGTTGCTGCCCATCAGGTTGACGTTGTCGGTCAGCTCCTTCCAAACGCCACGCACACCGGGCACCTCCGCTTGACCGCCCAGGCGCCCTTCGACACCGACCTCGCGCGCCACGCGGGTGACTTCAGCCGAAAACGCGTTCAGCTGGTCCACCATCGCGTTGAGCACGTTCTTCAGTTCCAACACCTCGCCCCGCGCCCCGACCGTGATGGTCTTCGAGAGATCGCCGCTGGCGACCGCGCGGGCGACGTCCGCGATGTTTCGCACCTGATTGGTCAGGTTGCTGGCCATCGAATCGACGTTCTGGGTCAGCTCCAGCCAAATGCCGGCAACATCCTGGACCACGGCCTGGCCGCCAAGCACGCCTTCCGTGCCGACCTCGCGCGCCATACGGGTCACCTCGGCCGCGAACGATCCCAGTGAATCCACCATGGCGTTGATCGTGTTCTTCAGCTGCAACAGCTCGCCCTTGACCTCGACGGTGATCTTCTTGGAAAGATCTCCGTTCGCGACCGCCGTGGTGACGCCCGCGATGTCACGCACCTGGTCGGTCAAGTTCCGGCCCATCAGGTTGACGTTGTCGGTCAGTTCCTTCCAGACACCGGAGACATCCTTGACGTCCGCCTGAACCCCCAGGGTGCCCTCGGTCCCGACCAACCGGGCCATGCGATTCACCTCGGCCGCGAACCGGTTCAGTTTGTCGACGGTGGCATTGATTGTGTTCTTCAACGTCAGGATCTCGCCCCGTGCGTCGACCGCGATCTTGTGGCCAAGGTCGCCCTGGGCAATCGCGGTGATGACCTCCGCGATGTTGCGCACCTGGCTGGTGAGATTTCCGGCCATGCCGTTGACGTTTTCCGTCAGCTCGCGCCACACGCCCGACACCGCGGCGACTTTGGCCTGTCCACCGAGGACACCTTCGGTTCCAACCTCGCGCGCGACGCGCGTCACCTCGGCGGCGAAAGCACCCAGCTGATCGACCATTGTGTTGATGGTCCTCTTGACTTCCAGCACCTCGCCCTTGACGTCGACGGTGATTTTGCGTGACAGATCGCCAGCCGCGATCGCGGTTGCCACCTCGGCGATGTTGCGGACCTGGGTGGTCAGATTGTTCGCCATTGAATTGACGTTTTGGGTTAACTCGCGCCATACGCCCGAAACGCCGCGCACGTGCGCCTGTCCACCCAGGATCCCCTCGGTTCCGACCTCGCGGGCAACGCGGGTCACCTCTGAAGCGAAGGATCCCAGTTGTTCCACCATCGTGTTGATGGTGTTTTTCAATTGCAGAATTTCGCCCTTGGCTTCGATGTTGACGATCTTGGTGAGATCGCCTTGGGCGACCGCCGTCGTCACTTGCGCGATCTCGCGCACCTGGTTGGTCAGGTTGCTGGCCATCAGGTTCACGCCGTCGGTCAGCTCCTTCCACACGCCCGACACCCCGCGAATTCTCGCCTGCGCTCCCAGCTTGCCGTCGACGCCGACCTCCTGTGCCACGCGCGTAACTTCCGACGAGAATGCCGCCAATTGCGCCACCATGCCGTTGACCAGGCGCGCGTGGCGCAGGAAATCCCCCCGCAGGGGCGTGTCGGCCCCTTCGACGTCGATGGTTTGACCCAAATCTCCCTTGGCGACGGCGCTTAACACCCGCGCCACGTCCGTGGTGTGCGCGGTTACATCGTCAAGCAATTCGTTGACGCCGGCGACGTACGCGGTCCACCCTCCGCGCGCGGAGCTCCGACCAAGACGCCGGTGCGTGCGGCCCTCGATCCCCACGCTCTGGCGCAGACCGACCACCTCCACGCTTAACGTGGCAGCGAACTGAGCCAGCTCGTTGAACGTTTCACAAATCTGTCCATCAACACCGGTCAGGTCGTCGGGAAGCCGGGCAGCGAATTCTCCCCTTTGCAGCGCCCGCAACCCGGCCAGAAGTTGGCGGTGGTTCAGGGATTCGGCGTTCTTGCCGTTGTGATGGTTGTTGGTGCTTTTCGCGACGTGCTTCTCGATGGTCTTTTCCATTAGGCTTCCTTGAAGGACAAGATGGCGGTGACCGCGTTCTGGTCGGCGGGCTTCACCAGATGTGCGTCGAATCCCGCCGCGCGGGCCCGCACGCGATCCGTCTCCTGCCCGAATCCCGTCATCGCCACCAGGCGCACGCAATCGCGGCCGAGGCGGGATCGGACACGCCCGGCCACCTGATAGCCATCGAGGATCGGCAGTCCGATATCGACGATGGCGACATCAGGCTCGGTGCGAATGATCAGTTCCGCGCCGCTGGCGCCGTCGACAGCAACATGAACCGCATGACCGAGGTCGGTCAGCAGATCCACCATGGATTCGCGGACATCTTCATTGTCCTCGACAAGGACGACCTTCAACGAAGCGCGGGACGCGGGGGTCGCTGCCGGGGGTTCGGATGACACGGCTGAGGACCTGGCTTCCGACGTGGCGTCGTCTTCGCGTTCGGCCACGGACAGGGGAAGCCTGATCGTAAACGTGCTTCCGCGACCAGGCCCCTCGCTGCTGGCCGACACGGTCCCCTGATGCAGGGTCACCAGGCGTTTGACAATGGTCAGACCCAGGCCCAGACCGTTGCCGGCGCCGACGGACTTGCCTTGGACGAAGAGATCGAAGACACGGGGCAAAAGCTCGGCGGCGATGCCGTGCCCGTTGTCGGTGACTCGAATCTCGACGAACCCCTCGTCGACCGCGGCGACGCATTTGACCCCAATCATCCCGCGGTCGTCGGTATACCGGGCAGCGTTGTTCAAGAGATTCGACACCGCCTGGATCAAGCGGATGGGATCGGCGTGCAAGGTCACGGGCTGGGGGGGAACCTCCACCGCCAGTTGGTGGCCGTGTTGTTCCATGGCGGGAAGACTGGTCGCGACGGCTTGCTCGATGACATCCTGGATGGACGTCGTCGCCTTCTTCAGTTCGATCTTTCCAGAATTGATGCGGGCCAGATCCAGAAGATCGTCCACCAAACGTCGCAGGTATTGCGCCTGTCGATCGATCCGATCGCGGGTGGCAAGGATCGCATGATCGATTCCGGGCACGTTCCCCAGCTTGCGCCTCAGCAACTCGCAACTCAGGATGATCGCCGACAGCGGATTTCGCAGCTCGTGACCAAGTACGGCTAGAAATTCGTCCTTCCGCCGGTCCGCCTCCGCCATCTCTTCCATCTTTTTGCGCAGGGCTTCTTCGTCCCAGCGGCGGCGCTCTCCCTCCAGCAGGCGCTCGTGTTCACGCCGTTCGTGGGCACGCAGGAGCTCAGCCTGCACTCTCACTTGGTCGGTGCGGCGTTGCAGTTCCACAAAGACCGCGGCCTTGCTCTGCAGAATCTCCGCCACGACGGGTTTGAACAGAAAATCGACGGCTCCCAGCTTGTACGCCGCCAGGATGTCGTTTTCCTCTCGCCCGTAGGCCGTTATGAAAATGATCGGAGTGTGACGCGATCGCCGCCGCTCGCGGATCAAGCGCGCGGTTTCGAATCCACCCAGGAAGGGCATTTGCACGTCGAGCAAGATCAACGCGAAGTCACGGTCCAGCATCAAGCGCAAAGCCTCTTCGCCGGATTGCGCCCGGATCACGCTTTGCCCGAGAGCACCGAGCGCCGCCTCCATGGCCAAGAGATTTGCCGGGTTGTCGTCGACGACCAGGATGTCGCCACCGGCGAGGATCGCGTCAGCCAACTGGTCGGATTGGGAGTGAGTCGCCGTCATGGGTTGCGAGACTGTCCTTTCACACGCCATAGCGCCCCGGCCGCGTCGAAAGGCGCAGCCCTGGATCACTTTCTTGCAACGTCGCCGCTGTCAGATGGTGCAGATGGTGGCCGCTGCCACGGTATCCGCCGGTACGGTGCCGCGCGGTTCGCCGGCCATCTGTTGGCTGTCCACGGCCTTGTCACGATGCTGCGTTTCGAGCAGGTCGGTGGCGTTCATGGGCCGGCAATCGAAGCGAAAATCATGCCACCATCCGGTAACATGCGGGCCAGCACTCCCGGACGCGGAACGTGGGATTCCGTAACAATATGCGGATCGTGCGTTACTCCACGGTAACCCTGACCCTGCCTCCACTCAGGGCCGCGTCGACGAACGCATGGTCACCGCGACGGTCGTCACGTCCTCGGAATCGGCAGCGTCGGAGGCGTCCTGCTTCCGAATTTCCTCGGCGATCTGAACCGCGATGACTGCCGCTTTCGTCGCGGGTGCTCCCGCGGCCAGGTGTGCGTATTCGTTCTCGGCGCGCTCGTCCCGCGCCAAGCGCTCGCTATCGGTCAGCGCCTCTCCCGGCAGTTCCACTCTGAGTTCCTCGGCCACCATGCGGACCGCGGCCGCCAGCGGGAGTGCAAGCAGCGCCCCGAGGACCCCCAGAAGCTGCGCACCGATCAGAAGTGCGACGGTCACCGCGGCGGCCGACAGGCGCAGGACGCGTCCGTATACGCGTGGAATTATGAAGCGACTTTCGATCTCCTGATAGACGACCATGGCGCAAAGGACGACCACCGTGACACCCGTCCCCCTGGGAATCGCCGACAACACGACCGGGGTCAGCGCGATCAAACCGCCAATCAGCGGAACCACGTCCGTGACCCCGGCGAACACGGCCAGCGCCAACGCGTTGGGAACACGACAAGCGGTCAAAAGGCCGAATACGAACACCATCATCAGCACCGACGTGACGACCTGTCCGCGCATGTAGCCGCCGACGATCGTTTCCAGGTTCAAGAGAATGCGCGCTAGCCGAACGTGAAACCGCCGGGGCACGACTGAAAACAGACCGCCCTGGGCCCGCTCGGGATCAAGCAACAGGTACAGCGCCAACGCGACGCTGGTCGCCGTGTACCCGAGGAGCAGGACTGCTTCGGACGAATACGAAACCGCCCGCCTTCCCAGATCGGCCATGATGTCGTTTGGCTGGAAACGCCGAATGGCGTCAGCCACGGTGGCCGTCGCCGGATGTGCGGCAAGAAAGTCCGCCAGCCGCTGCTGGAGTCTGGGCAGGCTTTGCACCATCTGGGACACCTGGGCCCACAAGGCGGGCGCGGTGATCAGGGCGAACCCCGTGCCCAGGATCGCGAATGCCAGCACGATGAGACCGACCGCGACCGGGCGTTTGATCTTGTGCCGCTCCAGAAGGGCCACGATCGGGTTCAATGTTCCCACCAAAATCAAGGCAACGGCAATCACCAGGATGACGGGCCACAGTCTGGTCATCAGCCAGACGCCCGCGGTCAGACCAACGATCGTCATCAGCGTTCGGCTGGACAGTTCGAAGCGTCGACGACTGCCGGGAGTCTCCGTACCGCCGGCGACCCCACCATCGACCAGTCCGTTACCCCCAGTGGCTTTCAACTGAACCGCCATCAGAGACCTCGGCAAGCAAACGTTGGGCCTATTTGATTCCGGCGGTCTCCTTTCGGCGGGAACGGCTGGACTTTCGCGGCACAAAATTTGAATGTTAAAATCGGGAAATTTTGGAAGTCCTGAGTTTTGTAGACCGCCCGTTACCAGTACAGACTGCGTTCCCCGTTTCGGTTACCAACCCGTGACATGCGGAGAGATGAGATGACACACAACAGGAAGTTTGGGCGTGCTTAGTATCCTGGTCATTGAGGACGAACCCGAACTCCGCGATTCGCTCCAGGACCATCTGGAAGACGCGGGACACAGGGTAGAGACGGCGAATGACGGTGGCGCCGGGGCGCGACGGCTGGAAGCCGGGGTCGTCGACCTTGTGATCTGCGACGTGCGCCTGCCGGAGATCGACGGACTCACGCTGCTCCGACGGATCCGGAAGGACAGTCCCACGACCAACGTGATTCTGATGACCGGCTACTCGGAGGTATCGCAGGCGGTGGCCGCGCTGAAGGAAGGAGCCTACGACTACCTGACCAAGCCGTTCGACGTCGACGAGCTGCTGCTGCAAGTCCAGCGCATCGACGAAGTTCGACGGCTGCAATCGGAATTGGAGAACATCCGCGGCGAACTGTCTGGCAGCGGGGCGCAAACCAAGCTGGTTGGGGAGTCACCAAAGTTGCGGCACATCCACTAGATGATCGGGTTGGTCTCGCAAAGCGACGCGCCGACGCTGGTCACCGGCGAAAGCGGCACCGGAAAGGAAGTGGTGGCGCGCATGGTTCACGACCGCAGCGCGCGGCGGCTTAAACCTTTCGTCGTTGTGAATTGCGGCGCCCTCGCGGAAAACCTGGTCGAGGCCGAATTGTTCGGACACGAGCGCGGCGCCTTCACGGGTGCGGTGCGCAAACGCGACGGTCGGTTCAAAGCCGCCGACGGTGGCACCCTGTTCTTGGACGAAATCGCCGAGCTGCCGCTGGCCGCGCAGGCCAAGTTGTTGCGGGTCCTGCAAGAGGGGGTTTTGGAACCGCTGGGGACCAATATGTCCGTACATGTGGACGTCCGCGTTGTCTCGGCCACGCACCGCAACCTGGTGGAACGGATCAAGACCGGCGCGTTTCGCGAGGATCTGTACTATCGAATCAACGTCATCCAAATCCCATTGCCGCCGCTCCGCGAACGCCCGGGAGACCTGCCGCTGCTGATTGGTCATTTCCTCGCTCGCCATACGCGGCCTGGGCGACCGGTGCCCGGGATCTCACCGGCGGCATGGGCGGCTCTCGCCCGCTATCCCTTCCCGGGCAACGTCCGGGAGCTGTCGCATGCCGTGGAGCACGCGATGGTGCTCTCGGGCGGCGGCGACATTGGCGTCGTTCACCTGCCGCCCTCGATCGTGGGAACGGAAACACCAGCACGCGACAATGTGATCGACGGCGACACCCCGATCGTCCGTCCGCTCCACGACGCCCTTCGGGAGTTCGAGCACGGGTACATCCAGCGCGCGCTGAGCGCCAGCGCCGGTAAGCGAACGCAAACCGCGGCCTTGTTGGGCATTTCGCGGAAGTCGCTATGGGAAAAACTGCGACAGAACGGCAGCGACTACGACCGGGAGGAGGGTCCCCTACCATGACAACCGCCGCGGTTTCCTTTGTTGACGCAGCTGCGGATCAGCCCCCTGCGAAGCCTCTTGGAGATCGTCCGGACACGAACGCGTTCGACCACCGTGTCACCTTCTACGAGAGCGACGATTCGCTTTACGCCGTCGTGGCCGACTTTTTTCGCGAGGGCCTGGCCGTGAACGAGCCGCTGGTCGTCGTCGCGACCGAGCTGCACCGCCACGGATTCATCGAACACCTCAAGGCGCGCGGATTCGATCCCGCCGCATTGTGCGCCGCCGGTCAGCTGACCTTGATCGATGCCCGAGACACGCTCTCCACCTTCCTGGTGGACGATATGCCCGATCCAAAACGATTCGAGGCTACGGCGCGGGCGATTCTGGAACGCGCCCGGAACGGCGGTGTCAGTCACCGCGTCCGCGTCTATGGCGAGATGGTGAACCTGTTGTGGTGCGACGGTAATCCCCAGGCCACCATCCGACTCGAAGGGTTGTGGAACGAGATGGGCCACGAAGGTTCGCTTTCGTTGCTGTGTGGCTACCTTTTGGGGAATTTCAACACCGGCAAATGCGGCGAACCCTTCCAGCACATTTGTGGCTCGCACACGCGCGTCGTTCCCACGGAGGGCGAGGGCGATATCGTGATTGAACGATCACACGCATCGGAAACGGGTTTGGGACAAGTCGACCTGCTGCGAGGAGAGATCGAGCACCGCAAACGACTGGAGCAAGCTCTGCACGAAGCGCTGGCGCACCGCCGACGCGCCGAGGATGCTTTGCGGGCCAGTCAAGAAGAGCTGCAGCGACAGAACGAGGAACTTTCGCGTACGGTCCGATTCAGTGAGCTGTTCGTCGGCATTCTGGGTCACGACCTACGGAATCCACTCTCGGCGATCACGACCGCGGCCAGCCTGCTGCGCAAGCGCGCCGATTCGGACAAGGTGGCCAAGCCCGCCTCGCGCATCCTTAGTAGCGCGGGACGGATGGGACGCATGATCGACCAGGTCTTGGACTTCACGCGAATCCGACTGGGCAAAGGGATTCCCGTCCAGCCCCGAGCAACCGATTTGGTGCAGGTCTGCCGCACAGCCATCGACGAGCTGGAAGGCACGGGACACGTTCGCAACGTCGACCTGAGTTGGGACGGCGACTGCGTGGGTCTGTGGGATACCGACCGGCTACTGCAATTGATATCGAACCTGGTCGGCAATGCGCTGACCCACGGGACACCGGCCCAGGCCGTCGGCTTGCGCGTCGATGGAACCGACCCACAAACCGTGTTTGTCGAGGTTCGGAACGCGGGCTCGGTTCCTCCCGAGGTCATGGCGGTTATGTTCGAGCCGTTCGGCAAGGGCTCATACGCCAGGGGCGAACGGCCCAGTGGCCTGGGACTGGGTTTGTTCATCGGTCAACAGATTGTGTCGATGCATCTCGGCACCATCGAAGTGACCTCGTCGGAAGTAGAAGGGACGCGGTTCGTCGTGCGGCTGCCGCGAAGCTCCGATCGCTTGCAACCTGCCTTCGTCGCTGCGGGAGATTAGGTGTCACAGAAGACCGTCCTGATAGTCGACGATGAACTCGACATTCGCGAGTCTCTGGCGGATGCGCTGACGTATGAGGGTTATTCGGTTCAGATGGCGACCAACGGCAAGGAGGCCTTGGCGTTGTTGCCGAAACTTCCCCGGCCGTGTGTCGTGATTCTGGACATCATCATGCCCGTCATGAACGGCGACGAGGCCTATCGCGCGATCCGCGCTACGCCCGAGCTGGCCGACATTCCCATCCTGATTTCGACGTCGGATCCCTCCCGGGCGCCCAGCAACGCCACCGTGATGAAGAAGCCCATCAACCTCGATCGACTTCTCACGACGATAGCCGCGCTGTTCTGAACCAACGTTCGCACCAAAAACGTCGGCTAGCCGGGGCTGCGCAGGGTGGGTTCGCGCTCCCAGATACGTGCTCCTTTTGCCGCGACAATGAACGCGGCAATGCCGCCTGGGCGGTCCGTGGCCACGACTCCGGCATCGACCACCACTCCCGCGCGGTCCAGCAATGCCGCGGCAGCTTTCACATGCCCCAAGATTTTAAGATGGCCGAAAGCCGCGCGGACCCAATCAACCGCCGCCGCCTCGGCCACAAGTGCCCGGGCACCGGCATCCGAGGGCGCAACAACCACCGCGTCGAAAAGAACCGACGGAGCGGCCGACAGGGCGTGGTCGGGGGCCAGGTGGTTCCCGTCCTTGGTTTCGACTTGGCCGATCTTGGGACCCACGATGACCAAGCGTGCCCCTTCGTCTTCGACAGCGGCGCGCAACCGGCTGATGAACGCCCGATCAACGCCGTCAGTCACCAGCGCGGCCACCTTGCGGCCGGTCAGGGTCGGGCGCGCTTTCTTGACGATGCTCAACGCGGGCGACGGGTCCAGATCTGTTGGCTTGCGCGCGGGACGCACGTCTTCCGATTGCCCGACCATGCCCAGCGCCATGGCCACCGTCGATCCCAAAGTGCGATCAATGACGCCCAGGTGACCCAACATGCGTCGTCGAATGGCGATGGTTTCAACCTTGCCCAGTTCGAACGCGAAGGCACTGACGATGTGTCGCTGTTCGGGGGGCGACATCGATCGCCAGAACAGCCGCGCCTGACTGTAGTGGTCGGCGAAGCTTTCCGATCGGTCGCGGGTTTTCAAACCGGCCTCCTCGCCCGGATGGGACGCGAAGCCCGCGCCGGGATTTTCGCGCGGACCGGCAGGGTCCAGGCTGTTCGGCTCGTAGGAAACCCTGCCCGGTGCCACCGCCATGCGCATGATCCCATCGCGTTGAAAATTGCGCATCGGACATTGCGGACGATTGATGGGAATTTCGTGAAAATTGGGGCCACCGAGGCGGCTGAGTTGGGTGTCGATGTACGAGTGCAGGCGCCCCTGAAGCAGCGGGTCGTTGCTGAAATCGATGCCAGGCACCACATGACCAGGATGAAAAGCGACCTGTTCCGTCTCGGCGAAAAAATTGGTGGGGTTTCGGTCTAGAACCAGCTTGCCCACCACCTGCAAGGGGATGATCTCCTCGGGGATCAGTTTGGTGGCGTCAAGGACATCGAAAGCCAGGCCATCGGCAACCTTCTGGTCGGAAGTTTGGATGCACAAGTCGAATTCAGGATAGGCGCCCGTCGCGATCGACTCCCACAGATCCCGCCGATGAAAGTCAGGATCCGCGCCGTTGATCTTCACGGCCTCGTCCCAGATGACTGACGCGGCTCCCAACCGGGGACGCCAATGGAACTTGACGAAGGTGGACTTTCCTCGCCTGTCAAGCAACCGGAAGGTGTGGACACCGAAGCCTTCCATCATCCGATACGACCGAGGGATGGCGCGATCGGACATGACCCACATCAGCATGTGCATGGTTTCGGGCATCAGCGATACAAAGTCCCAGAACGTGTCGTGCGCGGACGCGGCCTGCGGAAAACCACGATCGGGCTCCGCCTTCACGGCGTGAACCAGATCGGGAAATTTCAGCGCATCTTGAATGAAGAAGACAGGGATGTTGTTGCCCACCAAGTCGAAGTTTCCCTCGTCCGTATAAAACTTGACCGCGAATCCGCGGACGTCTCGCGCCAAGTCGAATGATCCCTGATTTCCCGCCACCGTCGAGAAACGCACGAAGACCGGTGTCTTTTTCTGGGGATCCTGAAGGAACGATGCCTTGGTTAGCGCGGACAGCGACCGATTGACCTGAAAATATCCGTGCGCTCCCGACCCGCGCGCGTGCACGATCCGCTCCGGGATCCTCTCGTGGTCGAAATGGGTAATCTTCTCCCTGAGTACGAAGTCTTCGAGGAGGGTGGGACCCCGGTTCCCGCTGCGAAGTGAATTTTGATTGTCGGCGATCGGCACGCCCTGGTTCGTCGTGATCGTCTGCTCAGCCTGAACAGTGGTTTGGTGGATCTCACCGCCGGTACCGACAACAAGGCGGGGAGCGACTGTGCGCTTGGACTGTTTCTTCGCCATGGCGTTAAAGCGAAGCGGCTTCTTTGGTCTCGGCGGGTATGGCTTTGCGGGGTGAACCAGCTTCCAACTCGCTGTGTTCAGCGCTCATCTCTTGACCCAGGGCCTCAAGCGTCTCGGCGTCGAGAATCTTCTTTACCTTGGGAAATAGGTCTTCCTCCTCTTCCTTGACGTGATGCTCGACCTGTTCCTTGAGCACCTTGATCTTGGCGTCAAACGTCTGGTCAGATGGATTGGTCTTCAAGAGATCAGCCAGAACGCGCTTGATCCCCAGGTGCTCCTCCAGCGACTCCAGCAAGATATCTTCGGTGCGTTTTGCCCTGACCGCCGGATAGAACTGATGCTCCTCGATAGTCGCGTGCGCAGCCAGGCCGTCAGCAATCTCGGCAAACAGCTGTCCCTTTTTCGCTGGGTCTTTCGCGGCTTCGATTTTTGCAAACAGCTTTTCCACGACTCGGTGCTGGGACTTCAGAAGTTCAACGGCGTTCATGATCGTGTCCTTTCTTTTGGTGGCGTTGTTTTGGTGGCGTGATTTTTCGCGTGATTTTTCGAAGTGCTGTTGCGTCTTTCAAAAGACGTGCCACGAACGCAGCTGATCCCTATGCGTCGATCAACCGTGACTGCCGCCAAAGATGTCGCTCGCGCGGCAATCCGACGAGTACGAAACGTAACCGTGCTGGGGCTGCGTCACCGACTGGTGACGCACGACTGTCCGCTTTCGGGCTGGGATCTCAGGCCAGGCCCAGCAGACCCAAAAGGCGGCGCATGCCAAGCCGACCGGACGTCAAAGGCCAGGCGGTTCTCGTCGCGCCCCGGCGTGCCGTAGGCTGAACGGAAGTGGCAAGCGGCTTGCTGCGGATCTTTTCTCGTGCCCAATGGACATTTTTCGAAGCGGCGCCATCTTGAGGTTCCATGAAGGCCATGCCAATCCGAGTGCGGCGGTCGGCGCGCGTGTCACGGGCGCCGTGGGCTCGTCGCGCGCCCAACAATTGCCTTGCGGCAACCCCTCACCGCGCGACGAAGGTCCTGGCCATTGCCACAGCTTTCATTGTGGGGTGTGCCCACAAGAATCAGACGGCCGTGCCGGGGCCCTCAACCGGCGCCGAGCCGGTCGGGGCCCCAGCCGGCCCAGGTGCGCGTCCCGAAGAGCGAAACCGCCTTCTCGATGCGCAGTGGAAAGAAGTCATCGTCAAGGCCCAAAAAGAGGGCGACGAAGTGGTCGCGGCGGTCAAACTGGTGGAACCGATCCTCAGACTTTTCCATGCTCCGGCCCAAAACCCGCGTGAGGACCCGCATCAGGAGCCGGGCCAAGACAAGGACAAAAAGGACGCCAAGACGAAGCCAGGGGATGGGACCATCGATCTCGGTCAGGAATTGCGAAAGATCACCCCCCTCGACGTGGACCACATCGACATCCTGGATGGCCAGGTCACCTTCGTTGATACCAGTCGCAAGGAGCGGCCAGAAATATGGCTGCATGACCTGCAGCTCTCGGTTGAGAATCTTGCGACGCGCGTACACCTGACCGAGGGAAGGCCGGCTCTGTTGACGGCCAGCGGCACCTTGGCGCGCAGCGGATCAGTATCGGTCTTCATCACCGCCAATCCATTCGAAAAGGGCCTTACCTTTTCGGGTCGCGCGGCGATCGTGGGCCTCCAGACTTCGGAGCTTTATCGATTCATCGAACCCGGTACGGACATGCAAGCTCCTCACGGAACGATCGACATTTTTGTCGAGTTCGACTGTCGCAACGGGGAGCTCACGGGCGGCGTTAAACCTGTCCTCAAAAACGTCGAGATTCGGCCCGACAACAAAAAGCTCCTGACCGTCCTCAAGGCATGGGTCACCGACATTGCCGTCAACCTGTTTTCCGACCGCGTGACCGACCGAAACGCTGTCGTCACGGTGATGCCCATCAAGGGCAAGCTGATCGGTCCTGACGTTCAGCTGTGGCCGGCCATCTTCGGTGTCCTGCGCAACGCCTTCGTTGAAGGTCTGACCTCCGGCTACGCTTATCTGCCTCCCCCCACCGCCGGCAGGAAGCAGGGCGTCGTGAAGCAAGGCGTGGACGCGTTGACGGGGTCCGGTCCGCCCAAGGCGCAGCCCACCGCGCAACCTGATCGCACGCCACCTCCGCCGCCCGCGAAGTCGTCACCGTCCGAAAGCAACCAAACTTCGCCTCCGGCTTCACCATGACCCCACTTCCAATCGTCCACCTCATTCGGCACGCCATCGTGTTGGCGCTCATCAGTGTCGCGGGCGGCTGCGCGCATCCCTCCGCTACGCCACCGCCTCCCTCGGCCGTGCCGCCCACAAAACCAGATCATGAGTACGCCGCAGAGACAGGAATTCCGATGGCGAGCACGCCGCAGGGACTGATGCGCGACGGCGCCGAGAAAAAGATTCAGCTCAAGTTGAAAGGCAAGGGCCTCTTAACTCCAGAGCAGTGCAACGGTCAGCTTGACCCCCCGACCCGCGAGGCCCTACGCAAGTTTCAAAAGGGACAGGGGATCCCTCCGACGGGGCTACCAAGCTACGAGACCATCATCCGCCTTGAACTGAGTCCAGATGCGATCTTCCACACCAACGCGCATCCGAAGGAGCCCACGGAGCCCGCGCCGAACTGAAGTGCCTGAGTCTTCACCGGCCAACGGATCTTTTGGCCACGGTCGCAGGCTTCTGGGGAACAGTGGCCACCAGCTTGCCGTTCTTCCAGCGGACGTCCCCGATGAATTCTGGTTCACCCACGGTACCGGCCAGTTTCGCGTCGGCGTTCACCTGTCCGCCCAGCGTCTCGACGCGTTCATTGAATCGAGAAATCCACGCCACGTCGAAATCTTTCGCGACCACTTTGCCGTTGATCGGAATTTTGGCGGCGACGATACCCCGGGTTACCCGCGGATAGGACAGGTCGACCCGCCCGTCAGCATCAACCTTCAGGGTGCCACCGTGAGACGATGTGAAATCGATGTTCGCGCCGACGCTGCGGCGGGCATACGTCAGGTGTATTTTGGCCTGGCCGACGTCAATGACGTCCGCGCCTTTGGTGGGCGTGGCCGGACGGCTGACCGCCAAATCTTTTGCATTTAAGGTCACGTCCACCTTCGGGCTGTCAGCGGTCCCGGTTAGCTGAAGACGGGAAGTTAGTCGGCCGTCGACTGGTGCCGCGACCGCGGCTGCGCGGAGTGCCTCTCCAAGGTCCAGGCGCGTGACGTCGAACCGCATGTCGAGGGGTGCGTCCGGAACGAGGGGCTGCACTGGCAGCTTTACGCGGCCCTCCACCGCCGCAAACGGTGCTTCCAGGCTGACAGTGCCTTCAATGATCTGTTCCTCAAGAGTGGCATCGACTTTGGCGTATAGCCGCGAGAATCCCTGGAAGTGTGCGTGCTTCAAAACAACCCCCGCCACGACTTTCGGGTTGCTCACCTCACCTTCGGCTTTGACATCGACGTCCAGTATCCCCGCGACACGCAAATCCGGGTCGACCACCAAGGCGGGGAGAAGGTCGAGGCGTAGTTTGTCGATCGCGAGATGGGCATTGATCAGTTCACCAGCCTTGGATCCTTCGATAGACAGCCTTTGCTCCTGGGAAAGCAAAACGAGAGTCGTCAAGGAGAGTGACTCGCCGGAAAAGCGCATCTGTGCCCGCTTCTCCAGTGCCCAGTGGGCCTGCGGAAACGCCAGCGCCAGAGCCTTGAGGGTGAATCCCTGCTGGTCGTCGTCAAGCCGTCCGGCGAGGGTCAACGTGATTTGCTGTGGTGATGCCACCTGCACCCCGGCCGTGATGTCTTGCTGCCGAACCTTTGCTTCCAGATTGACCTTCCCCAGCTTCATGGTCCCGGCAGTCACCGCTGCGATGGCCAGTTTGAAATCGACCTCGCTCGGGGGATTCACAAGCGGCGTCACGCGCCCGTCGATCGAAAGGCCGTTGACGGCGTTCTCGGCCAAGCGAATGCGGTCGAATTGTCCTGTCCAACGCGTGCTCCAGGTGCTGGGCGCACCCTTCATTGGTCCCCCGACGGGTCCCCCGACGGTGAAAGCGATGTGACCCTGACCGGCAACCGAGGGTGGGTCGCCGCCTGTCAGCGCATGCACAGCCTTGCCGGTGACGGCAAGATCCGCGATGGTCAAGCGACCGTTGAAATCAAACGCAGTTGCGTTCACGTTCTTGCCGCTGAACTCCACGCCGGGAATCGCCAACAGCACATCCAGTTTCGGGATCGCGCCCGGAAGGGCCTGTCCGTCGATCCGAAACGGGCCCCATTCGAAGCCGGCGAGGTTCTGCTTCGGAATCGCGACTTTGACCACGACGTTGGGACGTTCCAAACCCTCAGAAGGTACGTCTCCGCGCGCCTTGATGGTCCCGCCCAGTAGGTCGGCATCCATCGAGAAGCGGGTCGCCCCCTCCTTGACGTGAGCCTCCGCCAAGAAGCCGAAGGGCCCCACCGGTACCAATCTGCTCCGACCGTTCAGGCGAAAGTGCAGATCCAACGACCCGTTCCCTGTCGCGAAGCGACCGGACATGAACGACACCAGATCCGCAAGATGCACTCTCTCCTCGGTCGCGGTCGCACCGGCAGTGCCAACTGTCAGAAGGCCGCCAGTCAAATCGAACCGGTCCAAGCGAACGACCCAACCCTCTTCGGTGGACTTCTCCTTGGCGGGTGGCTCGGCGGGGTTTTTTTTCCGGGGGGTGGTCGCGCGCGATAAATTCAGCCCGCGCGAATCCGAAAGCAATCCCAGGTGGGGACCTTCAATGGCTATCGAGGTCAGGCGGATTTCCTTGCGCAGCAGGCGCAACAATTGAAAGGTCACCTCGGCCCGAGCCACCTGCGCCACTGGCTGTCCCTCGGGATCGCGTAGGGCGACGTCCCAGACCACCAACCGATTGCCGCCGAACGACAGTCGTCCAATCCCCAGTTGACCCTGAATCTGCTGGTTGGTACTGGCTACCAACTTTCTGCGCAGACGTTCACCGCCCCAGTCTGTTTTCAGCAGGAACATGGCTGCTCCGGCGAGGACGATCACGGACGCCACAGCCAGCCCAAGGACCTTCAAGGATGTGAGCACCACCTTCGTGAACCGGTGTCCTCTCATTCCTGCCACGACTGTCTTTTGCGATTCACCATGTCGGTAGGTCACGCTCGCGTCGCGCCAGTCTTGACTGCCTCGGCGAATACCGGACGCGCGACCAATCGTTCTGCGAGTCGTCGGGCCAACACGGTCGCCATGCCGTTGCGAAACAGCGCCGCACCCAATGCGCCCCATGCAGCCTGGCGCAATCGTGAGGCGCGCTTTGTCAGGGTTGGCCGCCGCCGGGCGCGGACGACGGCGACACCGCCTGCCAACAGACCCGCGAGAGTCACCATTCCAATCGCCAGTGGTATCGCGTGATCGCGCAGCTGCGCCCGGATGTTGAACACACGATGACGTCTGCGGTCCAACTCCCCAACCAAGCCCCCCAGGTTGTCGCGTATGGCTTCGATGTCATGTTCCAGTTGCGCACCCTTCTCGGCTGCATCTATCGGTGTTTTCCCGTCGGCGCCCGCGTTGTTCATGCCAATCGCTCCTTGGTCCATTGCGCATCCTCTTTCAATGTGCGACGGGTTCTCTCAAGCGGCGTCCGCACCCGTTTGCTCCAGCCCATCAGTCCTGCGACGGCCGCAATCGTCAACGTCGTCGAACTGACTGCCAAACCGGCACTCCAGGCCGGCATCCTTTGCGCCAACGCCAACACCGCTGTGACCAGCAGCAGATTGACAGTCACGAAGCCAGAAAGCGCGGCGATACCCAGGCGACTGGCCATGGCCACCTCCGCACGCAGATCGGCCTGGAGTTCGGTCTTGGCCAGATCGATCTGCATTCTGGCCAACAGTCCAACCTGTCCGGTGATCTCGCCTATCAGCTCACCGGTGGACAGATCGGCGGCACTCTTGCCGACGCTCGGTCCCGGACCCGAGATCTTTTCCCGTGCCCGCTCTCGAATGTCTTCTCGCTGTCTGCCGCCAGTTTCGCTCGTCACGGCAACCTCCTCCTGCGGATTCAATGAATCAAGCATCTGTCGTTGACCGCGTACGGCGCGATCCAGTTGCAACACTTGCCGGTAGATGACACTCCACTCGTCGTAGGGCACGTCCAGCTCTGTGAGCTCCTTGGCTATGTCACCGACACGTTCGATCAGCCGTGGCGCATTTTGATGCGCGACGGGCTCTTCCTCGTATACCTTCCAAACGCGGCGAATCTGGCTTTCCAATTTTTGAGCAGCCGGATCGATGGTCAAAAATCCCGATCCGCGCGCCAGCGTTTCGGCAATCAGACCATGGCCCCAGGTGACCTTCTGCCGAAGTCCCTGCAGCAGAGCGCCACTGGTGTAGAACGAAACCGTCAGATCGGATGATTCGAAGTATTCCAGGCGTGCTGGTACGTACCGTCGAAACGCGTCACCTCCGAACCATCCGAGAAGGCGCGTAGGAGCGGTGACCCACCATCCGGGAGATGCCGCGCGCAGTCTGAACCCGTGTTTGTTCAGGACATCCACCGTTTGCGTTGCCGTCCGATGGTATGCCTCGGCATCCGTAACCAGAGGAACATCCGCGCTCGTCCATCCGCGTACCATCGTGACAACCCGCATGATGGGCACCGACACGAACATGATAAGGAAGGCCGCAGCCAGTCCAATCGTGATGGGAAAGCCACGCAACAGTCTTTTGATGGTGGGTTCGGGAGTACTCTCGGCGGGGGCTTTCGCCGTAATTGCCAGCCCCAGAGCAAGTGGAACGATCAACGCCAACGCCAACCACACCAGGCGCACAATCCACGACGGTACCCAGTTCGGTATCGGAACGAAGGTCAGCACCAGCGCGGCCATTTTAGGCGCGACGATGCCGACGACCAGCAGTGGCCACGCCACAGCCGCAGCCACCAACCCGGACAGAAGCGTCTGTTGTTTGGACGACGTCTGACCGAACAGCGCGTGAACCGCCCAACCGAAAAGGGCGTTGATAATTTTTCCGGCGGACTTTGTAAGAAGCGCGAGAAGCGCCTGCAGAATCGCCATGGCGACTCACCCATCACGCAAACGATATGCCAGCCGGCGCAGTCGCGTGCTTCAGTGCGCGTCGGAACCCCAGCGTAACGTGGACGATTTCATGTCACCCCGCGGTGACGGTCGCGTCTTCGGTCTGCTCAGGTCGCGGACGTGTCGTCGGGCGCGGACGGAGACTCGAGACGACGTCGCAGGTGCGAAAGTATCTACTATTTGTGGAGGCGCCGGGAGTCTAGCCGCCGCCCTTCATGGTCTCGATGAACGCTCGCAGCGCCGGTGTGACCTCGCGGCGACTCGGATAGTAGAGATGAAAGCCTGGGAAGCTCGGGCACCAGTCATCGAGCACGGTCTTGAGCGTACCCTTGGCGAGATGGGCCGCCACCTCCGCCTCGAAGGCGAAGCCGATCACTTCGCCGGTCAACACGGCGCGGAGCGCAATGCCCGCGTCGTTTTCGAACACCGCGCCCGTCACCGCAACCTGACGCTCGCGGCCCCCTTTCTTGAACTCCCACCGATACGCTTCGCCCCCGGACCTGAAGTGCACGACGCACCGGTGCGACAGCAGGTCCTTCGGCTGCCCAGGTCGTTCGTGGCGGGCGAAGTATTTGGGAGTACCCACGACCACCAACCGCTGGCGTCCGCCTACCTGGACCGCGACCATGTCGCGCACGACCTACTCCCCGAGGCGAATGCCCGCGTCGAAGGCAGGTAACCGCCACTCTCAAGCAACAGATCGACGCGTTCCGCGACCTGTCGTCGTCGCTCGCGGTCGACGAGACAAGGAGACATTCATGAAAACGAACACGCAGACCACCGTCCCGGAGACACGAGATCTGGAGGTCTCGGAAATCGGCGCGGGGTGCATGAGCGTCACGCCAACTACGGGCCTCCCGCCGATAAGAACCAGGGCATCAAGGTCTTTCGGACCGCCCACGAAAAGGGCGTCACGTTCTTCGATACCGCTGAAGTCTACGGCCCATACACGAGCGAGGAGCTCGTGGGCGAAGTGCTCGCGCCTATTCGGGGCAAGGTCGTCGTCGCCACCAAGTTCGGCTTCGACATCAAGGCCAGTGGCCTCAACAGCCGACCCGAGCACATCAAGAAAGTGGTGGAGGCTTCCCTCAAGCGCCTCAAGACCGACCGAATCGATCTCTACTACCAGCACCGCGTCGACCCACAGGTCCCGATCGAAGACGTAGCTGGCGCGATCAAGGATTTGATCAAGGCCGGAAAGGTTCTGCACTTCGGCCTGTCCGAGGCGAGCGCGAAAACCATCCGCGACGCACACGCGGTCCAACCAGTCACAGCCGTTCAGACCGAATACTCGCTGATGACCAGGGATCCCGAAAAGAACGGCGTGCTCAAGGCGTGCGAGGAACTAGGAATCGGCTTCGTCCCCTGGGGACCCGTGGGCATGGGCGACCTGACCGGAAAGATCGATATTCAGACGAAGTTCGACCAGAAGAAGGCCTTCGGCACGGCTTCGATCGCTTCTCTTCGGCAAACTTGGCTGCGAACAAGCCGATCGTCGATCTGCTGAAACGCTTCGCCGAGAAGGAGAACGCGACGCGTGCTCAGGTCGCCATCGCCTGACTTCTCGCGCAGAAGCCCTGGATCGTTCCGATCCCCGGCACACGCAACTTGGACCACCTGGAAGAAAACCTGGGCGCAATCAATGTTCAGCTAACGCCTGCGGACCTTCGCGAGATGGATACAGCCTTCTCCAAGCTCAAAGTGCACGGTGGCCGGATGAATGAGGAGCAAATGAAGGTGGTCGACCAGACAGCGTGACGCGGACTGGGGAATGGGTGGTGATGTTGTTGTAGTGGCTGGTTCAACAGTTGAAGAGGAGACAGGACATGACCAAGCAAACAGCCGTCGGTGGTACCGGGGCTCAGGGAGGCGGCGTCGTCGACGCGTTGCTGGCCTCTGGCCCATATGCCGTTCGTGTGGCCAGCCGCAATCCGGCCAGCGTATCGGCCGAGGCACTCAAGAAGCGCGGCGTCCAGGTGGTGAAGGGCGATCTGCTCGATCCGTGAAACTGCTCGACGGCCTCGGCAGCAGCGCCGCACCCGCGCCAAACGCTGGGCGACAGGTGGGCGACAAGGGCCGTTTTGGTACTTAACTACTTGGAACTTTAGGTGGAGGCGCCGGGAGTCGAAAACGTCCGACAACCCCGGTTCTTCGGGGGCTTGCACAGACTCCCGCGCGCTTTCCGCAACTTTCGTTAGGTCTGGTTGGGTCGAGTTTGGGAGGGTTGGATCTGTTTGGGCAACTGGTGGGCAACGGTTCGAGTGCCTCCGTCGGCGCTCACCGGCCGCCGGGCTGGAGTTGTAGTACCTCCGTCGCGAAGTACGGCGCGCTCACGACCTGGATCACACCTCGTACGGCTTCCATATCTTCACCGGACGCACGTCGGCAAGGTCACCGCTGACGACAGAGGTCGCGCGACCTTCGAGGGCAGCGGCGAAAAGCAGTTCATCGGTCGGGTCGGTCGGCACCACCCGCACGTCTTGGTAGTGCCCCGGAACGACAACGGCTTCAGACTCGATGTTCGCGCGCACGAGGCGGCCTGCTGTTCCGTGATTGCCGCGACCCGACGGACAGAGGGGCCGAGGAGAACCCGGACCAGTTCCTCGAGCAACGCGGCCGACGTGACCATCTCGAACGGTGCCATCGGCTAAACTCACAGAATGGGCCAGCCAGCAACCAAGGTCGACGACCTCCTGACGCAGATCGCGGCGCTGACGCCTGTGGAGCGCGCGAACTTACTGGCACGGGCGCTCGTCCGTTCCGGGGCACAGCCCGACTGGAGTGTGCTGAGGAACATCCAAACGACTTTGGAGACGCAGGATCCCGACGCGCTCGATCGCGCAGCGGACGAAGGGGTCGTTGAGGCGCGCCGGACCCGTGCCTGACGGCTTGCGGGCGGTTCTCGATACGAACATCATCGTCCGAGCGGTTCTTCGACCGGGGGGGTGCGGCTGGCGTGGTGTTCGAGGCGTTCAGGGCGCGTAGCTTAGGAACCAAGACGGGACGATCAGGCCTCGGGGCGTGAACGAACTTCGGGACGACCCGGGCCTCGAACCGCGATAAGGCCCGCGCCCGCATATCTTCGCCCGACCGACCGCGATCACGCCGCGCCGGACGGGCGAATAATCCGCGCGAGAACGTCGATCGGAAAATCCATGTGCTGTCCGGACGCCAATGCCCCCATGGGCGTCCGGTTCAGCCGGCGATTGATCGCGCCTACGCCGGCGATCTTCAGTCCGCCGTCCTGCTCGAAATACCAGCGGCTGTTTTGAACGTGATCGTTCATCGACCCGGTCACGGGGCGACTGTTAGTCTTCGCGAATCGATGCCCATGAGTCGAAAGCAAGCGTTCGATCTCGCTCGTCTGGAATCCGTCGGCCATCAGTGTGGCGATCGCGAGGTGGCGAAATAGCTCCTCGAAT
>JANOJB010000144.1:0-15789 GCA_031407985.1 Pseudomonadota bacterium | reverse complement strand
GCACGGCGCTCGCCAACGCCAGGGGTGTCATGGCATCTTGCACGCGTGCATCCATTGGACGACGAACGGATAGACCGGGAACTGCTTCGCTGTTTTCGCTTCGACGAGCCGCGGTTTCGCCTGACCGTCGATCAGATAGCGAGCGGCACGCTGACCGAAGCCAGCTCGACGATCGCAGCCGAACGGATTTCGCCAGCGCGCCCGGGTGACACAACGGACTTGACCGGCGCCGCGGATTCGGACAACGGCGCGCGGATTCGCGCGGGCCAGGACGCCCTGGCGCGCGGCAAGGTGGCCGTCATGGTTGTCAACGGCGGGATGGCCACGCGATTCGGCGGCGTCGTCAAAGGCGTGGTCGATGTGTTCAGCGGCGAGACATTCATTTCGTTGAAGGCGGCGGACGTGCGGCGGGCGTGGAAGGCTTTCGGAGGGCGAATCCCGTTCCTGTTGATGAACAGCTTCGCAACGGGCGAAGCCACGCGGGGTCACATCGAGTCACGCCGGCACTTTGGTTTGCCCGTTGATGACGTGCTGACTTTCGATCAATCCATCTCGCTGCGGCTGAATCCTGACGCATCTCTGTTCATCGGCGACGACGGTCGCCCCAGCTATTACGCGCCCGGGCACGGTGACTTCTTCGATTCGATCCGGGCGTCGGGGGTCCTTCACAAGCTGCGCACCCGGGGCGTCGAGACGCTGTGGTTTTCGAACGTCGACAATCTGGGCGCGACGATCGATCCATCGCTGCTGGGCGCGCACGTGTTGTCTGGCGCCGATATGTCGGCCGAGATTACCGAGAAGAGGCGCACGGCGTCGGGCGCGTGGGACAAGGGTGGAGCGCCGGTGTACGTCGACGGCCGGTTGCGCATCCTCGAGGGATTCCGTTTTCCGCCCAGCTTCCAGCAGGATCGTCTGCCCGATTTTTCGACCAACAACTTTCTGTTTCAAACCGCGGCTCTGGATCGTGACGTGCCGCTGGACCATCACCTGGTGTCGAAGAAGGTCGGTGGCCGAACGGCCCTGCAGGTCGAATCGATCACCTGCGAGGCCAGCGGAACGTGCGACGCCGCCGGTACGCCCCTATTCAAGCTGGGGTTGATGCGCGTTCCCCGCGACGGCGCACGGGGGCGATTCTTTCCGGTGAAAGAGCCCGAGGATTTGGAAACACTTCGCGACCCTCTGCGCGAGCGCCTGACGGACGTGCTGGCAGCCCGCGGCCACACGAGCTGACCCGCGCGGCGGCGGATCGGTCCAATGGCACTGGAGGACGTTCCTGCCCGCGTTGGTGCCGGACCACGACTGACGGGTCGCAACCCTGGACGAAATCGTCCGTCCTCTTGACACCGGAGGGGCACCGATCGACCATGCTCACGTGAAACGGTCACTGGTGGTGTTTGGTGGCTTCGCTCTTTGGATGGCGTGTGCGGGCGCGGTCGGGTGCGGTACCAAGGGCGATATTCCGGCATACGCGGACGGTAGCGGCGACACCATCTGCAAGGACTTTTCCGAGGACTTGCAGCTCGTCTCGTCGAAGTGGGCGCTCGTGAGCTGGTTGGCCGGCATCGTGGGCACGGCCTGCGCGGTCTCGGGGGGCATGGTGGGCGCGGGCAAGGACACTGACAAGCTCAGGCGGCGGGTGGCCGGCGTGTTGCTGGCGTCGTTGGGCAGCGCCCTGGCGGCGACGTCGGCCTACGCGGTGTCTCGGTCGAGCGCGGCGGGCGACGCCTCGGCCTCGGCGACGTCGGCACGACGGCAACCGCAAGACCACGACCGATTTCTTGGCTGCCTCGACGCCCGGGCGGCGTGGCTGGAATCGCGGGCGGCGTCCCTCGATCAGGCACCACCGCCGTCCCCCGACAAGGCTGCTCGACCGCAACAAGGCGAGTCCGGGGGGCATTCGCCCTAGTCTAGAGGGCCGCCGGCGGGGGAAGGGCAGGGCGTGGAGGTCCCGTATGGAGCGTGGCGCCATAGCGCAACCCGTTCCCCACGGGCAGGTGATCGGCAGCGGGCGTAGCGAAGGCCGGCGACGGAGGTCGCCTACGCGGCGACCGCGCGGGTAAGGGGCGGGACGGGCAGGGGCCGCTAGACCCGAAGGATTCGCGCAGCGCGCGAGCGTCCCGCCGTCATTCGCCGAAGTGGATGAAGAGGCTGCCCTCGAAGGTTCCGTCCAGCGCGTGCGCCGCGCTTTGCGGTCCCATCGCGGCTGAAGCAAGGAACTTGTCGCCGATCGGCGCGATGCCGTGCAGGAACGAGATGTCGCGGGCCGGGAACTTCATCGCCGCGGTCTGGGGGCTGACGCCGTTGGCGGGCGTATAGAGACGAAGAAACAGGTCGTCGGTGTCAGCGACAAACTGGATTGGCCCTTCGCTCGACTGCAAGCGAGCCCAGCGCACGTCGGAAAAATAGCCCTTGAACTCGGGATAGTCCCAGCGCTGGCCGGTGATGGCGTCGTTCTTGGCGCGGTGCCAAACGTCGTGCCACGGCCCCTGCATCCGGTTCTTCCAGACCCGATGAGGACCACGGCCCAGCCAGTCGGCGCTTTGGACCAGCGCCTCGGGGTAGTCGAAGTCGATCCCGAAGAAGTCGTGGGTGCCCGTCAAAGCGTATCGGTAGGTGAGCGCCAGCCAACCGTTCTGAAGCACCCGCCACAATACCTGTTGCAGGTTGCCCGTGTACGTCGCGGTGACGACGTAGTCGTTGCCATCCTGCGCGCCCGCGATCGATTGCAGCGTCGCGGTGCCGGCCGACAACGTCGGGCCGCGCAACGAATACGATCGTCCCGCAGCGACGACGCCGGTCAGCTGGCCCGACGCCTTGCTGAACGTGTAAACGACGCCCCCAGCGGACACCGTGATCGCGTCGGTCAGGTCCATCGCGGCCGCGGCGCCCGTGCTTACTCCGGGAACGATCGCCTGTCGGGACGTGCTGGCCGGCCCCGTCAGCCACGACCAGCGTCCGATCTCGGTTCCGCCCGCGTCGGTCGCAGTCAGCAAAATGGCGTCGGCGGCTGTGGCCCAGTTCGGCGGCAACGGAAGCTGAAGCGTCCCCGTCGCGCCGGGCGCGATGGATCCGGTCCGCGCCGTCCACTCGCCCGCCACCACGTGCCCCCCATCGGTGTCGCGGTGATCGAACAGCACCAGCTGAGTCTTGAAAGTCACGGTATCCAGATCCAGGTGGTCGTAGTCGTTGCGGACGGGGATCGCGCCGGTGAAGGCGGGCGGAAGCTTCCGCATCGCAATCTGTGCCGGCGACCAGATCTGCCGGATGGTGTAGAAGCTGCCCTCTTTCTGGCGGTACGGGCCGACCACGCCGTCGGGCGCCGCGTTGCCCTTGACGTCGATGCGGCCACCTTCGTCCGCGCGCAGCACGCCTTCGTCGACGAACGCCCACAGGAATCCGCCCGCGCCGACGCGACTCGCCTTGGTCGCGGTCCAGTAGTCCTCCAATCCGGCCCCGCCCCCACCGTCATAGAGCCCGTGGAGGAACTCGGTGGGCAAGTAGATCCGCGTCGCGGCGAGCTTGTTCATCGTGCTGGCGTACGGCTCGTAGTGATCGGTGTCGATGTTGTTGAACACGGCCCACGGGTGCAGGACCGTTCGCTTTTGGGGGTCCCACTTGGCGAACTCGCCGTCGAGCGCGGTGTTCCATCCCCCTTCGTTGCCGTTGTCCCAGAAGATGATGCTGGGATGGTTGACGTTGAACGTCACCATCTCCTCGATCAGCGGCCGCCCCGCTTCCACGCTGTAGGGCGGCGCTTGCCACCCCGCCAGCTCGTCGAGGACGTACAGGCCCAGGGCATCGGCGGCGTCGTAGAAGCTCTGGTCGGCGGGGTAGTGCGAGCAGCGGACGGCGTTGTTGTTCATGCTCTTGAGCAACGCGACGTCGGCCCAGTCGAGCCGCCGGCTGAGCGCGCGGCCCGACTCGGGCCAGAACGCGTGCCGGTTGAGACCGCGCAACACGACCTTGCGGCCGTTGACGTAGATGCCGTCGCCCGCCCGCACCTCGACCGTCCGGAAGCCAAAGTTCTCCCGGCGCGCGTGCCGGGAGCCTCCGGTCGTGACCAGCTCGACGGCGAGCCGGTAGCGGTTCGGTGTCTCGGCTGTCCACGACCGCACGCCGGCGAAGGTTCCGTTCAACGTCACCTGGCCCTGACCCGCGGTCACGTCGACCGTCATCGGCGCGCCTACGGGTTCGAGCGATTCGTCGAGGACGCGGGCAGTGACCTGCGCGCTTTCGGTGACCTCGCGCAGGAAGACGTCCACCGATAGAGCACCGTCCGCTTTCGCGTCCACGGCGAACCGATCAATCGCTTGCGTCGGGTGCGCTTCCAGGTACACGGGGCGGAAGATGCCCCCGAACACCCAGTAGTCCGCCTGCCGCTCGGCTTCGTTGACCGTCGCGTCGGACGACTCCTTGGCGACCGTCACCTCGATCCGGTTTGAGGCGCCGACCTGGATGAGATCGGTGATGTCGTAGCGAAACCGGTAGAAGGCGCCACGATGGGTCGGACCCGCGAGGTGGCCGTTCACGGTCACGGTGGTGTCGGTCATCGAGCCTTCGAACACGACGAACACGCGTTTACCGGTCCACACCGCGGGGACATCGAAGGTGCGGCGGTAGATGCCCTGTTCGTTCGTGCGCGCCTCGGTTCCGTAGCGGAACGTCCCGAAGCCGTGAAACTCCCACTGGCTCGGCACTGGAATCGTCGACCACTTGCACGCGCTCCGGCCGCCGGTGACCAGGAAGTGCCAGTTGACCGCGTCGTCGATGCCCTTGCCTGACAGCATCAACACATCTGTGGCGTTCGGGTAGCGCGCATCGTCGTCGATGGCGGCGCGCGGGGGCGGATTGCCCGCGGCGCCGCCGTCGGGCGGGGGCGCCGGACCGAGAGTGGCGCTCAACCCCGACTCGTCCACTGTCTGGCAGGCCGAACTGGGGCTGATGTCGGGCGCAGCGTCGCCGCCAGCGTCACCGGCTCCGGCGTCGCTTGCCGCTTTGCGGGAATTGTCGACGCAGGCGTTCAGCGACGACGCGATGATGGCCAACCCGAAACCAACGAACCGGTTCACGAACAGGATCTCTCGCGGTTCGTCTGCGTCGTCAAGCGCCCGGGGGCGGTCGGGGTGCCTCGGGACTAACCGTTCGCGCCGCTCTCGATCTACTGCTTGCGCTTCATCGAGCGCACGACCAGCTCAGAGACGTTCAGGACCTGTACCTTTTCCCCCGCGTTCCGATCGTTCACACCGTCGGTGAGCATGATGGTGCAAAACGGGCAGGCGGTCGCGACGGTGTCGGCGCCGCTCTCCCGTATCTCGTCGACGCGGTTGTGGTTGACGCGCGTCCGCTCGGCGCTCAAGACCGGCGCTACCGAGACGGCGCTCCTGACCGATTAGTTTGCAAAATACCGAATTGTCACCGTGCCGGTGCTCGCTCCTTGGAGGTCGATGAGGGTCGCGCACGCCTTGCTCGTCGGGCCGATGATCTGGCTTTGCGAAGGTCCGGTGAAGAGCCCACTTCCGCCGGCGCCGGTGCACGAGCTCGACCAAATATAGGGGACCGGGAAGCTCCCCGGGCTGGCCGATTGGAGCTGCATGTTGCGGGTACCCCAGTTGCTCGGATACCCGTCGCGGACGCGCAGGCAGCCGTTCCTGGGCACGGTCACGTTCGCCCCTGGGGCGCCCATGTCGATCGCGCTCGACTCCGTACACGCCGGCAACGACTGGCAGGTGCCCGCGGTACAAACCCCGGTCGCGCAGTCTGCCGCGACGGCGCACGACTGGCCCGTTCGGCAGGTCGCGCCGCACGTTCCGCCGCAGTCGGCGTCGGTCTCGCTGTTGTTCACGAGACCGTCGGTGCATGGCGGGGCCAGGACGAAGGGCTCGAGCTCGACCCGCGCTTGCGTGTCCACCTCCACGTATCGTCCGAAAAAAGCTCCCGTGTGGCCGCCCGACACAGCCCGCAGCACCAGCTTGGCGAACGGAGCAGCGACCGTGCCGCGGAAGGCCGTCTCGAGGAAGGTATCCGCCGCGCCCTGGTAGGCGACGAACCCTGAGGGGTGCGCGCCGGACACCGTCTGCAATGTGCCCCGCCAGATGAGGGTCGTCCCGACATAGAGCTTGACCGGGCCGGTCCCTTCGTCGAAGAGCAGGCGCGACCCGGTCTCCATCACCAGCGAGGTCATGGTGTAGATCCCGGCGCGCAGACGAAGCTGGGCGCCGTTCTTTACGATCAGGTTGCCATACGCCCCCGGATTGAGAGCAACCGTACCGCTGCTCACGATCTGGTCGGCTCCCGACGGCACCGGAGACAAGAACCCGTTGAGCGTCGGAAGCTGGACCGTCGCGTGCTCGACGATCGCGCCGTCGACCGTGGTCTGACTCGCTCGGATGAGCGCGCCTGCCGTCTTGACCCGCCCCGCGACCCGCGCCCCTGTCTTGAGCTCGACGTTGCCGACGCTGAACACGTCGCCCGTCTGCGCGCCCGCAAGCAGGACGGCCCCGAGACCGCCACCCGCTCCGATCGGAGCGCGCCCGGTGCCGTCGGTGACGAACGCGCCGTCGCGCACCGTCGCGCCGTCCAAGCCCAGGATGCCGAGCTCACGCAGCTTCACGGCAGGTGGAGCGATCTTCACCCCCGTCGGACCGTAGCTGACCGCCACCCCGACGTCGTTCACGCAGATCACCACCGACGTGGCCTGGCGGAAGGAAACCGAGCTGCCTTGCTGCACGACGTCCCGCGGATTCTGACGGGCGGGACAGTTGCGCGGCCCCGGGAGCCCGGGCGCCTGAAACGCGGTCGCCACCGCGGCGGCGATGGCGCTGGCCGATTGCCCGGCGGTGGTCGGCACCACTTGCCGGCAGAGGCCCAGCGGTGACGATTCGATCACCTCCACCCAGCCACCCTTTGCGCCGCCGCCGATAGCGGGGCCGGTGTCGAACGCCAGCTCGCGCGCGCCGATCCGATTGGCGCGGTAAAGGTCTAAGTCCGAGGTCCTGACACAAGCGCCCGGCCCACCTGCGTTCAAACGGTACCCGACGGCCAGCTCCACGCCGTTGGCGGCGGCCGTCCCCCCCTGAACGCGAACCCGATAGTCCTGCGCATCGTCCTCGACCTCCGGTGCGTCGAGATCGGCGCCATCCGCCACAATCCCGAACCTGGCGCACTCCGGCTCGGTGTTGAGGGCGGTGATCAGCTTGTCGCGAACTGCGCGCAAGCTGTCGCCGGCCGCCACGGAGACGCGCGCCGCGCAGAGTGCGCGGTCGCCTCCTTGGGTCGGGCTCGCCACGATCGCCGGGACCACGTCCAGGCTGAAAGCCGTGGAGAACTGCTTCGCGCTCGCGCCCGGTGTCGTTGCCGGCAGCGGCGCGAGCATGAGCGCAGAGGGTACAGGCGGCGCCGCCGGCGCCATCACGCAAGTCGGCGTCTGGCCGGTGACGGGTGGGTTGGAGTTGCAGCTCACCCGGACCGAGGCCGCCTGGCAATTGGCCGCCGACACCCCGCCGAGGCATTGTCCGCCCTGGCAGCCTCGGACCACGCCCTGGTTTTGCCAGAGATTCGCCCTGTCGGTTGTGAGAAAGCCGTCGCGCACGACGATGTTTCCCTGCGCGGCGTCGACACCGGCCGGCCCAGCGCAGACCGCGCCCGTCGAACTCAACAGCTCCACGGTACACGGACACGTCGCCCCGGCTGGGCAGGTGAAACCGGCGCCGTATATCTCTATGTTCTGGCGTTGGGAGTTGGAACAGGACGCGAAGGTATAAACGGTGGGCGTTCCGGCGAGCATGTAAACGCCGCGGCCGTGAGTGGAGGCAAAGATCCGGTTGCGTTGCGCATCGATGGCGACGTCGAATACCGGGACGCGCGGGAACGACCCCGGTGCCCCGAGGGGTAGCCAGGTGGTGCCTCCGTTGCTCGTGTGCATGAGGCCCGTGGCCGTGCCCAGATACAGCGCCGAACCGCTCACATCGCGGGGATCGGCGCGGATGAAGCTGACGGGCAGGTCGCTCGGCAGGTTGCCGGCGCGCGGGGACCACGTCATCCCCCGATCGGTGGTCTTCCAAACGTTGGGTCCGGCGAATGAGTTGAACGCCACCCAAAACGTGTCGGGCTGAGTCGGATGGATCGCGAACGCCGCGACGGGCGCCGCCTTGGGCGAGGTGATCTTCTGCCAACATGCGGAGGTCGCGCTGTTGCACGCGCCTGTGATGATGCTGGCTCCGGGCGCGCTGCTGAAGATCGTCCCGTCGTAGAAGCCCACGTAAACCCGATTGACATCGCTCGGGGCCGCCGCGAGCGCCGTGATGATGTTCCACGACCGCTCGACGGCTGGATAGGTCACGTTGGTCGTGGCGTCGAGAATGGGCGCGATCTGGACGGGTGACATTCGGTCCGCGGGTTGAATGACGAAGACGCGGTTGTCGGCAAAAAAGATGTTCCTGGTCAGCGTGTGCTCGAACAGCACAGGTTCGAACGATCGCCTGGCGAGCGATTCGGTGAAGCTGACCAAATTCAATGCCGGGAGGCCCGTCCTCTCCACGGTGACGTCGGCATGGTTCGTGTAGACCCGCTCGCCGTTGCGGCTCTGGATCTTGCAGTTGCCTCCATCGCCGCCCCCGAAGAACTGCCAAACGCGCGAACCCTTGAACAGGGCCAGACCGTTGTCTTGCAGCCCGCCGCACACGGCATCGTCGGTGGGCACGGTGTCGGTCAGGTTCTCGTCAATCTCGTCGACCCCGATGCCATAGAATTGCATGCTCACGAGGTTGACGTTGGCGCTCTTGAACGTGCCGCCCCCGTCGGTGGAGATATATAGGCCACCGTCATTCGAGGAGTAGATCAGATCCTGTCCGCTATCGCCTTCGCCCGGGAAGAGTACGACGTCGTGGTGATCGGGGTGCAGAGTGTCGAGGCCGACGTGAGCTGCGACTGCACCGAGCGGTCCCGTCGCGTTGAGCTGGTAGAGCATGAGGCCGCCGAACAGGAACCGGCCGTCGGGGAGCAGGTTGAGGGTGTGGGAGTACCGGCTGTAGGTGCCGAACAGCCCGGCGATGTCATTCACCTGTCGCGACGGCCCCGGAAGACCGAATACCGGCGCGGTGCCGCCCTTGCTGTCGACGCTGAGGGAGGTGAAGGGCTGCCAGGTGGTACCGCCGTCGAGCGAGCGATAGATGACGTGTGGACAAGAGTCCACCGTGACGCCCTGGAAGTCGGCCGCGCTGCCGGCTGGGCAGTTGGAGAAGGTAGCCACCATCGTCGGGCTGCCGGGTACGACGGCCAGCTCCACATGATCGAACGTCCCGACATTGGGAAGTGTGTCTGACGGCGGCGTCGGGCAGCCGGGCGAGAGCGCGGCCCCCGAAGCGTCCAAGGCGCACCAGGTTTGTTCGTTGCCGGGCTGCGATCGGAACAGACCCTGGCCCATGAAGCCCGCGATGTAGCGTCCCGCATTGACCGGATCTCGCTCGAGGTCTGTGGGCAGACCAGTCAAATCCCCATTCCCGCTAAGCGGGTTGCCCGAGTGATCCGCGATCTGTGTCCAAACACCGTTCGCAAACTTATGGATCCCGTAGCCGCCCGGTGGGCGCGGGGCCCAGATCGTGGCGACGTGTTGGGTCGTCGACATTCCAAGCGAAACGGCGGCGTACAGCAGGTCGCCCGGCTCGGGGATCAGCTTGTACACCGTGGCGTTCTTGAAGCGAACGTCCGAGTCGCCCACGACGGCGTAGCTCCGTCCCCCCGTCCCGTTCGGCGTGCCGAGGTAGATGCCGTAGCCACCATAGCTGTGGCGCCTGATCACGTTTTCGCCTGTACCGACCCAGACGCGGCAGGCGCCAGTGCCGCAATTGTCAAGCGCGACCGCTCCGATCGGCCCGTCCAGCTCGACGTTCCATTGTGGTTCCGGCACTAGGACGTCCGTTGTGTGCCAGAGGCCTCCCCCCGCCGTGCCCAGCCACAACTCACGATGGTTGACGGGATTGACGGCGATCACCGTCGATCGACCGCTGGCGCCGGACGCGATTTCTCCATTCGCGCCGAAAGTGATGGTATTGCTGAGGGGTGCCGGACCGATTGGCGTCCATGGCAGGCTTGGGACATCGTCGATCTCGCCGTTGCAGTTGTCGTCTTTGCCGTTGAGCGACTCCGGCTGACCATTGCCGATGGCGACGCACGGGGTAGCGCCCTGAGCGTTGCAACTGGCCAGACCCGGGACGGTCGACGGACACGGGGGCGTGGCGTTGATTGTCGCCGTGCACGACCAGCTCACTTGCGGCGGGCTGCACTCGTCGACCACGCCGGTGCAGTTGTCGTCGAGGCCGTTGAACGACTCCGGCTGACCGTTGCCGACGGCGACGCACGCGCCAACGGGGCCGCCCTGAGGGTTGCAACTGGCCAGACCGGGGGTCGCAGCCGGACACTGGGGCATGTTGATTGTCGCGGTGCACGGCCAGGCCACTTGCGGCGGGTCGCACTCGTCGACCAGGCCGTCGCAGTCGTTGTCGGCCCCGTCCAGGATCTCGGGGGTCGGTATACACGCACCGGCCGTCTGGACTTTCCAGCAGATCCTCCAGTGCTCGGGGCCTTCCGCGCACGAATGTTCGTTGTTAATCCCGCTCGTCTTCGCGATGGCATTCCCTTGCGTCTGGGCCTGTGTGACTGCACCCGTGATGGCATTGACAGTGAAGAACCAATCGAAATTGTGCGAACTGTTTGTCGACTCGACGAACGACACGGTGACGGGAATCTGGCTCACGCCCTGGGGGATGGGGAAGAGCTGGAATACCGCGTGGTCATTGGCGAGGATCTTACCGATACTCGCTTTCCCGGTCTGGGTGCTTGGCCGAAGACATCGCCCTTCGGGGTCAATGGCCTGCGCCTCGGGATCCTCGGCCGGAGAAAGCCAATTGGTGAGCCCGTTTAACTGCGGGCATTGCCAAATCGGGAGCCCTGAACCCCCAAAGGCGCCGAAGTTGACGTCCGCATTATAAAATAGGGGGGCGCTCGGGGACGCGGGAGCGGGGTTGTCGCCGATGTAAATGCGCGTGAGCGTCACGGTCAGGCTGGAAATCAGGCTCCCCTGCGTGCGCTCCAGGTTCTCTTCGGTGGGCCGGGAGGCACCGCCACAGCCGACCGCCACGAGCCCCAAGAGGGCGATCGCGAGGCGGACCGGGGAAGAGTCGGACCATGAGCCGACTCCAGCATTTACGACAAACCGTTGACTCATGAAGCATCTCCTTGGTGGGCGGCGCGGAGAATCGCCCTGGTCGAGCTCAGAGGCAAGCGGTTTCATCCGCATTTCCCTCCGCGAGCACACGTAGTACATCTGGCTCGCCCGAACTGGCAAAGAAATCTGGTGTACTGGAATAAGCCCGGTCAAACCACACGAGAACTCGGTCGGGACATCGTCCTTGATCGGTACCGCTCACTCCGCCGGCCCGTCACCCAATATCGCGCCTCACGTCACTCATTGTGACCGATCGACGTGCCGACGGCGCTTCGAGACTCCGAGTCCCTAAGCCCGGTACTTCAGAGAACATGGTCGAGGAGCGTGAAGTCAGACGCTCTATCGCCAGGGAGGGATCCGGATCCGGAGAAGCATTCAGGGTCTGGAGGGCCTGGAGGAGCAGGGGGGCGACTCCCGGATCGACATCCCGGACCAAGTACGCGTGCCGGCGTCCGTCGAAGATGCCGAGGGGGCCAACAATTTCTTCCTTCTGACCCCGTGCCTGTGCGGGACCCGACAGTTCCTGAGCGCCCAACCATTCGCGGGACCACCTCGACTACATCAACTGTCGCCGTCGTCTGGTGCCTCGCTCTGAGCAACCAGACGTTCAATCGTCTCTCCGGGAAGGCACTTCAGTTTGGGTCTCGCGGATTGAGCCACCCGAACCACCCTGACCGCTTTCGTCCGCGCAGCATCTCCGCCGCCCTCGTCTTACCGCCCTGGCACGCAGTCAGCGCCGCGAGCATAAGGGATCTCTCGTAGGCCTCCCTCTTTGAAGCCTCCCACAGAGACGGCGCCAGCTGCGACCATCCTGGCCCTAGAGGCGAGCGCAGCAGCTCGGCGCCCTCGGAGAGCCGCAGGGCGTGCCCGATCGCGACCTTCAGCTCACGGACGTTTCCCGGCCAGTCATATTCCATCAGGTGGTCCATCGCCTCCGGCGTAAAGGTCGGAAGCGGCTTCCGTCCAGACTCGAGGCATGACTGTTTTATGAACGTGTCGACCAGCGTCGAAATTTCGCCGGTGCGTTCCCGCAACGGTTGGATCTTCAGAATGAACCCACTCAGTTTAGAGAAAAGGTCCAACCTGAACCTATCTGCCTTCGCGGCCAATTCGAGGTCCCCACTGCTCGACGAAATGAAGCGGACATCGAGCGGATACGCACCATTGACGCCTTCCTCACTCGCGCCAGGCAGTAGGCCATCCGAATCGCGGAGCGCTCCGACGCGCTTCCGATCAACCTGGGCGCTGGCTCGGGGTTTGTGAAATTGACCGAATGATGCTCACTAGGCGCTCGGCATCCTTCTTCGACTTCAATGAGGCCGCGAAGGACTCTGCCTCGGAATCAAAGTCGATTCGATCGACCAAGTCAGGCGCGACCGCCTTTAGTCGCTTCCTGACCACAAGCTCCGCGTCGTAGTTATTCGCAACACCCAGCCGCTTGGATAGGTCATCGAATATCGTCCATGCTCCCGAAATGAACCGAGGCTTGATCGCCGCAGCCCTTTTCTTTGGTGGCGAGATGGCCTGCGTCATGGGTCGGCGTCGTCCTCTGACACCACGGAGGGTGACTTTCTCTGTGCCATGACCGAAGTCCCCGGTTAGCTCGAGAAACTCCAACGACGGCAACGCATCCACAAACGAGGTGTCCTGATCGGCAGCCCGAACTCCATGGATCTCAAGATGACGGAGCTTTTTGAGGGATCCTAGGAACGCAAGTGAAGGTAGCGTCACTGGGCCATGAATGTTGCCAAATACGAGCTTCAGTTTTTCCAGGCTGGCGATCTTGCCAATCTCCTTCAAGTCAGGTGGAGGTGTTGCTGCTTGGACGTCCAGCTCCGTGAGCGGAACCTCCCGCGCCAACTCCGCGATCGAAGGACAGTTTGGTCCCGCGAAGTGAAAGGCCCTCAGATGTTGAAGGGCACCGACCCCTTTGAAGGATTTGGCCGACGAAACGCTGAGCCTGCTCAACAGCGGCAGCTTGGCGCATTTCTCCAGCGTTCTGAGCTCGACGTTCACGAGCCTCAGAGACCTTAGCGTACCAAGAGACCAGATGGGTTCGAGTCTCTTGAGAGGTGGTCTGATCATTGCCGCGATCGACAGCCAAGCGACCGACTCTGGAACGTACTCAAGCGGCATCTGCGTCCAGATCACCGCCACCCTCTGCAAGGGTATCGAACGGAGGGCCTGAGGATCGGAGATGGAGCGATCGCTGAGGGCCAGGCCTTGCAGCGAACCGTGACACACCCAGGTCAGGTTGACTGGTTGCTGCGACTCGATCCTGAGGTTCTCCGTCCCGCCGAAGCACCGCGCAGTAGCTTCGTCGACGTTGGCTCGGTAGGTCAGCAACAGCTCGCGCACGTCGGGCAGTGGGATGCGGCAACTGAATGGCGCATACGCGTAGATCCCTCGGACACCCCGAAGCGATCGGGCTGCAAGCTCGGTCGGACGCGTGATTGCTACATGAGAGCCCTTCTTGCCATAGACGGATAACACCTCGCGGAACTCCTCGAGGTCGACTCCTGGTTCGAGCAGATCGACCGGTGGCGACGAGTCCTTGGGCGACCTCACGGACGTCTCCCTCCTCATTTGATGATCGTTTCTACCCAATCCCAGTAGTGAACCAAATTCTGAGCACTCATGCTGTTTCGGATGTTGGCGATGGCTTGTCCCCCGGCGCGCGCAGAGAGGATCAAGCCCGTCTCCACAGCGCGCGCGGCTGAGCCAGCCACGACGCGGTCGCCATGCTGTGCGAGACGCGTCCACGACGCGGTCCGTCATGCGGCGATCGCGTAGTACACAGCCGGCTGCCGTGAAGCAGGCTGAGCAAACCGCTCATCACTCTCCGAACTCGATGACGTTCGGACGGCGCCCCTCATCCCCTCATTCGCCCCTCATGCCCGCGACCATTACCACGACCTGGCCACGCGCCTTGCCATGTAGGCGCTACCAGATCGTCTTGATGCTGGACGCTTGAATCTTGGCATCTCGGCTGACCAAGGGAACACCGAGATGAAGCGCAGTCGCTGCGATAATTCGATCAGGCATGTCCGGGATGCTGTCGCGGCGGACGCGTGTCAAGGTCTGGGCGATGGCGGCATCTATGGGAATCGCGACCAAGGCACCGGCCGATGTCGCGAGGGCGCTCGCGATGCGCGCAAAGATGCCCGCTGGCAGACGTCTCTTCTCTTCCAGGTACACGATCTCTACGAGGGAAATCGCGGATACGCCCACGCTGTCGGTCCCTCCGACGGTCATCAACGCGCGCGCTGCCGGAGAGAGGCGTGGATCACCGAGCACTGCCCAGATGAGCGCGTGCGTGTCGGCCACCGCAACGATCATCAAATATCGTCGCGCGGGAAGCCGGCCCACATCTCATGGCGGGCTTCGTCGATTTCCTCGGCAGAGGGCGCTGGACCGAGGTCGGCACACAAACCGACAAAACCGCGGGGCATGGTTGTCGCGGCCGGCGGCTCGGCCTTCTGGACGACGACATCGACGGGACCGGTAAGGCCGTTCACCGGCTCATCGAGCTCGATGTGGTGGGGATCGGACAGCCGACCCCGGACCTTAACCGCGTGCGCCATAGCCAAAGTCTACCAGCTTCCGGCCGCGGACGCGGTGGTAGTGGGTCAGTTTGAAACGGGCGGCTGGCTGGCCGTCAGTTCTTGCCGTGGATCAACCGACACCGCTCGATCCCGTTCTGCTTGTTCTTGGCGGCCTCGTCGAAAATGTGAGCAGGCGCAGTCCAGGCGTCCTTGCCAACCTCGCCAGGTTTAGTGCTCTTCTTGCCGTTCAGTCTGATGTACTCGTCATAGGCTGCATCGACGCTAGTCAAGCAGTCGACAATTTGGCTTGCCGGCTTGCTGGCGGCAGCCTTTTCCAGGGCCTCAACCCGCGCCTCTAACCTGGACACGCGGCCGCCGCTGAGTAGCTCGTCACAGCCCCCAATCAAACCAGCAACGCGACGGCCCGCCACCACACGACAAGAGGATACTTCGACTGGCTGGGCAGGCGATAGGATGGGACACGATCTCTTCCAGTTCCCAGACCTGGTCCGTCACGCCCGCCGCCATGGCCGGGTCACTCGCAGCGTCCGGTGAACGCGTGCTAGTGCAACTGCTGCGGGTTCTTTCCGGAGTCCGGATCTACCTCCAGCAGGGGAGTACCCCCAGTCGCCAAGTTGACAACATAGGCTGCCAGTTGGTTCGTGTCCCGTGGCCTGCTTGAGCGCTTGGGCATCCCTTATCGGTGGCCACGTTGCGGGGCGGGCGTCCAGCAGATCGGCCGATTCGGCGATTTCAAACTGACCCACTGCCCGGTCGATCGAGGGTGGACGCTGAGAACCTGCTTGACGAACGGACCCGGAGCGATGATCTGGACGGTTCGATAGCCGGCAACAGACAGGGCCTTCACGTCGAGGAGTGCGGGGGTGCAATGCTTTCAAGACCCATTTTCTCCCCGAAAGATGTCCGATAACAAACGTTCCGTTAACTTTCGCGCGCCCGCCCGCCTGACGCCCCCGCTACCGCTGCGCCGGCGGCGGTGGTCGAGCAGCGCTGGAATAGCCG
>JANOJB010000133.1:0-74569 GCA_031407985.1 Pseudomonadota bacterium | reverse complement strand
CCAGCGGGACCGGAGGTGATCCCAAATCGAACCACACCAGACTTGGTCTGGCGTTGCGGGGGGCGTTGTACCAGTCGTTCTGTTTGATCGAGCTGAGGCTGTAGGACGTGATGACGATGCGATCGCTCGGGGGTCCGTCCGACCATTGCGATGCCGTAAATGTCATCACGCCCAAGGCGGGCTGCCACAGATCCTGGATACCGCCCTGGGTAACGTAGGGCGGGATCATGCCGACGTTCAGGGCCGAAACCCCCGCCACGACCCCCCGCCAGGGCCATCCGTCGTTGAAGGCCACGTAGTCGCCCCCGGGAGTCGCGGCATGGCACCCGATGCAGCGAACCCTGGATTTCTTGTTGGAATTGTCCTTGCTCTGCTGCTGCACCTGACCAATGGCCAGAACCCGTGCGGTGGTTTCGTCTCCAACCTTGAATCCCTGCAGCTCAGAATCACCCTCGTAACAGCTTGGTAGCGGTTGGCCGCTTAAATCCTTCGAGCAGTTCGTTTCCAGGTTCTTGTCTACCTGGCTGGGGTTGGCGGCCCAGAACACCAGGCTTCCGCCCGCACCGACGGGCGCCGTTTTGAACCTCACCTCGCTGGCGCCGCCCCCTTGGACCCAGACGTTCACCGTCACGTAGTCCACGGTCTGGTGGAAGCGCAGGTTGGCCCAAACCTCTTTGGGCATGACCCACGTATCCAGCATGGTGTACGCGGTCAGAACGTTCGTCTGGTTGGGCGCCGTCATCGTGATCTTTACCAACTTGCCGGCGGCGCCGGTGAACTTCACGCGGGGGCGCAGCCAGTTGTTCGGAAACAGGGTGTCGTCCTCTGGTTCGACCACGCATGGTCCCCCCGTGGTGGGCGGGGTGCCGGCGAACATTCCCGCGGCGTTCGCGGGGGCGCTTGGGTCGGGGTAGGGCGTCGCCGGAAAATCGACGCATTTTCCGATGCACATTCCCACCGGTGGCGGCGCGAATCCGCCGCCGGAGCCAGACGTGCCTCGAATTCCGCCTGCGCCGGTCGTGCTGCCGGTTCCAGGGCTGGCGGTCGTTTCAACCTTCGCGCACCCGGCCGCAAGCACGATGAGACCGACGACCGGGACGACCAGCGACCTACCGAACGACCAAGCAAGCTTGAAGCGGTTCATGACGGGACGACCTCCTGGGAACAGCGCACGACACGCGCCAACACGTGAAACAAACACAAACGACTGGTGCCGAAATGACTCGTTTGAAACTCGGCCACAGTTAACGGCCCAAGCGACGGAAATGGGAAGGCCGAGCGCGTCTGAAGTCTACGCCAAGTCCTGTCCGCGACACGGGAAAACCACTGCCAGGCGCTGGGGCGCTGGGTTATCATGCGCGGCCGCTTGGGAACCCCGTCTGCTGGTTGGTCCAGCTTTCCCACGCTTCGTAGTCGGACGTTAGCCACATCTGGAGGCGCAGCATGCAATTCGGTTTTTTCGACGACAAGAATCGCGAATACGTCATCACGACCCCCAAGACGCCGTACCCGTGGATCAACTACCTCGGGTCCGAGAAGTTCTTCGGTCTGATTTCGCACCAGGCGGGCGGTTACTGCTTCTACCGGGACGCGCGGCTGCGGCGCCTCTTGCGCTACCGCTACAACAACGCGCCGACCGACATTGGAGGGCGTTACTTCTACATTCGCGAGCAGGACGGCAGCTTTTGGTCGCCGTCCTACATGCCGGTCAAGACCGAGCTGGACTCGTTCGAATGCCGCCACGGCCTTGGCTACACGAAGATCACCGGCGAGCGCAAGGGTCTGCGGGCCGAGGTGACGTTCCTGGTTCCGACGGGACAGAACGCGGAAGTTCATCAGGTGCGTCTCACGAACACCGGCACGACGCCGCGATCCTTCAGGCTGTTTTCGTACCTGGAGTTCTGCCTGTGGAACGCGTACGACGACATGACCAACTACCAGCGCAATTGGAGCATCGGCGAGGTCGAAATCGAGAAGACCGCCACCGCGAACACCATTTATCACAAGACTGAATACCGCGAGCGCCGCGATCATTACGCGTTTTATCACGTGAACGCGCCCGTGGCCGGGTTCGACACCGACCGCGAGACGTTCATGGGCCTGTGGAACGGCATGGGCGAACCGCAGGTGGTGGCGAAGGGCGAGCCGGGCAATTCCGTCGCCAGCGGTTGGGCTCCGGTCGGATCGCACTGCCTGGACGTCACGTTGGCGCCGGGCGAGGAGAAGGCGTTCGTCTTCACGCTGGGATACATCGAAAATCCGGTCGCGGAGAAATGGGAGAAGCCGGGCGTCATCAACAAGACGCGGGCGCACGAGGTCATCAAGTCGTTCTCGACCACCGAGCAGTTCGCGGGCGCGTTGCAACAACTGAAGGATCACTGGACCAAATTGCTGGGGTACTACCAGGTGCAATCGGGCGATCCGAAGCTGGATCGCATGGTCAACATCTGGAATCCCTATCAGTGCATGGTCACGTTCAACATGTCGCGCAGCGCCTCGTATTTCGAAACGGGGATCGGGCGTGGGATGGGCTTCCGCGATTCGAATCAGGATCTGCTGGGATTCGTCCACCTGGTGCCCGAGCGCGCGCGCGAGCGGATCATCGACATAGCGTCGACGCAGTTCGCGGACGGCAGCGCGTATCACCAGTACCAGCCGCTGACCAAGCGTGGAAACAACGACGTCGGCAGCGGGTTCAACGACGATCCGTTGTGGCTGATCTTTGGCGTCGCCGCATACATCAAGGAGACGGGCGACTTCGCGATCCTGAACGAGCAGGTTCCGTTCGACAACGACACGAAGAACAGCGCGACGTTGTTCGAGCACCTGAAACGTTCGTTTCACCACGTCCTGAACAACCTGGGACCGCACGGGTTGCCGCTGATCGGGCGGGCCGACTGGAACGATTGCCTGAACCTGAACTGTTTTTCCGAGACGCCGGACGAATCGTTCCAGACGACGGGAAACAAGACGGGACGGACGGCGGAGTCAGTCTTCATCGCCGGCATGTTCGTGGGGGTCGCCCCCGACTACGCGTATCTGGCCGGCAAATTCGGTCAGGCCGACGAGGCCAAGCAGGCCGGGGTCGAGGCCAGCAAGATGACCGACGTCGTGCTGAAACACGGCTGGGACGGTGAATGGTTCCTGCGCGCGTATGACTTTTACGGCAACAAGGTCGGCAGCAAGGACAACAAGGAAGCGCAGATCTTCATCGAGCCGCAGGGCTTCTGCGTGATGGCCGGGATCGGCGCCAAGACGGGCGAGGCGAAGAAGGCGTTGGACGCGGTGAAGGAGCGGTTGGACACGCGGTACGGCATCGTGCTGAACAACCCGCCGTTCACCGAGTATCACGTCGAACTGGGCGAGATCACGTCGTACCCACCGGGCTACAAGGAAAACGCCGGCATTTTTTGCCACAACAACCCGTGGATCATGATCGCCGAGACCGTGATCGGGCGCGGGGACCGCGCGTTCGAGTACTACAAGAAGATCACGCCCGCGTACCTGGAGGAGATCAGCGAAATCCATCGCCTGGAGCCGTACGTCTACGCACAGATGATCGCGGGCAAGGACGCGGTTCGGCACGGCGAGGCCAAGAATTCCTGGCTGACGGGAACGGCCGCGTGGAACTTCGTCGCGATCTCGCAATACATCCTGGGAATCCGTCCCGAATACGAGGGGTTGCTGGTTCAGCCCTGCATCGGCAAGGACGTGCCCAGCTTCACCATCACGCGCAAGTGCCGCGGCGCCGAATACCAGATCCGCGTCAAGAACAGCGGCGGTTCGGCAATGGCCAAGCTGACCATCGACGGCAAAGCGGTGAAGGGCAACCTGGTACCGTACGCGCCGGCGGGCACGACCGTGATCGTCGACTGCGAGGTGTAGGGGGCCGCCTACCGCGGGGGCAAAGAGACGCGGATGCGACCGCTTCGAACGGTGATGACGGCTCCTGCGGCCATCGCGTCCGCGTGGTCGGACAACAATTGCTGAACTATTTCGATCCTGCGCGTTGCCGGAATATCCGGTAGGCGGATCAGGCCGGCGTGCGCCATTCGGGCGCGGTAAACCAGTGTCCCGAAGTCCGTATCAATCGTGATCAGCACTCGCTGTTCCGCCGCGGATCGTGCGAGAAGTGCAACATCTCCCGGGTCTGGTCCGGCCCCGCTTGCGTCCAGCACATCGTGCCCCTGGGTACGCAGCCAGTCCGCCAGTCGTCGACCGGCACAGCGGTCGACCAGGAACTTCACCTGCCGACTAGCCGAACGGCATCGAGGGAATCGTTGGCCAGAACGGCGTGCGCATACACCAAGCAGGCACGAATGTCGTCCGGTTCAAGGTCGGGGTAGTCGAGGAGAATGTCATCGGTCGACTCACCCTGCGCCAAGAGGCCGACGACGGTGTCGACAGAGATGCGCATTCCCCGGATGATCGGTTTGCCACCGAAAATCTCGGGGTCGGCGGCGATTCTGCCCAGTAGCGATTGGTCCGTCATTGGAATTTGATCCTACGGTGGTGGACCATCGGTGTCGAGGATGGCTGCCGAGGCACGGGTAGGCACCCACATCTCATCGCGTCGGCGTGGTGTCACGGGGCTGGAGGGGCGGGAGGCTGATAGCGTCCCCCTCCGTCAAACGAGCCAGTTGCACCGCAGGCGCCGGTGCCGCCCCAGACGATGATTTCACTTCCGGTCCAGGCTGCGGCCCCCACAGCCGCGACTGTGTCAGCCCCGAGGTTACCGGGACCGTTCGATCGGTCGGGCGAAAGCCACGTCATTGTCTGCTTGTCGAGAATATGCACCTCGATGGTCGCCGGGCAGCCAGCGCTTGCTTGCCCGACTACGTACACATACCGGCCGCTGTCAGCGTGTAACGGACCGATCGGATTCGACGTTCCCGACCGCGTTCGCATTGACCAAGCCCGCAGGAGGCATCGGTCCAGGCAGGGACGGCGGCGTTAGGGTTCAGACGTCCACCACTGCTGAGGAATGTTCCGTGTATCAAACGCCTCCACGACCTGTTGCCCCTTCCGCGATCGCTTTTTCGATGTCGGCGAGAGTTACGGGGCCGACGCCTGCCGGGGGGGTGAGCCTGGCGTCGAACAGCTCCTGCAGGGTGTGTCTGCGAGGCCGAGCAACTTCCCGCGCGAGAGGGGAGAGCACGATGATTTCCACCTCTCCCGTGGGGACATCACTGGGAAGCGTCAGCGTGAGCTCGCGGCTCTCCGGCACCGTGACCGTCATTTTGTGGGCATGCATGGGGTCTTCTCCTCGTCAGTCGGGTGAAGTGTAGTCGTCGACCGGTCAGATGGCGTTGGAACAGGTTACGGCGGGCAGCCGATGCGTTTTGTGTCGATGGCGACGTCGTCGATCCACATGTCGTGCGCGATCGATTGCTGGTAGTGCTCCCAGCCCAGGCGAATGGTGTCGTAGGTGGGGGAGTACCAGGTGCCGGTCGTGCCCTGGCTGATACAGCCCTCGCCGCGTCCGACGACGGTGATGTCCGACAGCGACGCGCCATCCAGCCAGAAGTTCATTTCGTTGTTGGGGCCGTTGAATCGCCACTCCATGCAGGTCCAGCGTCCCTCGGGCATGGTGGTCGTTGAATGTTTCCAGCAATCTGACGCCACGCCTTGGGTTTCGTAGTTCGCCATCAGGCGCTTTTGCAGCTGTCCGCCGTAACGCGAGAACGCGCGGAAGTTCATGTTCGGGACGGGGCCCTCGCCCTGGATGTTCGTCCAGTGCATGCTGCCGGCGGGCGCCGCTGTCAGCCAGACCATCATGCGTCCGTAGAAAACGTTGCCAGCGACGGGAAACACGGGCGCGCCCTCGATGGACATGAACGCACGGCGGTAGGTTCCGGCGGCGCCGTCGGTGGTGAAGCGAACCGCCTTGGTGCCGCTGAGTGCGTGCGTGGTATCGACGCGGACTGTTCCCAGGTTGGTGCTGATTTTCCACGGTGCGGCGGGGGCGTTCCCCGTCGTGTACGCCTCGAAGTTCTCGCACAGCAGGGCGCCTACACAGGAACCTGCCGTTGTTCCCGCGCTGCCTCCCGTACCGACCGGATTGCCCCCGCCCGAGCCAGGTGGGCTTCCGCCGGTTCCGCTACTGGCCCCGCCAGTAGAATTCCCGCCCGTTCCACTGGCGCTTCCGCCGGTTCCACTGTTGCTGCCACCCGTGGCGGTGGCGACGCTGCCGCCGCTCGACGAACCACCTGTGCCGGGCGGCTGCGACGGGCCGCCACTTTTGGGGCACGCCAACGACGTTATAACCAACGTCAGGGCGGCCGACGACATGATTCCCCGACGGACTTGGGGACAATCGATGTGCTCAAGTGGCCGCATCAGGAAACTCCGGGTGCGCACAGCTACGGGGGAAGGCCACCGTCGGGACCGGTTGGTCGGGGCACCCCACCATCTACGTCGGGCGGGATCTCTTCGCGGTAGCCGTACAGGGTGTTTTTTTGGTCGAGCGGCGTGATCTTCACGGCCACGGTCGAATTGGTGAACGTGTACGCGCGCGTGTGGACCGGCACGTAACCGGCCGAGCGCACGATCACGTCCAGGGGACCGCTGTCGCGGGGCCGCTGGATGATCAACGGCGCCTTGGGCTTGATCAGGCCGAGCCGCTTCTTGCCCCACATGACCGTGGCGTTTCCGGGCGGGATTATCTTGAACACGATCTTCACGGTCGGCGCCGGGGTGCCGGTGGGCGATTCTTCGGTTGGCGCCGTTGCGGAATCGGCATCGGCCGGTGGGGCGGGGGGCGGGGGTTTGTTTTCCGCGCGGGCGACAGCGAACGCGATCGAGATCGCCGCGACGCTGCCGAGCAATCCCATGCCCATTCCTAGACGCAGGCGTGCAGAGCCGATCACAGATCCGATCATGGACTCTCCTCCCCGCCGCCTGCCGGTGCCGACGGACCGGCTCCACCCGCGCGTCCCTCGGCTGCACTACCCACCGCCGGCGGCGGCCCCGGATATTTCACGCCTGGTTTCGGGACATAACCCTGGAACGGTTTCTTCGCATCGCCCTTGATTTCACCCTCCAACACGTTGACCGGCAGCGGTGGTTCAAGCTTGAAGATGAAGCCGCGCGATGGAATCCTCATCTCGTAGACGTTGTCCTTCCACAGGAACTGACGGTTGAAACCCATGGGTGAATCGCCCTCCACGGTCTTCGTCCGATGCCGCAACAGAAAATCGTACATGCGGATCGCCAGGTGGTTCGGCAACCGGTGGCAACCGTGCGAATACCCGTTGGTGCTGTAGATCGACAGATAGTCCGACGATCCGTGCGCGCGAATGCCGTTGTCGAAGTCAGATCGCCCTTCTTTGCCTGGGACCACGAAGTAACCCGCCACGACGCCGTACGCCGACAGGTAACCGGGTCCCAGTTCGTCGTAGTTAACGACCGATTGCCAGTTGCCGTTGATGATCTTTCCCTTGGTCAGACTGCGAATCGGTGTCGATGCCGGCGCGATCCAGACCGGGCCCGACGTCACGGTACGGATCACGCGCGGGCCGATGTCCGATCCTTTGTAGCGGTAGTACTCGTAGCCGTTGCTGGCCTGTTCGGATCGCCAACCGCCAATGGTCGTGCGCCACCTGGTCAGGGGGATGTTCTGCTCACGGTAGCGCAGCATCAAGGTCAGCGACGGATAGCGTTTGCGCGGCTGGACCACCCATTTGTCGTTGTCGTCGAAGGGCGGGTCGTACCAGACATCGCCGCGATCGACCACGATCGACAGCTCCATGTGCGGCGCGTGGTACTCGGGGCGGGGCGGCAGCTTCACGGCCGCGCGCAAATGACGAAAGTCGGCGGCCGGGTGCCGCTTGAAGAACGCCAGCGCGCCCGCGGGGGTGTCCAGGCCCAATTGCGTGGCGGCAACCTTGGTGTATTCCTCGGCCAGGTTGCGAACCGCCTCGCGTTGTCCGGATGCCGTCACAAATTGAGGCGGTCCATTCTTCCCGCCGGTGGTACCGTCCTCGATGACGCCGGCCGCGTCAACCACCCGCTCACGCAGGCCGCGCATCAGAGCGTCGTGATCGTTGTCCAGCGTCGGGCGGGCCAGGGCGTCCATGGTCTTGCGGCGCAGATAGTTCGCCTCGTAGATCATGTTCTTCTGCTGAAAGTTGCGCACGGCCAGCTTCATCGCGTCGTCGTAGACGCCGGTTTGGTGCCGCTTGTCTTTCTTTCGATCCAGGCCCAACAGCCCTTCGCAGGTCAGTCGTTTCTCCACCTCGGCCATCGCCAGCTTCTCGGCGGCGCGCCGTTCCAGGAGTTTTAGTTTGGGTTCCAGGTCGGGCTTCTTCGCCACCAGTTCTTCCAGCGTCTTGACCCGGGCCTTGTGGCGCGCCTCCTCCAACTCCTTGCGGATCCGCGCCAGCTTCTTCTCGGCCTTGCGTATGTCCTCGGGCGATACGTACGCAACGGTTTCGACGGCTTCCAATGCCGGCTGTCCGGCGGCATCCAGGCAGGACTTGTTTTCGTCCTCCAAGAAGCGCGCGCGCAGCACCGAGGTGGACGGGAATATCCCGTACAACTCAAGGTAGTTCTTGTCGCCGGGTTCCAGCGGTTGGCCGTCGCGGTCCAGCGTGTTGTTGGCCAGGCCGATGAACACGCGCCGGTAGCGGTTGGGCAGCAATCGTCCATTTTCGTCGTGTTGCTCGGCGAAAATGTACGGCGTCCAGTCGTCGCCGAGATCGATCAGCGTGTAACCGGCCGCGACCGCGGCCTGCGCGTCCATCCAGCGCTCCTGGCCATCGGTCCACAGCAGGACGCGACCGGTCTCGGCTGGTGCGCCGACTCCCGCTTTGGCGCCGCTGACGGGAGCGCCGGGAGCACCGTCAGGCGTGCTTCGTGGGGCGGGGGCCGAATCGCCCCGCGGCGCGACCGGTTCGTCCGCGCGCGTCGGTGGCGCCCCTGGACCGCCGGCTCCTTTGCAGCCGACAATGGTCACGGCCCCGAACGTCATGATGACCGGCAGCAACACGGCAACGGCCGTTGCCATGGATGCTGTCCTGGCGACACGGTCCGGTATGAAAAGGTTCCTGTGCACCATCCTGGCGAACCATACCAACCTCGGGCGGCGGGGAGAAATTGGTCGGACGGGATCTAAGCCAGGCGCCGGTTCTGGTCTTCAGAAGGCACGATGGGCTCCGCCGCACCCATCGGCCGACGCGCCCCATTTTCTGAGTTCCGCGGGGTAAGGGGGGGCTAGTTGACCGAGCGATCGCGTCGGCGGCCCCAAACGGCGTCCCAACCCTTACGGTAGGCGTCGCTTGCGACCTGGGCGGGTCCATCACCCGGACTGCGGACATCGTCGGTGTCGGCAGCGCCATCCGCACCGGCCCCGAATTCGGATTTGACGTCGTACAACATCGGCAAATCCTGGCGTTGCGTCAGACTGACGACCTCGCCCACGATGGGTTTGCCCTCCCGCATGGGACGCAAAAGGCCAGCTTCGAGCGGGGCGTCCTCGGACCTCCGTCGCAGGATGTGAACGCCGTCCGCATCCTTGGCCACAACCAAAGCCACATCCCCCGCGGGGGCTGCGGGCGCGGTGGGGACTTGGCTCGGATCTTTGTCCGAAGGGGTGTTCTTCTTGGCCACGATGAGCCCCTGCATTATGGCACGACGAAGCGATTTGAGCCTGCTGGCTCTGGGGTATAGTGCGCCTTCGCCATGGCAGAACGAAATGCGACCGATTTTTTGAACTTACGGCTTCCCCTCTATGCGTACGCGGCGCCGCTGTGGCAGGGCCGCAGCGTCCTGGAGATCGGCTGTGGTGATGGCGGCTCGGCCGACTATCTGGGCGGCGCGGGAGCGGAACAGGTTGTCGCCGTGGATGTCGATCCCGTGCGGGTCGAGCGCGCCCGATCCCGGCATGCGCGGCCGCGTGTCGAGTTTCGCGCCATCGGCGATCTGTGGCAGGTGGTCACTTTCGGTGAACGCTTCGACATCGTGTTGGTTCCGGACGGTCAGGCATTGTTGGCTACGCCCGAGTTGATAACGGGCCTGCGTGGGCTTCTGAATCCGGGAGGCCACCTGGTCGTGGCGGTACCGGCCGCGGATCGCAAGAACCGTCCATCGAAGGATGGCGTCGGGTACTACGACCTGTCCGACGCCTTGATGGCGCATTTTCCGGCGGTTCGCATGTTGGGGCAGACGCCCTTCCTGGGATTCGGGTTGGTCGAATTCGACGCGACAGCCGATGCGTTGCGCGTCGACGTGTCGTTGTTGCACGGCGGCACCGAACAGCCCAGCCATTACGTCGCGATCGCGGGCGCCGCGGTGCCGCCTTCCTTGGGTTATGCCCTGGTTCAGGTCCCTTTCGCGCCGGTCGAGGCGCTGATCTTGGGGAACGCGGCGGCCCAGGCGGCCGCTTTGACCGCGTCTTCCACCGCTTCCGTTTCGGTCGCCTCCGACACGCGGGCCGATTTGGCGGAACGCCGGCTGGACGATGCCGAGCGGCGTGGTCGCGCCCGTCTGGACGAGGCGGAGAACCGGTTGATCGACCTGCGTGGGAAACTGGACGAGGCGCTGGTGCGATCGGAGTCCGCGGTGCGGGTTTCGCGGGCACAGGGCGAGGAGATCGAGGAGTTGCGCGGGCGGCTGCGGCGCCTGTCCGAGGATCGGGCGGCATCCGACGCCGACATGAGCAAACTGCGGCGGGCGCTGGCCGATGCCGACGAATCGGTTCTGACGCTGACCCGCCGAACCGCCGAGGAAATGGCGGTTGTCGCCGAGAAAATGGTGGCCGGTCTCGGCGGGGTGGGAACAGGCGGTGCTGGTAGCCGTCTTGGCGTGGGTCACGCAAGCGCGGAAATCGAGGCGCGGGCGCGCAGGGCGGAGGAAAGCAGCGCGGAAGCCGAGGCGCGGGCGCGCGGCGCCGAGGAAGCACTGGCCCGTGATCGGGCCGAGATTGCGTCGCTGACCGAGAAGATTCGCGCCGCGGACGTTCAGATCCAGGGCCTTCGTCAGAAGGCCGCTTTGGTCGCGGAGCGCGACGATCGCATTGCGCGGCTGGAGGGCGACAAACAGGATCTGGTGTGGCGGGTCGCCGAACTGGAAGAGAAACTTCGCCTGGCGACCGCCGATCGCACCACCGACCGTTCTGGAGGCGACGAAATCGAGGCCGCCCGCGTGGCGCGGGATCGGTCCATCGAGGAATTTCATCGAGCGGCCGCGGCCCACGCCAACCAGATCCATCAGCTGGAATCATCGGTGACCGAGCAGGCGGCGTTGGTCGCTGAGCTTGAGGACGCGGTCAGAGTTGCCGAGGCCCGGGCCGTGGCGGCCGACAAGGACGCGACCACGTTGCGGCGAAACGCAAAGGAACTGGAAGACGCGGACCGCACGCGGCGCATGCGGTTGGCTGAGCTGGAGGGCAAGTTGTTGCGCCTGGAGCGTGAACGGGCCGAGTCCTCGAAGGTCGCGACGTCGAACGGAGCGGGTGGTTCGGATGTTGTGGGCGGGCCGGCGTCGTTGGCCGAGCTTGTGGCACGGCTATCCGCGGCGGAGCAACGCGCGCTGGTCGCTGAACAACGGGCCGTGGGTGCCGAGGAGCTGCGGGCGGCCGCTGTCGAGGTACCTAAAGCCGGGCCGCGGAATGGGAGCCACGAAGGAGCGATCGACCCCGGCGAACTTCAGGTGGCGGTTGCGGAGATCGAGGAGCGTCTGCGCGACGAAATGCGGACGTTGGGGGGCATCGAGGAGACGCTGGAACGGGCCCGCGAGGAGGCGGGTCGGGCGGCCCGCGCGGTTGATCCCAACGTCAGGGCCGATCTGGAACGCGCGCTGGCGGCGAAGGACTCGCAACTGGTCGAGGGGCGCCTGGAAATGGCCCGCTTGCGTCGTGATTCCGAGGCGCGGCAGGCCCAGCTGGAACGTGAGATTGGGGATCTGCGGGTCAGACTGAATCCAAGCGACGACACCGAGGCGCGGGACATCCACAGCCAGAGCGCGCAGTTGATTCTGATGCACGCGACGCTGGCCAATATTCGTCGCCGGTCCGCTCGACTACGCGACGAACTGGAGGGTTTTCGCCGGCGCCTGGACACCCTACCACCGGGCGCGTTGTCGTCGATGCTCGAGGAAATCGGCGAAGATCTGGCGGAGTTCGCGAAATGACCGCCGCATCCGTGGAGGGAACGACGGGGCCAACCCGGGTGACGCTGGTGGGGCTTGGCGCCATTGGTCGCGAGGTCTTGAAGGCCTTGCAGGCGAAATCGTCGGTGCATGTGGTCGCCGCCGTCGATCCGGCGTTCGCGGGGCAGGACGCGGGCGTGGTCGCGGGGATCGGGCCGCTGGGGGTGTTGGTCACGGCACGATTTTCCGAGGCGATGCTGATTCCCAGCGACGTTGCGGTCGTGCTGACGACGTCCGGCACCGCCGAGATATTGCCCCTGTGCGAGCAGGCGGCGGCGCGGGGTATTCATGTGGTGTCCAGTTGCGAGGATCTGGCGTACGCGGATCTGGCGACACCCGATCTGGCGACCCGGATCGACAGCATCGCGCGCAAAGGCGACATCACGGTCCTGGGAACCGGGGTGAATCCTGGCTTTGTGATGGATCGGCTGCCGCTGGCGCTGGTGGGCGCCTGCGTGTCGGTGCGGCGCGTGACCGTCGAACGCGTCGTCGATGCGGCCAAGCGGCGCGGTCCGTTGCGTGCCAAGGTGGGCGCGGGATTGTCGGTCGCCGAATTTCAGGCCGGCGTCGCGTCGCGCCGGTTTGGCCACCGTGGGCTTCCCGAATCCTGCGCGTTGTTGGGCGCGGGGCTGGGATTGAACTTCAGCGAAATTCGTTCGACCATCGATCCTGTCGTTTCGACCGAAGCCGCGCCGCGTGCCGGGATCGCTCCCGGAATGGTCGCGGGGTTGCGGCAGAGCGCGATCGGCATGGTGGCGGGGGAAGCGATCGTCCGTCTAGATCTGGAGATGTCGGTGGACGCTCCCGATCCGCACGATCGCATTCGTATCGACGGGGATCCGCCGCTGGATGTTCTGGTGGCGGGCGGAACACACGGCGATCGCGGCACCGTCGGTACGGTGATTAACGCAATCGCCGCGGTTCTCGATGCGCCGCGGGGGCTGAAATACGTGACGGATCTGCCGTTGTTCGGGATCGTCGTTTAGGACTGCCCGTTACGGGGCGGCAACGCCGCCCATGGCCGAGACGCTGGCAGTCACCGAGATGCTGACGCTGACGCTGACATCGACCTTCGAGACCGCTCCCGCCACACGGGTGATGGCGTCGGCCACGCAAGCGCTGGCCCCCAGGCCAACCTGCTGGGCAGTCGTCGCGGCACCGTCAAGAGCCAGCGCGTATCCGGTCGCCGCGTCCTTTACGACCTTGGCGGAGCGAAAGCCTACCTTCAGAAGCCGCGCGTAGTTATTTCGAAGCGCCGTCACCAGCTTGTCCAGCGCCGCTTTTTGGGCGACCGTCGCCGCGTAGCCATAGCTGACGGTCAGCGCCGGTTCGGTGCAAGTTGCCTCAAAGTGCGCGCGCGCGTCGCAGGTGGTCTTGCACTCCTGGACGGTCGTGACCTCCTGGACCTCGGTGCATTGAGGCGGCTGAACCCATACCGAGCACTCGCCCTCGCAAGAACCCTCGCACGTGGCGCCGCAGCTACCCTGGCAGCTGGCGTTGCAGGTGCCCGTGCAGCTGCCGTCGCAGGTTCCGGTGCAGGTTCCCTGGCAGGCGCCGTAGCAGGTGCCGTTCGTGTTTTGAGCGGCGCAGGTTCCGGTGCACATCCCGTTGCAATTCCCCGAACAGGTTCCCGTGCACATCCCCGTGCACGATCCCGTGCATGTCGCCCCGCAATTCGCGGTGCAACTGCCCATGCAGGTGCCCATGCACTGGCCGTAAAATTTCCCCGGCTTGCATTCCAGTCGGGTGACCGTGATGGTTTTGGGATCGCATTGCTGTTCGCACCGCAGCTGGGCCCCAGTGTCGATCGTGCAGACCGGCGGCGTGTAGATGATCGCCAGCCGCGCATTCACGACCAAATCGCCACGGACGATCTCGTCGATCTCCGTCTTGACGCGGCGGCAGGCGGCGTCGGTCGCGGCCCCCGGGGATTTCTCGTTCGCTGCGGCTGGTTCCAACTCGGACGAAGGTATTCCAAGATCGCTCGCCATCGCCTTGCACACGTTCAGCATGTCACTGTCGATCTCACCGGCGGCGGTGATCAGGGCGTTCGATGTGTCGATGAACGCCTGAACCTTCTTTCCGGCATCCGTCGTGCTCAGGTCGGCCAGGCAGACGACCTGTGTCGTGTCGCCGTTGCACTGCACAAGTGAAAGCGCCACGGGCGCCAGCAGACCGATTCGGGCCCATTTTCGAAGTTCGTTTCGCATGATGTTTCCCCGCTGAAGGTGACCTAACTAGAACGTTATCTTACCCAAAACCCGAGGCCCCGCAGCTCCCGTCGCCGCCGGAATGTTTCCCGGGTGGCCGAACAGAGTTTCATTGGCCAGTACCGCGAAGGCAATCGCTTCCTTTGCCTTCGGATCCATGCCCAGCGCCGTCGTGGTGCCGACCGCAACCGGCGCCAACAGTTCGGCGAGGTGCCCCATCAGCGTCGTGTTCAGCGCGCCGCCCCCCGAGACATAGACCTCGTCGGGCGGGGCCGGCAGAAGTTCGTGGTAACTGCGCGCGATCGCTTCGGCCGTGAACCGGGTCAGGGTCGCCAACAGATCGTCAAGTCTATTTTCGTACCGCCCCAGCAGCGGATACACGAAGTCCCGCCCGAACAGCTCGCGGCCGGTGGTTTTCGGCACCGGATGAGCCAGGTAAGGGTGCCGGTGCAACTCGGCCAGCAAGGCACGATCGATCTGTCCGCGGGCGGCGCGTGCGCCGTCCTTGTCAAAGGGTTCGGTGCCGCCCGATGCCGCCCGCGCCACCGCATCAAGGGGCATATTCCCGGGACCGTTGTCGAACGCCACCACCTGATTCAACGTGTCGCCGACCAGAGTTACGTTGGCGATGCCTCCGATGTTTTGTAGCGCACGCCTGACCCCGGCCTTTCTGAACAGCAGGTAGTCCACCAACGGGACCAGTGGTGCCCCTTCGCCACCCGCGGCCACGTCACGTACGCGAAAATCCGAGATCACCGGCAAACCGCATCTTTCGGCGATCACGGCGGCTTCGCCGATTTGCAGCGTGGCGCCCAGGTTGCCCGCCGAGCGGGGATGGTGGACGGCGGTCTGTCCGTGCGATCCAATCAGATGCACGTCGGCCAGGGAGACGCCGGCCTGCAGCGTCACCTGGCGTGCGGCCTCGGCGAACGCTTCGCCCAGCAGCACGTCCAGATCGCACAGTTCGACCGCGTTCGCCTCGGACAGGGCGAAGATCCGTTCGCGCAGTGGGCGGGTGAACGGTGTCGTGACGAAGCCGAGCAGCGTGAACCGGGTCGATTCGCCCGCGCCGAAGATCTCGCACAGCGCCGCGTCGGTACCGTCGGCACTGGTTCCAGACAGGAGCCCGATCACCAGACGCGACGGCAAGTCACGCAGCCCGATGAACCGCAGCAGGGGATCGGCGGACGTCGTCACGGCAAAACCGTTCCCGTCGGTGATATGTCGCCGATGATCGCGCGCAATTTGCCCTTGTGTTCGATCAACAGCTCGCGCGCCCGGGCAGCCCCCACGCGGGCGTGGTGCATGACGATGGCGACCTTCGCGCGGCCGCCGGCCTTTTCGATCAGCGCGCGGGCCTCAGCATCGTCAAGCCCGGTCAGAATCGTCACGATGCGCGCCGCCCGCGCCCAAAGTTTGGCATTGGTCGGGCGAACGTCGACCATCAGCCCGGCGTAGGTTTTTCCCAGCAAAATGAAAGCGGTGGTGGAGATGGCGTTCAGAACCACCTTCGTCGCGGTCCCGGCTTTCAGTCGTGTCGATCCGGCGATCACCTCGGGACCGGTCTGAACGTCGATGACCACGTCGGCCAGATCGGCTGCGTTGTCGACCGGCCCGCACGTGATGAACACCGTCGCCGCCCGCCGAAAGCGCGCGTATTCGAGGGCGCTGTGCGCGAACCGGGTGACGCCCGAGGCGGCGATGCAACAGACAGCGTCGGCGGGGGCAACGGCGATACGCCGCATGCGCGCCTCGGCGTCGCGTGCGTTGTCCTCGGCGCCCTCCACCGAGCGGGTCAGGGCCACCGGGCCTCCGGCGATCACGGCCGCCACCAGCGATGGCGGCACCCCGAACGTGGGAACACATTCCACCGCGTCCAGGCTGCCAAGCCGTCCGGAGGTTCCCGCCCCGACGTAGACAAGGCGTCCGCCCCCCGCCAGGCGATCGGCGACCAACTGTGCCGCACGGCCAATCAACGCGGCCCGGGCGCGCGCGGCGCGGACGCCCGAGATCTCCTCGTCCAGCATCAGCTTGACGATCTCTTCGGGCCGCCAGCTATCGAGATCGCCCGTCAGCGGATGCCGCGCTTCCGTCGGCAGCGCGCCGAAGTCGGGAAGGTCGGTGGCGTCGGTGGCGGCGGATGCGCCGCCGCGCGGGGAGGTTTTGGATGGACGGCGGGCCATGAACGGGACTTTCGACAGGCGATGATAGTGTTTCGCGGTCTGGGTCGCGAATTACCCGTTCCGCGCCGGGGCTTCCACCCGTCCTCGATACCCGCTGGATGTGGGAGGCCTGTCGTGAACCAAGTCGCCGCGTATCGGTATTCGAGGCAACTTCATGGTCGTCCTCGGTTCGCGGGCAATAGCAACCAGTTCTCCGCTATTGGCGTGATTTGCCAGCGCAAGAACAGCGGAAAGACCTGCTTCTTCGATACCAACGGCCCAAAAGCGCGAACGCAGGGCGTGTACAACATTCAGCGCCCAGGGGTCCGTGACTTCGTGGGCGGGACCGAACTGGCCATCAGTTGTACCTCGTGTCACGTCGGGAGGAACGCGTTCATCGTTCATCCAGGGTTTTCGCCCACGCAACCGGGAGATCCGACTGGCTTTGGAAGTCTGGGGGATGCTGCCAACCCGATGATCCCCTTTCTCAATTCGGACATGCGCTACGAGCCCATTCACCCGGCCACGATGCCGGCTAACCCACCGCCGTCGAATCTTACCTGTGGAGCCTGTCACGGCCCAACCGCTCCCTTTGGGGCATTCCCTGACCTGTCCCGGGCAACGGCGAACGCGTGCGACATTCTGCTGTGGACGGTCGGTGAGGGTGACGCGGCCTCAGCGAAGACCATGCCCCTCGGCAACCGGCCGATTCCGGACTCAATGCTACCTGAATACAATGCACTCCGAGAGGCTTGCGGCAGGATGCCCTTGCCCGGTCTGAACCCGGCAATGAAGAGCATGTCCTTCGATACGCCGAGCCAGTGGGTGCCCTCGCTTGGCACCACATCGTTGAATTCCGTGACTTTTACCCAAGGGATCGGCGCCACGTCGGTGAATGCCAGCGGCTACGTCAGCTTGTCCTCGGTTCCGATTGAAACCTGGTTCCTACCGGAAATCGGCGATCAGGTGAAGCTGGACGTGTATGTCCCGCCGAACGGCCAGCCGAATGCGTACTGGCTGGGCGCCGTGCAAGGCTACATAACCATTCCTGGCACTTGGCAGATCAATCAGTTTATTGGCCAGGTAGAATTGACGCCTGGTGGGACGGGGTGGCGTACCGCGATTTTTTCCATTCCTAGCGCCATCAAGGCGTCTCTGCTCACTCAGCAAGCCGGTGTTCGGTTCGGCCTAGCGGTCAATACTCCGAATGGCGCGCCACCTATCCTGTTGGACAATCTCCGCTTCGCTGGTGCGCTTGCGCAGGGACCGTCGGCTCCTCCGCGAGGAAATTCCCAATATGAATTTGAACAGAAGGCCGGGTGGCCTGGCGCGGTAGGAAGCGTACAGAGCAGTCAGTCCTCGTCGGCGGTGGGTGGTTTCAACACGCCACGTGCCCTGCGGATCAATCTGGCCGCCACCGCGACCGATGGCCGGGTGTTTGTCAAACCAACTATTTCGCCGCAGCCTGGGACCTCAGTAGCCTTTCGAGTGTTCATTCCCAGCGGAACACCCATCACCGCCATCCAACCGTACTTCATGGACGGCAACTGGACCTGGACGGCCGGTTGGTATCCGAACCTGCCGCCAGACGCATGGGTCACTTTGACGGTAAACGTACCCGCAACGGCCGTTGGCCCGTTCAACGAACTCGGCATCAAGATTTATACGAGTAGCCCATTCGTTGGGCCGATCTATCTTGACGCCATCGAGTACTGATAGTCGACACTGGCCACGGCCGCTTAGTCCCATGACGTCATTTCTCTCCAGTTCCAGGCTGTCGTGGCCAATCGCCATTGTGGCGGCGTGCGCGTGTGGCCGCCTGGGCCAGCCCGTCGTACCCCACGATGGGGGACCGGAAGGTACCGGAGGAGACATGGGCGCCGATGCGACGCAAGTACCAACGGTGGATTGTGGCGATTGGGCGTGTTGGCCCATGCCGAACTCGCCGGGCTCGGGCCTTCCAAATCCGGCTCGCTACGACGTAAGTATGCCGGACGTCGTCGTCGACCTTGTCACGGGGCTGATGTGGCAAAGAACGGCTCGTCCGGAGGAGGTTTCCTATGTGGATGAGGACGTCCTCATGCGCTGTTCCGGGGTGCGAACGGGAGCCTACGAAGACTGGCGGTTGCCGCGTCTGATCGAATTGATAAGTCTCGTCGACTACGCCAGCGAGGCGCCTCCAACGGCAATGAAAGTGATACCCGAGTTGGCCGACACCGGATCGGGCTCTTTTTGGAGTTCCACGTCGTCATCAGCGGACCAGACGGTCTTCGGCCTGTGGCTTGCCCAAATGAACTCGGGCGGGATAGATGCGCCGAGTGGATTTGCCAAAGCACGAACACGGTGCGTACGCACTCACGTGGTTCACACGACAGCAACACAACATTACGTTGTAGAGGGAGCTGCCCCCAACAATACGGTTAGGGACAACTGGACCGGATTGACCTGGCAAGGAATGGCGACGGGATCTGAACATACCTTTGCGAACGCACAATCGTTTTGCAGCGGTCTCAGTTTCAGCGGCGGTGGCTGGCGAGTACCAACGGCCGGCGAACTTCTCACCCTCATCACACAACAGAATGGAACCCCGACCATCGACGTCAGTGTGTTTCCCGATAGAGTGCCCCCCCAGGGGGCCGCACGCTTCTACTGGACGTCGAATCCGGACGTGCACAATTTAAGGAACGCCTTTTTCGTCGACTTTATGTTTGGCACCGTCAGAAACATTTTGGTGACGGGAGGGCCTTTGGTCGACCAGATGTTCGGCGTGCGCTGCGTGCGCTGAAGTCGAGGCTGTGAAGAGAGCCACCAATAATGGCCGCCGATAGCGGGGGGCGAACCCCGCCATCGAGACGTAGGCGGCGTTGTCCGCCACCAGCACGTCGCGCACCTCCATATCGGCGGTGCTTCCCGGGATGGTCAGCGCCTGTCGGGTCGCGCTCGGATCGGTCGCTAGCCGACACGGTTTGCCTCGGCCGTCGGTGGATCACCTGCCCGCCCGGCCTCATGGCTCCCGTGGTCGGCGCGCGATGAACGCCTGAAGCACCTCATCGGATATTCGAATCGAGTTCAGCACGCGGACGTGCTGCAAGGCGCCCGAGTCCACGCTACGCGTTCAACTCGATACATCGGCCAAATTTACGGGGACAGACCCAGCACGTCGCGCATGTCGTACAGCCCGGGCGCACGGCCCTTGGTCCACAGGGCCGCGCGGACCGCGCCTCGGGCGAAGGTGTCCCGTGACGACGCCTTGTGCGTGATTTCGATGCGTTCACCCGCGCCCAGGAAGAACACCGTGTGATCGCCCACGACGTCGCCACCGCGCAGGGTCTGAATGCCGATCTCACCCGATGTGCGCGGTCCGATGTCGCCGTGCCGTGCATAACGGGCATCGCGCGCCAGATCGCGTCCGGTCGCGGCTGCCAGGGCCTCCGCCAGGCGCAGCGCCGTTCCCGAGGGGGCGTCGCGTTTCAGACGGTGGTGGGTTTCGACAATTTCCAGATCGTAATCGGGCCCCAGCATCCGGGCCGCGTCCGCGACCAGACGAAGCAGCACGTTGATCCCGACCGACATGTTCGGCGTGAACACAACCGGGACACGGCGGGCCGCCTCCGCGAGTGCTTGCTTGCCGGCGGCATCGACTCCGGTCGTTCCCACGATCAAGGCCGCGCCCCGATCGGCCGCGGCCGCCGCCGTCGTCACCGTCGCCGCCGCGGAAGAAAAATCGATCCACACCGTCGCCGCGCCGGCCGTCGGCAACTGATCACGTATGACGACGCCATCGGTTTTCGCGCCCACCGGAAGTCCCGCCGCCCTGCCGGCATCCTGTCCCAGGTGCGGGCTGGCCGCGTGTTCGACCGCAGCCGCCAGCGCGGCCCCGGACGTTTCGGCGATCACGCGCACGATGGCGCAACCCATGCGACCGGCCGCGCCAAGCACGGCGATGTTCATCGACTGCTCCATCGACGGTTCAGAGCAGGCCGACCTCGGTCATGAACCCGCGGACCTTCTCGCGGTTCGGACCCGCCAGCGGGTACAGCGGAGGCCGCAGTTCGTCGGCGATGCGTCCCATCATCGCCAGTGCGGATTTCACCGGCACCGGGTTCGCCTCGATGAACAACCCCTCCGACAGCGGCAACAACTTGAAATGCAGTTCGCGCGCCCGATCCCAACGCCCCGCCTGCGCCGCGTCCCACATCTCAGCCATCTCGGCCGGCGCGACATTGCTGACGACGGAGATCACTCCCTTGGCTCCCAGCGCGTACAGGGGGAACGTCGTCGCATCGTCTCCGGACAGCACCGCGACGTGGTTCGGAACCCTCGCCAACACCTGGGAGGCACGCAGGGCCGATCCCGTGGCTTCCTTTATCCCGACAATGGCGGGTAGCTCGCAGAGTCGAGCGATGGTTTCCGGCAGCAGATCGCACCCCGTTCGACCGGGCACGTTGTAAACCACCGTCGGTAGCGGGCACGCCTCGACGATCGCCTGGAAATGGCGAAAAAGACCTTCCTGCGAAGGCTTGTTGTAGTACGGCGTCACCTGCAACAGGCCGTCCGCGCCAACCTTGCGCGCGGCCAACGACAACTCGATGGCTTCCTTGGTGGCGTTCGATCCAGTGCCCGCGATGACCGGCACCCGCTTGGCCGCCACCTGCACGACGATCTCGATCACACGGATGTGTTCTTCGAAGGACAGGGTGGGGGACTCGCCCGTGGTTCCCACGGGCACCAGTCCGTCGATGCCGTTGGCGATCTGATCCTCGCAGAGGTTGCGCAAGGCGTCCTCGTCGACCACGCCCCGACGAAATGGCGTCACGATGGCTGTGCAGACTCCAGTAAACATGATGGTCGGAAACTAACACAAGATTGGCCGCGCCCCAGCCCGCCTGATTCGCCATCGGGCGCGGGGGAAGCACCGCCCGGTGTCAGGCGCGGGCGGCAGGGATAAAACGGCCGCTGGCGCGCGATCCGGCGGCAACCCGCACCAGGTGAAGGTCCTTCACCGTCAGGTTGATCCGTCCATCGGCGCCATTCACATCGATCGCGCGCGTTTCGGTCGCCACGCCGCCCGCACCACGCGTGACCAACAGGACTTCCAGAGCGGGAGCCTTGATCCCCGGCGTCAGGCGCCATTCGATCGTCAACTGGTCACCGGCCTGTCGCACGCGCACGCCAGGTACCGACAACGGGACCTCGGTGACGGGCGCGGTGGTCTCGCCGACGGGGGGAGTCTTCGATCCCGTCGGATGTTGCTCGGCGGCGGCGATGCGACGCGCTATTCGTTCGCGCGTGGCTTCGTCGGCCGACCGCAACAGCAGCCGTCTGTAGATCGAGATCCCCTCGGCGTGGTGACCCTGCCGCAGACACAGGTCCGCCATGGTTTCGGTCTCGAAGGGATTCACCGAATTGGTCCCCCGGCCAGTTGTCGTGTTTGCTCGATATCCGCGCGGATTTGGGCCACCAGCGCATCCACCGATTCGAACCGGTGTTCGTCGCGCAGTCGCTGCATCAATTCGACGCGAATCCGTCGATCATACAAGTCGTCGGCGAAGTCCAGCAGGTGGGCTTCAACCGTCAGCCCTCCGTCGCGGACAAAGGTCGGGTTGGTCCCGATGCTGAGCGCGCACGCGAAGAAATCGTCGCCGGGGACCGGGGCTCGTATCGCGTCGGGGTCGCTGCCCCCTCCACCTTCTTGAAGGATATGGGCGCGTCCGGCGTAGATTCCAGGCTTCGGTATCAGATCGGCATCAAGACGCAGATTCGCCGTCGGAAAACCAATCTGCCGCCCGCGTCCGGCGCCCCGAATCACGACGCCTGTCAGTTCGAAAGGCCGGCCCAGCAACACCTCCGCTCCCTCGACACGTCCTTCCAGCACGAACTCGCGGACCTTGGTCGACGAACAAGTGAGGCCGTGCACCGAAATGCGCCTGACCACCGAGACGCCGAATCCCACCCGCGCGCCCAGCGTCTCCAGCATTGCCGTGTCGCCGCGCCGTCCCTTGCCAAAACTGAAGTCGTAGCCCACGACGACATGGGCGGCGTGAAGATCGCCAGCAAGCACGTCGGTCGCGAACAGGTCGGCTTCTATCGCGGCGAACTCCGGCGTGAAGGGTTCGACCACAACGATGTCGACACCGGCATCACCAAGCAGTTCGGCCCGACGTTCCAGCGACACGATCAAGGGCGGCGCCAGGGCGGGGGCGAACAGGCGGGCGGGGTGGGGATCGAACGTCAGTGCCACAACGTCCCCCGATGCCGAGGCCCCCAGTCGGCGCGCGGTGGCACACAACGTCTGATGACCCCGATGGACGCCGTCGAAGTTCCCGATGGCCACGGCCGCGCGGACAAGCGGGCGTCCCAGCGCCGCCGGCAGGTTTTGGCGTCCGCGAACCATCAACATCGCGACCGAGTCTACACGCCCCAAGCACAGCAACTGGCCCCGTTTCTCGACAGCTCCGCCGATCGGAGTACCAAATAGGCATGGACCGGCAGGCCGACGGTGAGCGCGAGGGAAAGCGCGAGGGAAAGCCTGCCCGCAATCCTGCCGGAGGGCGCGGCAACAAATTCTTTGGCCGCTGGCATGACACCTGGCCGCGCACATGGGATGGCACGTGGTACTGGACGACGGCAGCACTAGCCACGCTCTATTTGTGCGCACTCGGTCCCCTGGGCCTTGCGTCAGGCGAAGCGGCCGATCTGGCGGCCGGCGCCTTTGGGGTCAGGCGCTCCTTCGCCGAGGCGCATCCGTTGGTCGACGTTCTTGCGCGCGTGGCAGCACTGGTGCCCTTCGGTGACTTGGGAACACGCCCACACGCGGTGGCGGTCATTGGTGGCTCCGGCGCGCTGGCTTTGTTGGCGGCGCGCCTGGGCATGTCTCTGTCCGCGGGCGGCGCTGTGCCCGTCGTTGCGGGGATCGCAGCGTTCGGTTTGTGTCGGCCTTTTCTTGAGGTCGCAACCGTCCGTCCGGTTCCGGCGATCGATCTTGTCTTGTTGTTCGCGATGGTGTTGTTGCTTGAACTGATTCGTCGCGACCTCACGCGCTCGCGCGTCGGGCTTGGATTGGCACTGGCATGTGGTTTGGCCGCGGGCGCCAGTTGGCCGATCCGCGCCGTCGCGTGGCCACTGGCGTGCGGCTTCACATTATGGGCGTTGCGTCGCGGCGAACGGTGGCCCCTGTTGGCACCGATGCTGTTCGTGGCGGGAGCAGGAATTGTTCTTGGGGGTGTGGTTGCCGCTTCACCCGATCCTTCGGGAACCATCGGGCCCATGTTGATTCGGATCGTCGCGCCGCCTGCCCCCGGAATCCCACTATCTTCTGTCGTTCATGCCGCGCTGATCGCGGTATTCGACGATGTCGGCGTGCTGCCTCTGCTGGTGGCCGCTGTCGGCTGGTGGGTCCTGGTCTTGCGTGCGCGCGCCGAAACGTTGTCTTCCTTGTTGTTCTGGTCGGGCGTATCGGTCGCCGCGGTTATCGCCGGCGATATCCTGTTGGCCCGGTTGGTCATCGCGGCGTCGGCGGCGGCTCCGGTGGCGGCCGCGGTTGGTTTTTTCGCACAGTCCTTCGGGCGCGCGCGCGGTGCCGCCGCCGTCGTGCTGGCGGTTGTTGTTGTTGTTCCCCCTGCCATCATCGGCGTCGGGAACGTGCTGGGGGCTCCCGTCCGGCTGACCCCCAGCGCCGTCGCGCGCCGATTGGACGCAGCGGTCGACCTGCGGACCGCATCAATCTCGCCCAAAGCCGTCGGCGGGATCGCTGGGAGGGAAGCCGCGCGTTGGCGGCGTTACGGGCGTGCGATCGGCTTGGGCGCGGACGACGGAAGGTAGAGGGGACGGCTATACTGACCGAATCGTGAATCCCACAGGGGGCACATCGCCGTCCGACGAACCGGACATGGTACCGGGCGCACCGGTCGTACCGCGCGCACCGGTCGCGAACCCGGGTCCGGTCCTGATGTACGACGGCGTTTGCGGCCTGTGCAATCGCTACGTTCAGTTCGTATTGGGACGGGACCGCCGGCGCCGTTTTCGTTTCGCGCCGCTGCAGGGCCTGTTTGCCACGCAAGCCCTGGCCCGTCACGGTCTGCATCCGATCGGGGATCCCAACACAATCGTCTTGTTGGAATCTCCAGGATCCGCTTTCGAACAAGTGCACGTTCGCTCGGATGCCGTACTGGCGATCATGACCGGGCTTGGTGGTCCCTGGCGACTGGTCGTCGTCCTGCGCGTGATTCCACGTTTCTTGCGCGACGCCGTTTATGACGTGGTCGCGCGGTTCCGCTACCGGTTCTTCGGCCGGTTTGACGCTTGCCCGGTTCCGTCACCGTCCAGCCGGGATCGTTTCCTGGATTGACGCTTCGGCCAGCATCGACCGGACGGCCTCCAGCAGGGCCTCCAACTCAAAAGGTTTCTCCAGGATCCGCTGGTGCGTTACCCCCAGGTGGGCACGCCGCTTCGGCGGAACCCCTGTCATCAGCGTGATCGGGGCGCCGGGGAAGATGGAGTCAATCTGCTCGGCCAACCGTGCCGGATCCTCTGCTCCTTGTACCACCAGATCGCTGATGACGGCCGCCGGTCGCAGACCCTGTTCCCCTTGCTCGCGCGCGGTGTTCACGTCCGGCAGCAGCACGACGGCATACCCCGCTTCTCGCAAGACTTCCGACACAAGCCCTCCGATGTGGGCGTCGTCTTCTATGATCAGAATAAGTGGAGCGGGCATTGACTTCGACGTACGAGACGCGAAGAATAGCGATCCGAGTTGAACACGCGCGACGTTTTTTCTCGGAAGTTGTTGGTGCCGTTCCATCGGCGGTCTTGTCGACGATTTCGTCAGATAGACGCTAACCGCGATGGAGGCCGATCATGAGCGCCCCCATGCGCGCCGCCAAGCAGACGAAGTTCATCTTCGTGACTGGCGGTGTGGTGTCGTCCCTGGGCAAGGGATTGGCCTCCGCGTCGATAGCCAGCCTGTTGGAGGGGCGCGGCCTGAAGGTCACCATCCAGAAATTGGATCCCTACCTGAACGTCGATCCCGGCACGATGAACCCCATGCAGCACGGCGAGGTGTTCGTCACCGACGACGGTGCCGAGACGGATCTGGATCTTGGTCACTACGAGCGATTCATCTCGCAGCGCATGACCAAGCTGAACAATGCGACGTCCGGGCAGATTTACCTCAGCGTGATTCAAAAAGAACGCCGCGGGGAGTACCTGGGTGGGACGGTGCAGGTCATCCCGCACGTCACGGACGAGATCAAGCAGCGGATCCTGGCATGTAGCAAGGGCGAGGACATCCTGATCGTGGAGGTGGGAGGGACAGTGGGCGACATCGAGTCGCTGCCCTTTCTTGAGGCCATTCGCCAGCTTCGGTTCGAATTGGGGCACCAGAATTCGTTGTCCGTTCACGTCACGTTGGTTCCGTACATCGGAGCAGCCGGGGAACTGAAGACCAAACCGACGCAGCACTCGGTCATGAAGCTGCGCGAGATCGGCATCCAACCCGAGATTCTGCTCTGCCGATCAGAGCGCCCGATCGATGTCGCTCTGCGGAAGAAGATCGCGCTGTTCACCAACGTAACGCCCGACGGGGTGTTTTCGGCGGAGGACGTGGATTGCATCTACGAGGTGCCGATCCGGTTCCATCAACAGGGCGTGGACGACAAGATCGCGGAGTTGCTGAATATCTGGTCGCGCGCTCCCGAATTGACCGGCTGGGAGAACGTCGTTCACCGCCTGAAGAGTCCACGCACCGAGGTGGAGATCGGGCTGGTCGGCAAATACGTCGACTTGACCGAGTCCTACAAGAGCCTGAACGAGGCGCTGATTCACGGTGGCATCGGCAACGAATGCCGCGTGAATCTCAAACACATCGATTCGGAAGAAATCGAAAAACGCGGCGCCGCTTCCGTCCTGGAGGGCCTGGACGGCATTCTGGTTGCGCCCGGTTTCGGAAGCCGGGGCATCGAAGGAAAAATCGCCGCCGTCAAGCACGCGCGCGAGAGCCAGATCCCGTTCTTCGGAATCTGCCTGGGTATGCAGCTGGCGGTCATCGAATTCGCGCGAAATGTGGCCGGTTTGAAGGGCGCCAATTCCAGCGAATTCGAACCGCACGCAGCGTATCCAGTGGTTGATTTTCTTCCCGACCAGCGGAACATCACCGAAAAGGGCGCGACCATGCGTCTTGGGTCATACCCGTGTCTCTTGACCGCGGGAACCCTGGCCGCCACCGCCTACGGTACCCGAGAGATTCAAGAGCGGCATCGGCATCGCTACGAGGTGAACAACCAGTTCCGCGAAGCTTTGGTCGCCAAGGGGATGATTGTGTCGGGAACGTCTCCCGACGGAAGCCTGGTGGAGATGATCGAGCTGGCGGGTCACCCCTATTTCGTGGGTTGTCAGTTTCACCCCGAGTTCAAGTCCCGGCCTCAGATGCCGCACCCGTTGTTCCAGTCATTTATCGCCGCCGCGCTTCGGGCCCACCTCGCGAAGCTGGCGCCTCGCGAGCAGCCGGCCGGATACGCCACCGTCTAGTCGGTACTGGGTAGGGGGAGGGGCGGGGAGGAGGCCCGGTGAGAGGAGGCGGCTGGAGGAAACCCGTCCAGGGTGGTCCGGGTTACGGGTCTGCTACATGTCTGCAAGTGGCGTACCAGTTTGCCCATTCGGTCTTTACCGCGTGCGAAGCGAGTGTTACAAAAAGACACCGTCGTATCTCGCCTGTCCTTGAACCTGCCTTGAACCCTTGAACCTCCCTTGAACCTCATTCGAAGGTCACTTCCATCGAAATAAAGCAGCACCTCAAGCTCTCGCAGCAGCTGGTCATGACTCCCCAGCTGCAGCAAGCGATCAAGCTGCTCCAGCTTTCGCGCATGGAGCTGGTTGACGTGGTGCGCGAGGAAATGCTGGAAAACCCGATATTGGAGGATTCGGGCGAGAACAGCGCCGATCCCACCAAAGCGCTGGAAGCAAAGACCGTCGAGTCGGCCAGCGATGCCGAGAGAATGGGCGAAACCGAGCTGCCCGTTTCCGACCTGCCCCCGGATGCGCAGGCGAACCAGGAGGTGAAGGTGGATACGGCTCCCGAAGGGGCCGTCGCCGATTTCGATTGGGAGAGCTACCTGGAGAACCAGGCGCAGGCGGCGCCCATGCCGTCGTACAAGTCGAACAACGAGGACATGCCGTCGCTGGAGGCGACGCTGACCCGGGGGACGTCCCTGTTCGACCATCTGGAATGGCAGCTGAAGTTGGGGCACTTCACCCGGGAGGAAGACGGGATTGCGATGCTGATCATCGGCAACCTGACCCCGGAAGGTTATCTGGAGGAGCCCATCGAGGATCTGGCCGAGGAGGCGTCCGTCTCCGTCGAACTGGCCGAGGGTGTCCTGCATCGGATCCAGGAGTTCGATCCCGTGGGTGTCGCGGCGCGCACGCTGAAGGAATGCCTGTTGATTCAGGCCCGGCACTTCGGCCATGACGACGACGTCCTGGTGGGCATCATCGAACGGCACCTGCCGAATCTGGAAAAGAAGAACTTCACCGCCATCGCCAAGGATCTGAACCAGCCGGTCGAGGAGATATACGAGGCGGCCAAGGTGATTCGGGACTTCGATCCGAAGCCGGGCCGCCAGTACACGGCGGAGGAGCCGACGTACATCACCCCGGACGTCTTCATCCACAAGGTCGGGGACAAGTACTTCGTGGTCGCGAACGACGACGGACTGCCCAAGCTGAAGATCAGCGATTTTTACCGGACGGCGCTGGCCGGCGGGGCCAAGGCGCGCGAGTACATCCAGGAGAAGCTGCGAAGCGCGCAGTGGTTGATTCGGTCGATCCAGCAGCGCCAGCGGACGATCGTGCGGGTGACCGAGTCGATCTTGAAGTTCCAGCGCGATTTCTTCGAGAAGGGGACGGCGTACCTGAAGCCCCTGATCTTGCGGGACGTCGCGGATGACATCGGGATGCACGAATCGACGGTGTCGCGGGTCACCACCAACAAGTATGTTCATACGCCGCAGGGGATTTTCGAGCTGAAGTACTTTTTCAACTCGGGAATCTCGCGCACCGATGGCGATGATCTGGCGTCCGAGGCCGTGAAACTGAAGATCAAGCAGATTATTTCTACCGAGAGCCCGAAGAATCCGCACTCGGATCAGAAGATCGTCGAACTACTCCGCGATCAGAACATCGAGATCGCGCGCCGAACGGTGGCGAAGTATCGCGAGCAGTTGCGAATCCTGTCGAGCAGCAAACGCCGCGAAATGTTCTGACGGACGCGCCGGAAGACGTTCCGGCCACCTCCGCTGCTTGCCCGACCGGCGGATTTCTTACCGCGTAATTTCGCGTGCGCAGGTGTACCCGTGTGGCGCACAATCAGGTAGAAAGCTGGCTGTTGTTTGGAACCCTTGGATGTTGCACAAGTAACCGATAGGAGCCGTTTGAATGCACCTTTCCACCACGTTTCGTCACATGGATGCGTCGCAGGCGGTTCGTGAGTATGCCGAGGAGAAACTCGAGAAAATTCGCAAGTACTTCCACAAGGATCCGATCGCGTCCCACGCGGTGTTTTCGGTCGAGCGGGGGTTCAACCACGTCGCGGAAATAAACATCACCCTGCCAAGCGGGTTGGTCATCAACGCGAAGGAAACCACCGAGGATATGTATTCGTCGATCGATCTCGCGATCGCCCGCATCGAGCGCCAGGTCCGAAAATGGAAGGACAAAATTCGGGATCACAAGCCGCACGATCAGCAGATCTCGCTGCGCGAGCGGGTCCTCTCAGCCGAGGCCATCGAACCGAGCGCGGGGACACCTCTGGAGGCCATGGAGGGACCGCGGTCGTCGGTCGGAGCGGTGCCGACCGCGGCGGCCTTCAACGTCATCAAGGAACAGAGGTTCACCGTTCCCACCCTGCGGGTTCACGACGCGGTGATGCAGCTGAATCTGCTTGGCAGCGAGTTCCTTGTCTTCGCGGAATCCGAGTCCAACCACATCTCGGTCGTGTACCGGCGTAAGGATGGGAACTACGGATTGATCGAGACCGCAGCGTCGTCGGCGTAGCTGGCGGGGCACCTTTCCATGAAGGTCACGGACTTCCTCGCCGCCGACATGGTGGTCGCCGATCTGGTGGGGGACACCAAGTCGGCGGTGTTGGCCGAATTGTCGCGTCACCTGGCCCAGCGGGTCGAGGCCGTTGATGCCGCTGTCCTGAACAAAGTCCTGGAGGAACGCGAGTTGTTGGCATCGACCGCGATTGGTGACGGCATAGCTATCCCGCACGGCAAGCTGGACGCCGTCGGCCGTCTGGTCGGGGCACTGGGTCGCGCGCGCGCGGGAATCGAATTTGACTCGATCGATGGCAAACCCACGCATCTGGTGTTCATGCTGGTGGCGCCCGCCAATTCCACTGGGGTGCACCTGAAGGCTCTGGCACGCCTGTCGCGTCTGTTTCGGGACGCCGACTTTCGCCAGCGCCTGTTGGCGGCGCCGGATGCCGTCGCGATGTACCAGGCGATTGTGGACGAGGACGCAAAATACTGACATTCGCGCCCGCTCTTGCGCGCTCCGCACGGCATGAAGTCGGGGTTACTTCATGTGGGGCCCGCCGGTCGGGTTACACTGGTGGCGCATGACTCCTGGGGGAAACGTTCCGGTCTTGACCGTTCGGTCTCTCTTGGACGAGCAGGCGGGCTTACGCCTGGTCTTGCTGGCGGGCGAGGCGGGACTGGGCCGGCGCATCACGGTGGCCCGAATTCAGAAACCGGGGTTGGCCTTGGCCGGCTTCGTCAAACAGGTTCACCCCGAGCGGGCGCAGGTCCTTGGGGCGACCGAAATTTCGTATGTCGCGTCGCTTCCTGAAGCGGTCGCGCGTGAGTCGGTGGAGGGGTTCGTAGCTTTGAATCCCGCCTGCATCGTGGTCACGAAGGGGCTGGATGTCCCGACGGTCTTGCTGGATGCATGCGAGCGGCTGGGCGTTCCGTTGTTGCGTACGCCGATGTTGTCGTCACATGCCATCGATTCGATTCAGACCCACCTGGAGCTGCAACTGGCACCGACCGCCAGTATTCACGCGGTTCTGGTCGATGTCCTGGGGGTGGGAATCCTGTTGCTGGGTAAAAGCGGAATCGGCAAATCGGAAGCCGCGCTGGATTTGGTGATGCGGGGCCACCGTCTGGTTGCCGACGACTTGGTCGAGGTCCGAAGGACGTCCGGCGACGTGTTGATCGGTTGGGCGTCCGAGTTGATCAAGCACCACATGGAGATCCGGGGGTTGGGGATCATCAACATCAAAGACATGTTCGGCGTCGCCGCCGTTCGCGACGAGAAGAAAATTGAACTGGTGCTGGAGCTGATTCGCTGGGATCAGAACGAGGCGCACGATCGGCTGGGCCTGGACGAGATGGTCTATCCCATCTTGGAGGTCCCGGTTCCCCTGCTGCGCATCCCCGTCAGTCCCGGACGCAACATCAGCTCGTTGATCGAGGTGGCGGCCCGCAATCGGTTGCTGCAACAACGAGGTCATCACTCCGCGCGTGAGTTTCAGGAGCGGCTGGATCGCGCGCTGGCCGACGCCCGCGACAACCGCTGGCGCGACGATGTCGAATGAAGGATCCGGACGGGAATAGATGAGGTTGGTGATCGTCACGGGCGTGTCCGGAGCGGGAAAGTCGGTCGCACTGCGTGCGCTTGAGGATCTGGATTACTACTGCGCGGACAATCTACCGCTGCCGCTCCTCCCGAAGTTCGTGGAACTTCTATCGACGCGACAGGAACCCGAACGGGCGGCCCTGGGCATCGACGCGAGGTCGGGTGATTTTCTGGCCGAGAGTCGAAAGATCTTGGCCGGAATTCGCGAGGCGGGGCACCGGGTCGAGACGCTGTTCCTTGACGCCCCCGACGATGTTCTGATTCGGCGGTTTTCCGAGACCCGCCGCCGGCATCCGCTGATGGTCACGGACATTCACGCGGCCCTGGCGGCGGAACGAAACCAACTGGTCCCCATGCGCCAGGAAGCGGATGCGGTCATCGACACCGGCGGGCTGACCGTGCATTCGTTGCGGGCGCTGATTCAGGAGCGTCACAAAGAGGCGGGGGAGAAGCTATCGGTTGCCCTGATGTCGTTCGGGTTCAAGAATGGTTTGCCGCCCGAGGCCGATATCGTGCTGGATGTCCGCTTCCTGCCGAACCCATTTTTCGTGAAGGAACTGGCTCCGTTGACGGGCGAGGATGAACCGGTGCGGCGTTTCGTCCTGGACCATCCCGATACCCAAGTCTATCTGGCCAAGGCGATCGACCTGTTGCGACTTTCCCTGCTGGGTTTCGAGAAAGAGGGCAAGTCACACGCGACGATTGCGATCGGTTGCACGGGGGGACAGCACCGCTCGGTGGCGATCGTCCGGGAGATCGCGGGTCAGATCGGCGCAACCTTCGCGGTCTCGGTTCGGCATCGGGACGTCGGGCGCGGCGGAGGGGCCTGAATGACGTACACTAGGCGCCGGCAAATAGCATGATGTCCCCGCAAGGTCCCCAGGTTGGTCTGGTCGTGGTTACCCACGGTGGAGCGGCCGATTGCCTGTTGCAGGCGGTGGCCGCGATCCTCGGGCCTTTGCCCGGGGCTGTCCCGGTCTCCATATCGATGGACGAGACCTTCGACGAAACCTTGGAGCGCGTCGGACGTGCCTGTGAACAGGTGGACGCGGGCGCGGGGGTGGTGCTGCTTGTTGATTTGCAGGGATCGTCGCCTTATCAGGCGTGCATGGCGATGCTGGACGGTTCGCGGCCGGCCGAGGTGGTGTGTGGCGTGAACCTTCCCATGCTGCTGAAACTGGCCACCATCGATCGGTGCGAGCCGCGTCCTCCCGAACTGGCTCAACAGTTGCGCGATGTCGGACGGCGCTCGATTCGGCTTGGCTCCGAGTTGACGGGCCGCGTGGTGCTTGAGGAGCTGGACCGGTGAACGCCGAACGGCGGGTCAAGATCAGGAACCGCCTGGGGATGCATGCCCGGGCGGCCGTGAAATTCGTGCAACTGGCCAATAAATTCAGGGCCGACGTGCGTGTGGTCAAAGACGAGAACGAAGCCAACGGCAAGAGCATCATGGGGCTGTTGACCCTGGTCGCCGCCCACGGCATGTCGATGACCGTGATCTGCGAGGGCGATGACGCCGAGGCTGCGGTCGCGGCGCTGGCCGAATTGGTCGACGGCGGCTTTGGTGAAGGGGTCGATCCCTGATGGAGCGATTGACCGGGGTCAGCGCTTCGCCTGGCATCGCGATTGGGATCGCGCACGTTCTGGGCAGTCGGGTCGAGGTGCATGAGCGCCGGATTGCAAAGGATGCGGTGGAGGCCGAACTGCGACGCTTCGAGGGAGCGCTGGCCCACACCGACGCGCAGCTGGCGAAGATTCAAGAACAGATCGCCGAACGCGAGCACGACGATCATCAGTACCGCATCCTGGAGGCACACCGCCTGATGCTGCAGGACGTGCATTTGGTGGATGTCGCGCGAAAGATCGTGCGCGATCAGCAGACCGGCGCCGAGTGGGCGGTGCGGAAGGCGTTGGACCAGATCCAGGCGGTATTCGATCGCATCGAGGATCCTTATTTCCGCGACCGCAGCAGCGATATCGCCGTCGTCGGCGAACGTCTTCTTCGCAACCTGATGGGCATGGTCGAGACCAACGCCGAGGAGGCCCCGGAGGGCAGTATCGTCGTTGCCCACGATCTGTCGCCGGCGGATACCGCGCAGTTGGGGCGCGCCGAAGTGGCGGGGGTTTGTTCGGAAGGGGGAGGGCGGACGTCTCACACGGCAATCGTCGCGCGGGCTTTGGGAATGCCATACGTGGCGGGGGTCGAGGGCTTGGGGCACAAGGTCTGGTCCGGCGTCAAGATGGTCGTCGACGGGACCCGGGGCGAGGTGATCCTGGATCCGGACGACTTGGCTCTGCGAAAATACCAGACACGCGCGCTGAACCAGCGTGCGCGGGCCCAGGTTCTGACGTCGATGCGGGACGCGCCCGCCCAGACCCTGGACGGCGTTCGTTTGCATCTGGCGGCCAATATCGAGCTGATGGAGGAGATCCCCGCCGCGGTCGAGTTGGGGGCGGAATCGGTCGGGCTGTTCAGAACTGAGTTCTTGTATCTGGAGCGCTTGGATCTGCCAACCGAGGCGGAACAGTACGCCCATGCCGTTGCCGCCTTGAAGAGCGCGGCGGGGCGGACGATTACCTTCCGGACGCTGGATCTGGGGGGCGACAAGATGCCGCCGGCGGTTCGCATGCCAAGCGGGCAGAATCCGTCATTGGGTCTGCGATCGATCCGCTATTCGTTCCACCGCCCGGACGTTTTCAGAACGCAGTTGCGGGCGTTGTATCGTGCCGCCGCGGTTGGCCCTTCCCGAATTTTGTTTCCGCTGGTCTCCGGAGTGGCGGAACTTCGGATGGCCAGGGCGATCTGCCAGGAAGTTTGCGCAGACCTGAAACGCGAAGGTATCGCTCACGATCCCGAGGTGCCGCTGGGCGCGATGGTCGAAACCCCCAGCGCCGCGATGATCGCCGACCTGTTGGCCGAGGAGTCCGAGTTTCTGAGCATCGGGACGAACGATCTGATCCAGTACTCGCTAGCGGCCGACCGCGAGAACGAACACGTCGGGTATCTGTACCACCCGCTGCATCCGGCGATCATGCGTGCCTTGCGCCAGATCGTGACCGGCGCCGCCATGCACCAGCGCGAGGTGGCGATGTGTGGGGACATGGCGGGTGATCCGGTGCTGGTGCTGGTGTTGATGGGCCTTGGCCTGCGAAACCTGTCGATGGCGCCGCGCCAGATCCCGGTGGTCAAGTCGATCATCCGCGCCAGCAGCCTGGACGAAGCGCAGCGCCTGGCGACCACGGCACTGTCGCTGCGGACCGAGAGCGAGGTCGAGGATCTGGTCTACAAGGCCATGTACGACCGCTTCCCGGCGGAGCTGGACGATGGCCAGAGCGATCGCAAAGACTGAAGGGCGTCGGGGCGCGACCGGCAAGTCCGGGGGCAATGTCGGGGGCAATGTAGGGGGCAAGTCCGGGGGCAAGTCCGGGGGCAAAAACAAGGGCGAACGCCGGCGTGCTCCGGCCCCCCTCCGTCGGGACACGTCCGCGGCCATTCAGTCCGGGCGGACCGCGGTTCGGATTCGCCCCGTGGAGCAATGGGACGGCGCCGCACTGGCAAACCTGCGGCGCCAGAATGAACACGCGCACGCCCGCCTGTTGCCCGACTATTTTCGCGTCGCGCCTGACCCAGCCGTGGCGGAACCAAAATCAAGTGCAACCATGGATCCGTCGTCGGTGATTCTGGTCGCGGAGAAATCAGGTCTTCGCGAAGATCCGATACGTGGCTATGTCAGCTTGAAGGTGGTCGACACGCCACGCGATCCCGCGATGACGCCCCGACGTCGCGCGCATGTCGACGAGATCGTGGTGGACGAAGGACACCGCGGCGGCGGAATCGGCACCGCTCTCATGCACGCGGCTGCCGGGTGGGCGCGCCGGCGCGGGGCCGTGGAATTGGTGCTGACGGTGTGGAGCGACAACCGTGGCGCCGAACGGTTGTATGAACGCCTGGGTTTTCAGCCGATCGCGCGCGTCCTGCGTCGCAGGTTGGACCCCTAAGGGCGCACGCGCTAGGCGGGTGCCGTCGGACGGGGCCGACGACCGGCAGCGTCCCGGCCACGCCGGTTCCACAGCATGTACACCAGCGGAGCCGCCAGCAACGAATAGGACAACAGGTGGCCAATGAATCCGTCCGGCCCCATGGCCTCGGTCGCGTCGTGGAAGCCCTGACTGCCCTCGATGACGCCACTCTCCGCCAGTTCGTGCACACCGAAGACGACCAGCTGGAACAGAAACAGCGTCAGAAAAACCGCGGTGACCTTGAGAACGACTCCCAGGTTCAATCGATGGGCGTAGCGACTCCAGATCCAGGCCACCAGGGACGCCAGGACCAGGCCGGACGCCGCGCCGATCAGACTAGCCGCCGTTCCAGAGCCGGCCATTCGGATCTGGATGCCAAGATAAAGCACCGCCTCCAGGCCTTCGCGTGTGACCAGCAACGTGGTCACGGTCGCAATGCCGGCCAGCATCGCCAGCGATGGCCGCGCACCCGGCGAGGCGGAATCAGCGTCCTGCCCCGTGCCCGAGACGCGCGCGACACGGGCTTCGATTTCGCCCTTCATGCGGCGGCCCATTCGCAACATCTGGGCCAACAGGGCTCCGACCAAACCCGCCGCCACCAACGCGGCAACGCCTTCATACAGAGGCTGATTGGGCACCAGTTGCCAAAGGTAGGCGCCTCCCAGGCACGTGATCAGTGAGAGCAGCAAGCCGACACGCAGGCCGCGCATCAGATCGGTCCGGCCGGTCTTGCGCAGGTAGCCCGCTATGACGCCCACGATCAAGAACGATTCCAAACCCTCGCGAAAGGTGACCAGCAGCGCCTGCAACATCGGGAAGGGCGACTATAGCGCGCCGTCTCGCGGGGGGCAGTGTTAACCTGAATACCGGACCGGCACCGCGCGTCCCTGCTGCGGTCCCGAGGTTCACGGAGGTCATTTGATGCGTAGCAGAAACACCCGAACCGCGAAGCCGGTGTGGGCGACCGTGATCGTGATGGCTGGCGCGTTGGGTCTGATTGTTTTCGCCGCGACCCCGGCTTGGGCCGATCAGGCGGCCGTGCACTACAACCTGGCATTGCAACTGAAGCGCGATGGGAAGGTTGTGGAGGCGATCGCGGAGGTGGAAAAGGCCATCATCGCGCGCCCGAAGTACGCGGCTGCCCACCTGACGCTGGGAAACCTGTGGCGGTCGCAGGGCAACTACGAGAAGGCGGCGGCCAACTATGAAAAAGTGGTGGCGTTGGAGCCCAAGGACGCCGTCGCGCATGGGAACCTGGGCGCGGCGTACGCGCGACTGAAGAGGGTCGACGAGGGCATCAAGGAAATGGAAACGTCCGTGGCGCTGGCGCCGAACACGTACGAGGTGCGGGTGAGTCTGGGATTTGCGTACCGGCAGAAGGGTGACCACAAGAATGCTATCGTGCATCTGACCAAGGCGACCGAACTGCAGCCCAGCCAGGCTTCGGCCTGGAGCAACCTGGGTGTGGCCATGATCAAGGCTGACGACAAGCCCGGGGCGATCGCCGCGTTCAAGAAGGCGTTGGTCATCAACCCCAACGACGGCGAACAGCATTTCAACCTGGCAACTGTCTATCGCCGCCAGCGCGAGACCGATCTGGCGATCAAGGAATACGAGCTGGCGATCGGACACAGTCCCAAACTGGCGAAGGCGTATTACGACCTGGGCATCCTTTATGCCCAGGAGAGGCGGACGGAGGATGCGGCGAACGCGTTCCGCAATTACCTTGAGTATGGAACGTCGGAGGACGCGGCATCACGCAAGGACGCCGAGGAGCGCATCAAGGGCCTGAACGCGGCCGCCAGACCCAAGAAGAAGTAGCGTGGGCTGGGCGCCTGACCCTACCCGCAGCGAGCGTCCAGGCAGCCGCAGCGTTCGCTAGAACTTCACGCCGAGAAACCCGCGCAGGACCTGGGCGGCCTTCGCATCGGAATTGGCCCCCCAGATAGCGGCAGGGCGATCGAGCGCGCCCATCGGCCACAACACGCCCCAGTTCATGCCCGCGTAGAAACCCTCGGCGGTGTTGCGGTAGCTGGCGCTGACATTCATCTCCAGCCCGTACCCGAGATCGTTGCCCGGCGTGGACACCGGGACCTGCGCGACGCTGTACACAAAACTTCCCGACAAACCGACCTGCCGGCTCTTCTGCAAGTCGAACCAGTAGGAGACCGCCGGCTTCACATAGATCGCGTTCGTGACGGTTCCCAGAATGTGCCGGAACAGGATGGAATCCACGTGGTAGTCGGGCGAGAACTTGAAGTCGCGGATGCTGCGATCCCCGAATGGCTGACGGACGAATCGCCAACGGTAGTTGAGATACTGGCTGGGGTCTTCCGCCTGATCGCCGCTGGCGCCACCGGTCTCGAGGCCCACGAAAAACGCGTCCCGATAGAGCCGAAGTTCACTGGCCAACACGCCACCCCACTGGCGGAACGTGACAGCCTTTTCAGTGTCGGCTGGATCCAAGAGCACACCGCCCTTGTTCATCCCGCCGTATAGGCCCGTCCCCTCGAATTCCACCGTCAGCGCCCGGTAATACAGCTTCATCCACACGTTTGGTTGGATTAGGTAGGCCTTGATATCTCGCAGGGACGCAGCGCGATCGCCGGTGACGGGAGCCGCCAGGCACCCGGGATCGGGCGTCGGCTTCTCCAGAGTCGGGACGCACGAGGTATCTTGGTTGGCCATGTCCTGCGTGCGATAGACAAGCTGGAGGCCGTAGTTCATTACGATTTCGCCGCGGTCGATTCGTTCACGCAGCTGTACGGGCTTGTCGATCTTGGTGATCGCGAACATGTATTGCCAAACGTCATCGTTCTGTCCGAGGTCAATTGGATAGCCGTTGGGATTGATGCGTCCCAGCGACGTCTGGTTCGATGTCAGTCCCTGGGCGCCATAGTCGAGCGCCAAGGTGACCTGGTGTGCATAGGTCTCGGTGAGCAGAGCGATCCGGTCGACAGTGGTACCGCCGGTGCAGTCCGGGCAACTTCCGTCGTTGTAAGACATACCGCGACCGAAGTGCCACGGCATCCGCCCGAAGCGAAGCGAGCCAAACTCGGTGTCGATCTCGGCCCAGGCGCGTTTGGCGCGAATGCTGGAAAGGTATCCATTTTGACCCACCTCGGGCGGATCCTGGTTGGTGTAGAGAAACGGTATCGGCGCCGCGGGAACCATGTCGCTGTAGGGGCGCGTCAGGCCGGCTAGCCCGTCCGGTGTCGAGCCCATGATCGTGTTGTCGAGAACGTCGATCTGTGACCGCACACGCACCTGATCGGTGACGTTCAGTGTCGGCTCCAAGCGCAGGCGGATAGCGGCGGTCGAGATATTCTTGTTGCCGTTGCACGTCCCCCCGTTGGTGGCGTTGACATTCGCATTCGTGACGTCTGGTCCCGGGACCAGGCAGCTGGCGGCAAGCGGGAAAGGTGGCAGCCCGGGGCGTGTGGCGGAGTACGTCCACTGCGATTGTCCCGCGGACGGGGGGATCGCCCCCACCCGGGGCATGTTCGAATAGCCCTGGCCCATGTTGAAGGCGTGCATGTAATCCGTGCGCAGCCTGAAATACCCGTCCAGTTCGAACATCTGGGCGCGTCGACGGTTTTGATCCGCGTATCCGCCCAGGGGCTCTAGATCCGCGGGCAGTTCGGTTTCCTCGGGAGCCTGCTGGGCGGGGCCTTCGTCTTTCGGCTGTTGGCCCATGGGGGCATTGGGCATTCCGCCCCCGGGGCGGCCCATTCCCCCCATGCCCATCTGGGCCCGTGCCGGGGGGGCCAAGAACATCAGGGAAAGCAGGCTGGCGGTGAATAGTCGGTAGGCGGATCGGCTGTTCACGCTGGGGCTCCGTGGGGGGTCGCGCACAGTTCAAAAAGGACACCACCGGTCGAGGCGGGGTGCAGAAACGCAACCAGATGCCCGCGCGCGCCGGGTCGGGGTGCTTCGTCGATCAGGCGCACGCCCGCAGCTTTCAGGGATGCGAGCGCGCCGGGGAGATCGTCGACCTCGAAACAAATGTGGTGCAGTCCGGGGCCACGGCTTTCGAGAAAGCGCGCGAGGCCCGCGTTGCCGGCTGGGCTGGAGGGCGCGATGATTTCGAGGGCCGTGTCGCCTTCGCCCCCGGAATTCGCGGACGCGGCATGCAGGAAAGCGACGTCAGTCTTCTGGTCCGCCACGTACTCGATGGCGCCCCCGCACAACCCGAACAGCGCGCCCAGTTTCGCGGTCGCGCCGTCGCGATCGTTGACGGCGATGGCGACGTGATCGATGCGCTTGACCTTGATCATGGGAGGCAAAATCCGGCACGGCCGGCGTAAGGTCCGCAGTTCATATCAACGCTTACCCGGCTTGGGAAGAAGAGAAGAAGAATGGACGGGCGTGGGGAAGGTAGGGCGAGGCGAGCCAGGGACGGCGGGAAGTGGCTGATCCGCCGCGGGGGCCTATGATCCGGGCATGCGTGCATCTTTGGGTTTTTCCAGGCCCCGGGCTTCGACACGGAACGCCGCGCAATGGTTGCCTGGCGGTCTGTCGTGAGCGGCGATCTGGCCCGCGCGGTGGGGCAGTTGCTGACGGTCGGTTTCGACGGGCCTTCGTTGCCCGACGACCTTGCCCGTCGCATCGCGGCTTCGGAGGTCGGCGGTGTGATGTTGTTTCGTCCGAATATCCAGACGCCGGCGCAGGTGGCGTCCGTGGTGACGGTCGTTCGGTCGTCCGCGCCCGGGAGCGCGGCATACCCGCCCTGTCTGGTCGCGGTCGATCAGGAAGGCGGCCTGGTCCAGCGGCTGCGCGCGCCCCTGACTGTGTGGCCCGACATGTTGTCCGTGGCCGCGGCCGGCGATCCGGCGCGAACCGAGTTGGTGGGTCGGGCGCTGGGCGACGAGCTGGCGGCGCTGGGTATTGGCTGGAACTTCGCCCCGGTGTTGGACGTGCACACCAACCCGGACAACCCGGTGATCGGAAGCCGCGCGTTCGGGACGACGCCGGATGAGGCGACGACCCACGCGCTGGCGTTCTGGCGCGGACTGCGGGCGGCGGGCGTGCTCGGTTGTGGCAAGCATTTTCCCGGACACGGCGACACGCGCACCGATTCGCACCTGGAACTTCCGGTCGTCGACCATCCGATCGAACGTCTGCGACAGATCGAACTGGCGCCGTTCGCGGCGGCCGCGCGGGCGGGGATCGAGTCGATCATGACGGCGCACGTCGTGTTCACGGCACTGGATCCGGATCGGCCGGCCACGCTGTCGCGGAGGATCCTGACCGATCTGCTGCGCGGTGAGCTGGGGTACGCGGGCGTGATCGTGTCGGACGATCTGGGGATGAAGGCGGTGGCCGACCGCTATCCAATCGAAGAGCTGGCGGTCGGTGCGGTGGCCGCGGGCGCGGACGTGCTTTTGATTCGCGAGCCGGTCGAGCGACAGGTGCGCGCGTTCGATGCGCTGGTCCACGCCGCCGAGCGCGACGCCGAATTGAGACGCAGGGTCGGGGAAAGCGCCGCGCGCGTCGCGACCATGAAGGCCGCCGGTCGGATCGGTGCGCCGTCGCCGTCGGCCATGCTGCCGTCGCTGCTGGGAACCCCGGCGCACAAGGTGCTGGCGGCATCGTTCGCGCCGGTCGCGCAGCGATCTCCGGTCGCCGCGTCGCCCGTGGTCGAGGCCTGATTCCGTCGCCGCGCCGCGGGTACCCGAACGGCCGGGCCCCACGGGAGGTCAGCAGTACGCAATCGACGCGATCCGCACGCAGCGGCGTGCGCTGGTCCCCGCCGGAAGCAAGGACGCTAGCGAAGGCTGGCGTGTTCGATCGCGTTCGCGCGGTCGGTCGTGTCGGGCTGCGCGTGCCACGAGACGTGCACTTTTCGCTTGGTCGCAACGCAGATCGATTCGTCCTTGCGAACCAGCAGGTCGGACTCGCGGTCCCACTGCAACTCCGCGGTCTCGGCGTTGGGCACCCGGCAGTCCGCCACGGTTCCGGCCCGTCTCGGAACGCTGAAGAACGTGACGCCGGTCTTCCTGTCCGTGGCGACGTGAAGCAGGCGTGCCGGACCCACGACGATCAGCTTCGGCTCAAGGGAAGAGACCGCAGCGCTGCCTCGGAGATCCGCCGAAGCGTTTCGCGGAGCCAGTAGGGGGGCGGTGCACCCAATTGCTGAAAATGCAATTATTCCAAATGATATTAGTGACTTATGATGTGACATTCGATGTGTGGTCATGTGTATTGTGGAGTGCAACCTACACCGACATCTGGTCACATGCAACGACTTCAATGTCAATTCTTTGTAACTTCGACCACACGACGCGTCAGGCAGGGATCTCCCGGGCGCGTTGCGCCAGGGCGCTCTCGCGACGCACGCGCGCACGAGGCCCATCGCCTGATCCATGTCGTCCCACAGGCGCGCCGGGTCGCTCCAGCGCGCGGGCCAGGAGGATAGTGCGTTCAAGAGACTTGTCCGGACCGAAATCGCCCGTATCCCCCGATCCTGAGGGCAACTGGCGCCGGCGCCACGCGGATCGTTGCGCCGTACGCGACACAAAACACGCCGATGGAAACGGCGACTGCCCGCGCGATCCCCCATCGGCGCGCGCGCGCGACCGGGAACACGTCTCGCGGGTGCGCCACGGGGTCTGACCATCACCGGGAAACTATGACGAACCCTGATTCGTCCTCGCGCGGTGATGATCTTTTCTTGGGACTGCGCAATCCTGATTGCCGGTGACGACGGCATGACACCCGGGCGGGCGAGATGCGGGGCTGGTGGAGCTTTGTTGGCCCTCGTCGTTCTGTGGCTCCCGAACAATCCGGCGACGGCCGCCACGTGGACATTGGTTGGCGGGGCCCGCAATCCCCAAATCGTTCAGGCGCTACACGACGCGCGGGTGCTGGTGTGCGAGACCGATCGCTGCGACGTTTTTGATCCCCATGCGGGAACTTGGGGTGCGACCGCACCGCCTTTGATACGAAGCACATCCATCGCCTCGGTTCTTCTGCGCGGCGGCGATGTTCTGGTCGTCGCCGCGTCTGCTTCGACCGGCATCGAAACGCAAATCTGGAGTCCCCGCTCTGGGCGTTGGACCGCGGGCGCGCGTCTGCTTGACGCCGTGGACCTTCCCCAGCTGCGGTTGCTTCCCGATGGTCGTGTCTTGATGGGCGCGCGCGCGAATGATCAGGTGTGGCTATACATCGCGCCGCTCGCATTCGTGGGCTCGTGGACTCGGGTAACTGGTTATCGCGTCCCTGGATTGATGGACTATCGGATCACCGACGCGGGGGCTCTTGTTGTCGCGCGCGACAACAAAACGTGGCGCTACGATATTGGCCGCGGGGACTGGCGTGAATTTTCGTTTGCGTTCGAGGAACCGATGCCGGCCGATGCGATGTTCAGTTGGTGGGGAAACGCGCGTCTTCTGCTTGGCAAGCGGAACGGCAACTGGCGCGGAATGCTGAATCATTCGGACGGGCGGACGACGTCGACCGTATCGTTTGCTGCGCCGACGCGCCTGCGCATCGGCGGCGTGCAATCGGCGACGGTGCCGAATACCGCTGAGTCACTTTTGCTGATCGATGAATCGGCCAATGTGGCGCGAATCTGGACCGATCCTGACCAACCACCGCGCGTCTTGCCGCCGAATCCATTCGGACTCCCGTTCGAACTAAAGGCGATAGATGGGCATCGGTTTTTCGGCGTGAATGGGCAGGGATTTATTGGGCCGGGGGCGTCCCTGCAAATACTGTCCCTGGATGACCAGCCCATAGGGGGCGAAGCGTGCGATGGGCTGACAAACATGATCAAGCGCGTATTTGCTGACGCCCCGCCCCCGCCCCTGATGACTCCGTACGTGGATGAGGCCCTGTTCTACGAGAACTGGGACCAGGGCGAGGCTCACGCAGACGACGCGGGATTTGTCTCGTTGGCGTGCCGAGCCGCGCTCCGCAATGGACGGGCCCCAGCATTGAGCGGATTGCTGCGAAATTGGACCCACGGCAGTGACACCGCGCGGATCAGAACCGGACGCCTCTGGGCGTGCGCGACCCAAGATCCGCAAAGTTTGTCGGACGTGCCGCACTGGATGACGGACCTACGCTGGCCCAGCGTGCGCAAGGTATGCGCGACCCAGTTGTCCACATGGCCTGGCGCCGAACGGGAAAGGAACACGGCATCCACGCACTACGTTCGCAAAGGTCGCGACGGATGGGAGATCGACTACGCCGTCGTCGTGGCGGCCGACCGCCAGGGCGCGGCTCTGGAGCTGCGCGAGCAATTGGTTCCCGTGTTGCGCGAAGGGGCCCGGCGGCAAGCGCGCGGATTCGATCGTCTGCGCAAGGGCGTATGCAAGGAATCCATTTCGGCATCGACGGCGCGCAAGCAAGCATGCGCCGAGGCTGAAACCCGGGGCGAAGGTCACTGGCTGTCGGCGCGTGAACGTGGCCGTGCATGGATGTGGACCGGGATCAGCAGCGCAATCGTCGTCGGAGCCGTGGCGGGCACCTACGCCACCCGCGAATCGGGAACGGGTCGTGGCATTGCCACGACATCGGGTGTGATTGGCGGGGCGACCTTGGGCATCGCTCTCACGGGGCTTGCCATGTACAGGTCGTCCAGCGTCGGTGGCAAGGGAGACGGAGTCGGTGCGCTCATTCTGTTGGGGATGGTCGGCGGCGGGATTGGCGGTGGCCTCCTGGGGCACCACCTCGCCGCGTCACCTTCGTCTCGCGCCGGCGTGACCGCGGGCAGCCTCGTGTTGCCGTACGTGATCAGCCTGGCGATTGCCTTCGACTGACGTTCGAACGAACCGCAGCCCGTAACACATGCGTGTCGCGGAAACCGCACCGGGAACGGCACAAGGTTTGACCATCGCCACAGGGGAATCGTCGCTGCTATTCCGTTCAGCCTCGATGGGGCCCAGCCAACCAAGAGTCTGGCGCCTTGCTAGCAGCCGCCCTCGGCCGTAGCGCCCGTGCGGGTCCGACAGGCAGCCGGCTAGACCCCGCGCCTTGCTCTCGGGATTCACGTCTCGGCGGCCGGTCGCGGGCGGTTGGTCCGGACCCGCAGGGTCAGCATCGATTCCAGCAGCAGGAAGGCGATCAGGGCGGCACCCAGCACGTGCCACAATTCCAGGTGCCGGGTGGGTGACTGGCCTTCGCGGCCCGATCGCGCAGCGACCGCATCGGGTCGGCGATTGGGTGGCAACACGGCCGGATCGGATTCGCGCGTGTCCAGGTTGACGACGAAGGTCTCGTCCGGGCGGTCGATCCAGGCGCCGTTGTTGCGAAACGCGCGCACGCGATAGCTCCCCGGCTGATCCGTTTCGCGGAAGGCTACGGCGCGGGCGGGGCGCACGCTTCGGGTTTTGTCGTCGGCGCTGTCTCGCCCGTCTCGCCCGTCTCGCCCGGTGGCGCGTGTCTCGGGCGCCAGCGCGCGGCTGTCGCCTCCAGGTTTCATGACTTCGATGCGGCGATCGTCGGACGCGGCCGGGATCTCGCGAATCGCCCCCACCAACAGCGCCGAGATCGCGTCGCCGGTTGGAGCCCCCGCCAGTCTGCGCGCCGCCTCCTGCATCAGAGGAAGAAATCCGGGACGGATTGGCAGATCGGTCCATTCGCGATCGACGGTGGTGGTCAACAGCAACACGCGCCCGCGTCCCGCCTCGGATTCCACCAACGCGGGCGCGCCGGTTTCGTAACGCAGCACCACCTGTCGTCCGGCGTTGTCGGCGATGGGTTCCAGCAACATGTACTGGAAGAAACGCGCGGAGGTCAGACCTTCGCCGCCGGCGGTGAAACCACCCATCAATGGATGCCGTCGATCGATAGGCGCCAGGCGTTCCGCGGGCCGCGTGTCGACGGTCTCGCCTTCCACCGTCCCCGGACGGGCGGACGCGGTTCGGCGCAGACCCAGGGGTTGCGGCAGTATCTTTCGCAGGCGCTGGTTCCAGACGTCGGCGTCGACCCGATCGCCCACCGCGATGAACAGGCCGCCGCCCGCCTCGACAAAACGGATAAGCGCGGCCGCCGCATCGGCACTGGGGCGGGCGACATTGGCCAGGAAGATCGCCGCCGTGTTGTCCAGGTTGCGGGACGCAAGGTCGTCGGGCATCACCACCTGAACCTGAAATCGCCCGCCGCCCGCGCGCAACGCAGCCTCCAGGAAAAACACCTCGTCCTCGTTGCGTACCGTGCGGGGATCGCCGTCCACCACCAGCACACCCAGGTTCCGGGACACCTCGACGCGCGCCAGGCGTCGATCATCCAGCGCGAAGCGGTCACCGTCGATCTCGACCTGGGCCTGGTGCGTGGCGCCGCCGCCCGGGAAGGCGTGCAGAAACCGCTTGCGGACGCGTCCCCCCGCGGGAACGTCGACGAAGCCGCGCGCCACCTCGGCCCCGTCGAAGCGCAGCGTGACGCCCAGGTGCGTCGCGGGGCGTGCCGAGAAGTTCGCGATCTCCGCCACCACCGCCACACCCTGCGCGCCAGCCTCCGGCGCCGGCTCGGCGCTGACGTCGACAACAGCGCGGTTGTCCCAGACATCGTCGGCGCCAACCGCCAGGACGGTGATTCCCACGGGGATGGCTGTCGATGGGGACGCGGGCGCGGATTCGGACGCGGAGCCCGAGCCGGCGGTGGAGGCCGCCGTCGCGTCGGAGGGAAATCCCGTGGCCTGCAGATCGGTCACCAGGAAGATGCGCCGTTCGCGATGTCCGGCGTTTTGTAAGATCTGCGTCGCCCGCGCCAGGGCAGCCCCCAGATCGCCGCGACGGGCGGAGCAGTTGATGGCGTCCAGCGCGGCCAACAGTCTGGGGCGATCGGTCGACGGTTCAGCGACCGGCGCCGACGTCCCTTCGGAGCCCAGAACCAGCGCGACATCCGATTCAGGCGACATGTTTTCCAGCAGCGCCCGGGCGCGATCCCGTGCTGTGTCGAACAGCGTTCCCGATCCGATGGCGCCCGTTCGGCGCTGCATGCTGGCCGAGTCATCCAAAATGATGACAGCGCTTTGGGTCCGGTCGGTCGACGCCGGCAGATCCGAACGCACGTCCGCGTAGGGCCGGGCGAACAACAGGGGCAGCGCCGCCGCCGCGCCCGTGCGCACGACCAGCAACAACACGTCGCGCAGCCGGCGCCGCGCGGCGACCTGGTGTTCCGCCCGCATCAACAGTTCCATCGCCGCGAACCGCAGCGGATTCGCGCGCCGCCGCCCCATGCGATGCAGCAGGTACGGCAGCACCGCGGCCAGAAGGCCCAACAACAATGATGGTGCGAGAAAACGCATCGGTGCCGCGGGTCGATCCCGTCGGCGCGCCCAGGTTACCGCAACCGGTTCCTGGACGCCCGGCGGACAACCGCGCTAGCGTGCCGCGGTTGGAAGCGCCGTTCGAATTCATCGACACGCATTGCCACTTCTGGGATCCGGGACGCCTGTCCTATCCCTGGCTGGCCGGGGTGCCTTCGATCGCCGGCGCGCACACGCCGGCGGTTCTGGGCGCCGAAGCGGGGATTCACATGCCCGAACAGGTGGTCTTCGTGCAGGCCGGCTGCGACAGTGGATTCGACGAAGCCCTTTGGGTGGAAGACCTGGCCAGGCACCAGCCACGCATCACCGCGATTGTCGCCGCCACGGCCATCGACCGCGGCGCCGAGACCGTCGCGGCGCTGGAGGTTCTGTGCCGCCGGCCATTGCTTCGTGGTATCCGCCATCTGATCCAGGACCAGGACGACCCCGGCTTCTGCCTGCGCCCCGCGTTCGTCGCTGGTGTGCGCCAGCTGGGCCAGGTGGGCCTGTCGTTCGATCTCTGCATTCGTCACCACCAGTTGCGGTCGGTCACCGAACTGTGCCGCCTGTGTCCGGAAACGACGTTCGTGCTCGATCACGCCGGGAAACCCGACGTTCGAAACGCGTGGCTGGATCCGTGGCGCGACGACATCGCGCGCCTGGCGATGCTGGAAAACGTCACCTGCAAGTTATCGGGCCTGATCGCGGAGGCCGATCCGGCCTCCTGGACGCCGGGCGATTTGGGTCCCTACGTCGATCGCATCCTGGCTTGTTTTGGTCCGAAACGCGTGCTCTTCGGCAGCGATTGGCCCGTGGTGAAGATCGGTTCCAGCTACGTCGGTTGGTTGGACACCGCGCGAAATTTGCTATCCGACCTGTCGTCCACCGATAGGGCCGCTGTGTTTTGCGACAATGCCCGACGCATCTACCGTCTGAACGAAAGGTCACGATCATGAACATCATCCGCTATGTCGACAGCGCGGGCAGGGTCCATCACGGCAGCCAGAGCGCCGACCGTTCCGCCCTGAGGATCGCGGGCGACATCTACGGAACGTTTTCCGTGACGTCCGAAAAAGCGGATGTCGCCCAATTGCTGGCGCCGATTGCACCGACGCAGATCCTGGGCATCGGCCTGAACTACCGCCGCCACGCGGAGGAAACCAACGCCAAGATCCCGGAATATCCAATTCTCTTCACCAAGGGGATCAACTGCGTCCAGCATCCAGGCGCGCCCATCGTCATTCCCGGGCACCTGGCCAGCACCGAGGTCGACTATGAATGCGAACTGGCGGTCGTAATCGGCAAGGCGTGCAAGAACGTATCGCGAGAGCGCGCGCTCGACTACGTGCTGGGGTACACGTGCGCGAACGACGTGTCGGCGCGTGACTGGCAAATTCGACGTGGCGGCAGTCAATGGTGTCGCGGAAAGACCTTCGATACGTTCGCGCCGCTTGGTCCGTGTCTGATCACAGCCGACGAGATGCGCAATCCAAATGACCTGAAGATAGGGACGATCTTGAACGGGGAACGCGTGCAGGACTCGACGACTGCCGATATGATTTTCGATGTTCCCCGGCTGATCGAATTTCTGAGCGGCAGCACGACGCTGCCTGCGGGAACGGTGATCTTGACCGGAACCCCGCAGGGTGTCGGCATGGCGCGAACTCCGCCCCGCTGGTTGAAGCCGGGCGACATCGTGACGGTGGAGATCGAACGGATCGGTCAGCTGACCAACCCCGTGGCGGCCGAGTCCGACGTCGCGGGCTAGATCGAGGTCGCCAGGCAGGTGGACCTGACGGCGTCAGGCGCCGCCAGTACCACGCCCCGCGCGCCCACCGGTTCCCGTGATTCCACCGGCTCCCGTGATTCCACCCGTGCCGCCCGCACGGCCGCCGGTCGCGGCGCGGCCGCCGCCTCCGGTGAATCCACCGCTGCCGCCACCGCTTCTTCCGCCGGTCTCCTGCGGTGGCGTGGCGTCCTCGCACGGGCCGCACACCAGGGTTCCGGTCAGCGCGCCGGTCCCGCACTGACACAACCGCGTCTGTCCCATTCCGCATCCACGTGAACAAACGGCATCGTTTGACAGGCACGTATCGTCGTTGCCGCACATCGGGGCCGTCGCGCTGGAACTTCCACAACCACCCGCAACGACCACGGCGACAAGACAAAACACCGCAACCAACAACCAAACAACTCGCATGATTGATTTCCCCTCCTTCCTAGTCTGCGTATGTGGTGCGCGGCCTTCCGTCTCCGTCAAAACAAACGGCTGTGCCGAATCTCACAGACTGCATGCGCGGGGCACGATGACACGTCCGCGGGCGTGTTACACGCGCCGGTGTGTCACACGCGCGCGCGTATTCGTTGCCGGGCGAACAGGAATCGTCGCAGCACTTCGGACGGTGGCGTGTCGGTTACCACCAGCTGGTATTCCACACGCGCCTCGACGCACAGCTCGCGCCAGCGACGGCGGAACGACTCGGACTCGGCGCGAAACGCCGCGCGCAGTTCGCGCGGATCCGCCAGCAACTTGCGGTCGTCATCGGGTTCGATGCCTTCGAAGTGCGTCAGTTCATCCAGGGGCAATTCGATCTCGTCGGGATCCAGCAGGTGAAACAGAACGACGTCGTGGCCGCGCCCGCGCAGTTGCCGCAGCCGATCGCCCAGCGCCGCGGGCGCATCCAGAAGATCGGTGAACAGGAAGACCAGGCTGCGTCGCTCCGCGATCTCGCCGATTTGGGCCAGGGCGCGATCCGGTTCGGTACGCCCCGCGGCGAACGCCGCCTCCAACATGGCCAGCAGATCCCGAACGTGTCCGGGGCGCGTGCGCGGCGGCAGGTACTGCCGCGTGCGTTCGTCGAACAACAGCAATCCCGTGGGATCCCCTTGTTGGCCCAACAGGTACGCGATGGCCGCGCACAACGTGCTGCCGTACGTCAGCTTCGAGACGCCGCGGCCCCGGTACCCCATCGACGCCGACGTATCCAGCAACAGATACGTGCGCATCTCGGTCTCGTCCTCGAAGCGCTTGATGTAGTAGCGGCCGACGCGCGCGACCGCTTTCCAGTCGATGTGTCGGATGTCGTCGCCGGGAGCGTATTCCTTGTGCTCGGCGAATTCGATCGAACTACCTGTATGCCGGTTGTGGTGCAGTCCCGCGAACGCGCCCTCGACCACGACGCGCGCGCGCACCGTCAGCGACGCCAGTTTCGCCAGTTCGACGGGATCCAGCAGGGGAGCCGCCGGGTTTTCCACCGTCACGCTTGATGCCTTCGTCGTCGCGGGCTTAGGCCGGCCGAACGGCTTCCAGCAACCGCTCGACCAGCGATCGCGCGCTGACGCCGTCCGCCTCGGCGTGGAAATTCGGCAACACGCGATGGACCAGCACGGGCATGGCCAGAGCACGGACATCGTCCAGCGACACGGCGTAGCGGCCCGCCAGGATGGCGCGCGCCTTCGCCGCCAGGATCAGATATTGCGACGCGCGCGGCCCCGCGCCCCACGAGACGTAGCGACGAATGTCCTCGGGCGCCGTCGGTTCGGCGGGACGGGTGGCGCGGCTAAGCGCGACCGCGTATTCAACGACGTGCTGGGCCACGGGCACGCGTAGAACCAGATCCTGCAACTCGAGAATCCGTTCCGGCGACAACACCTTGCGCAGCACCGGGCGATACGCCGACGTCGTCTGATTGACGATGCGAATCTCCTCGGCCTGTGTCGGATAGTCGACGTTGACCTGGAACATGAACCGGTCCAGCTGCGCCTCGGGCAACGGGTACGTTCCCTCTTGCTCGATTGGATTCTGCGTCGCGAACACCAGGAATGGCTGCGGCAATTCGTAGGTTTGTCCACCCGCCGACACGCGCCCCTCCTGCATTGATTGCAGCAGCGCTGCCTGGGTCTTCGGTGGCGTGCGGTTGACCTCGTCGGCCAAAATCACGTTCGCGAACAGCGGACCGCGCACGAATCGGAAGACGCGCCGGCCGGTGGCGCGGTCCTCTTCCAGTACGTCGGTGCCCGTGATATCCGATGGCATCAGATCGGGCGTGAACTGGATGCGTCCGAACGACAGCGCCAGCACGTCCGACAGCGTCTGAATCAACATCGTCTTCGCCAATCCCGGCACGCCGACGAACAGGCAGTGACCACGCGCGAACAGGGCGACCAGCAAATGCTCGATCACGATGTCCTGACCGACGATGCGCTTTCCGATTTCGCTGGCGATGGCACGACGCGCCTCGGCGATCTCACGCACGGCGTCCAGATCGCGCTCTCCGGTGTCCCCTGGCGGGTCCTGGGCCGGGACGGCTGGCGCGGATTGGGCGTGGGGGAACAGCGCGGGTTCGGACATTTCGCGGGCCGTGGGTGGCAGAATGCCACGCGACGGGCCCGGTGGCCAGCCGTTGGGATCCGGGGCGGATTTTGGGCGGGACCGATTGGGGCCGATGAGCCGGAGGGTAGGGCATACGCTACTGACGTCAGGTGGGAGAAACAGGGGTGGCGCGAAACCCAAGGAGAAGCTTGATGAAGATGACACCGTCCCGCGATGCTCGGTCGATTTTGAACCCTTGGAACGGGGAAAGTTCGATGGCGGTGCGGGGAGTTCTGGCCGTGCTGGCGGTGGCTTCATGGGCTGCTTGTGCGCCGGCGGACGGGGTTTCCCCTGTTGCTGGAGCGGGCGGAAGTCCCGGGACCGGTGGTACCTCGCCTGGAAGCGGAGGATCCGGCAGCGGTGGCTTTGTGGGCACGGGGGGCGCGCCCGGCACGGGCGGTACCGCGCCTGGCACGGGAGGGGCGGGGAGCGGCGGTTCCGCCCGCGGCGGTTCAGACAGCGGTGGCTCTTCGACCGGGGGCGCGGCCAGCGGCGGTTCAAACAGCGGTGGTTCTTCGGCCGGAGGCGCGGCGGGCGGTGGCCGTGGCGGTGGCACAGCCGGCCGTGCCGGCGGCGGCACCGGCGGTGGTGCGGCGGGACGCGCCGGCACCGGTGGCGGCAGTGGTGGCGGCAGTGGCGGCGGCAGTGGCGGCGGATCGACCGGAACCGCGGGGGCGGGCGGTCCTTCTTTGTGCACGCCCGGCAAGTACCTGCTGTGCGAGGGGTTCGAGGGCGCCGCGGTGGGGAACACGCCGCCAGCCGGCTGGACACGAACCGGCGCGGCCAGCGTGGCCAGCGATCAAGCTTTCCGCGGCACGAACTCCATGAAGATCGGGGCTGCGACCAACGGCGCCCGGCGGTTCGTGTACGGGGACTCCGAATCCTTCGGCGCCACGCACTGGGGCCGCATTTTCTATCGTGTTCAGTTGCCGGTCCCCACCCCGTTCGTGCATTCGACGCTGGTCGAGCTACAGGGCGTGGGGGCCAGCGGAAACGCCGCGTACCGGGTCGTCGACACCGTGAAAAACGGGGACACGGCTCAGATGCATCAGTTCCTCTACAACGTGCAGCCCAGCGGCGCCGAGTTCGGCACGGGCAGTCCCTACAACTGGAAGTTCGATGGGGCGTGGCACTGCGCCGAATGGTTCGTGGACGCGAATACGCAGTCCTATCAGTTCTACTTTGACGGCGCCGAAGTCACGCAGATCCGAATCGCCAACGCCAACAAACGCATCGAACTGCCGACGATCTTCACCAGCCTGTCCGTCGGCTGGAACAACTATCAGGCCGCCGACCCGGGCTTCGTCGCCTGGATCGACGAGATCGCCGTCGATACCGCCCGCATCGGCTGCGGCAACTGAAGCGAATTTCGCAGCGTCGCGCTTGAAAATCCGTCCCATCGGGGATACCGATGGGGTCGGAGGATCATCATCATGCGCCCATCCCGTTTGCTAGCCGCCGTCCTTGGTGCCCTGGCCGTCTGTGCCACCGCCCTGATTCCATTGCTCGCGTATGCCGACGGGTGGAGCTCGATGAAGGGCAAGGTCATCATCAGCGACACGGAATTCACGGGCGGTTACGGGACCGACGCGCAGATGGTCGCGGCTGTGCGCAAGCAGTCCAAACCCACCATCAAGGGGGACGGCACCTGGACGATGAACCTGATGGTCTTTCTGAAAGAGCCAGCCGGTGCGACCAGCATCAACATCGTCTACTACGACGTGTCGGTGAAGCCGCGCGATCAGGTGAACTTCAGCGAGGTCACCGTGCAGGCGACGCAGAAGATCGTGCAAGTCAACGCGGTGGCGGTGTCGAAAGATCTGGGCTTCGTCAAGGGGCACAAGTACGAGGTGCTGGCGACGCGGGTGATCGGCGGCAAGGAAAAGGTCTACGCCAAGGGCACGGTGACGCTGAAGTAGTGAATCCGCGCGGATGGGCGCCATGGCTGGGAGGCCTGCTGGCCGCCGGGTTGGGATGCGGCGGCCTGTCGGGCACATCGCGGCGAAACACCGGCTTCGATCACGCGATTTTCGGGGATATCTCCCATGAACCGGCGTTGCGAGCGGCGGCGTTGGTCGCGCGGCTGACGCTGGACGAAAAGGTCGCACAACTGGAGACGGCGGCGCCGGCAATTCCGCGGTTGGGAATCGTCGCCTACGACTGGTGGAGCGAATCCCTGCATGGTGTGGCACGCAATGGCGCGGCGACTGTGTTTCCGCAGGCGATCGGGCTGGCGGCGACCTTCGACGAAGACTTGCTGCGACGGGTGGGCGAGGCGATCGCTTCCGAGGCGCGCGCGAAATTCGACGCCGCGCGCGCGCGCGAAACCGGCAGCGGGCGTTATCAGGGCCTGACGTTCTTCGCGCCCAACGTGAATATCTTCCGGGATCCGCGCTGGGGGCGTGGACAGGAGACCTACGGCGAGGATCCGTTCCTGACCGCGCGTCTGGGCGTCGCGTACGTGCGCGGCTTGCAAGGCGACGATCCCCGGCGCCTGCGCGTGGCGGCGGTCGGAAAGCATTTTGCCGTGCACAGCGGCCCCGAATTGGAGCGACACCGCTTCGACGCGTCCGTCGATGCGCGGGACTTGGCGGATACGTATTTGCCACAGTTCGAGGCGCTGGCGACCGAGGCGCGCGTCAGCGGGATCATGGGGGCCTACAACCGGGTCAACGGCACGCCGTGTGTCAGCAGCCGGATGCTGCTGGGCGATACGCTGCGCACACGCTGGGGCTTCGACGGTTTCGTCGTCGGAGACTGCGGCGCCGTACTGGACCTGGTCAGCGGCCACCACGTCGCATCCGATGAAACACAGGCGTCGGCGTTGGCGCTGCGGGCGGGAACGGATCTCGATTGCGGCGGCAGCTACCGGCATTTAAAGACGGCCGTGCGCGACGGTCTGGTGACCGAGGCCGAGATCGATCGCGGGCTGACGCGGCTGTTCGCCGTGCGTTTTCGGTTGGGCCTGTTCGATTCATCGGTGTCGCCCGTGACGAAGACATTCGTTGTGCCTCCAGCGCACAAAGCCCTGGCGCGGGAGGCTGCGCGCAAATCCCTGGTGCTGTTGGAAAACGACGGCGTGCTGCCGATCGCGGCGGGGGTTCGGCGCATCGCCGTGGTGGGTCCGGTGGCAGACGACGAAGAAGTCCTGCTGGGGAACTATCACGGCACGCCGATCGCGCCCGTGACGCTGCTGGCTGGCATAAGGGCGGCCGCGCGGGCGCGCGGGATCGCCGTCGACCACGTTCCGGGCGTGACGCTGACCGGGCGATCCGGCGCGGGTCTGGCGCAGGCGATCGCCGTGGCGCGCGGGGCGGACCTGGTGATCGTGGCCCTGGGACTGTCGCCCAAGCTGGAAGGTGAGGAAGGCGATCCCGACGGCGCCAACCCGTCGGGTGACAGGCACGATTTGGGATTGCCTGGGGCACAACCGGCGTTGCTGGGCGCGATACGGGGCGCGGGAAAGCCGACGGTGGTTGTCTTGACCGGCGGCAGTGCCATCGCGATGCCCAATACCGCCCGTCGGCCGAACGCCGTGCTGATGGCCTGGTATCCGGGCGAGGAGGGCGGCAACGCGGTGGCGGACGTGTTGTTCGGTGACGTCGCGCCGTCAGGACGTCTGCCGATCACGTTCTATCGTTCGGTCGACGATCTGCCGCCGTTTTCGGACTACCGCATGGCGGGGCGCACGTATCGCTATTTCGACGGCAAGCCGCTGTATCCCTTCGGGCATGGCCTGGGTTATGCGGCCATCGGCTACGAACAGATCACTGCGGATTTGACGGGTGCTCCGGAGGCGATCGAAAGAACCGGGCGCGGAGAAAAGACCACCCCCGCGGCAACTGTTCACGCGGTCGTTGAAAACCGTGGCATCCGGGCGACCGATGAAGTTGTACAGATCTACGCAAGGCCGCGTGCGCGCACGCCCGGCGATCCGCTGCGTTCACTGGTTGCCTTTCGTCGGCTGTCGCTGCGCCCGGGGGAAAAGCGGGTCGTGGACGTCGCGCTGCCCGCACGCGCGTTTTCGCGTGTCGACGCGGCGGGCGACCGCCGGGTTGTTCCCGGCACCTGGGAGCTGTCGGTGGGTGGCATCACCGCGACGGTCGACCTGCCTTAACAATCGGCCGGGCCGCTCACGGCATGGCCGCCGCCGCCGTGACGGCGGCCTGACACCACGCTCGCGCCGTGGGATCGGTCGTCAACTCCAACGCGCGGCGCAGTTTGGGCTCGGCCAGTCGCCCCAGTTGCTGGATCACGGTGGCGGGGGCAAGACCGGCCGCCGCGGCGGCGACGACACGTGCCAGAAGTTCGCGTTCCTCCGCGGGCGCCAGGATCTCGACGCGTCCCACCAGCGTGCGCACCAATTCACGCGGTGTCGGCTCGACCGTCAGCGGCAGCAGGGAATCGGTCCATGCCCGCGGCACGACGTACAGGACGCGCAGTCCCATGCTCTGGAAGTAGCTGCGGCTCCAGGTTTCCACCATCGCGCGGGCTTCGTCCGCGTACAGCCCGGTCGCCTGGATCGCCTCGGCGATCCGGTTCTGGGCGTCCGCCATGTAGACCGCTAGATCGTGTTCCTTGCCGCCGGTGGGAAGCGGCACGCCGGTGATGCGCCCTCCGGCGGGAAGTGGTCCCAGATCGACGATGGCGCCGCCGCCCGTGTGGACGCGCAGCAAAAACACCGCGGGGCTGGCGTCGGAGGATTGGTTGTGCAGGTTGATGAGGCCGTTCGCATCAACATCGATCTGAATCGGGAGGGTAAAAGTGCCGAGCCCCCGATAGAAGATGAACTGCTCGTTCTCGGTGCCGACCTGCACGGGCAAGGATGCCACCCGCCGCGACGGAGCCCAGATGTGTTCGGGCGGTACCGGCAAGAAAACGGAGGGGGAGGTCGAAGGCGTCAGCGTCGCCCTCCACTCCATGAAGCCTCCCGCGACCGTCATAAGCGTGGTTGATGTTGTGACGACCTCCGGCCCGAATGCGGCGGCTCTGGGGTACCACTCGGAGATGACCCCCTTGGGGAAATCCACCCTGACACGCACGCTCGGGATTCCCGCGCCGTAGAAGTAGAGCACCGGCGTTTCTAACTTCTGCGTGACCCCGGTGGGTTGGCGCTCGAGGCTCTTCATCCCCGCGTCGGGCATCGCGCCGCCCCCCAACGTACCCCGCCCATAGACGAACGTTGGCAGGGCCTCCTCCTCGTGGTGGAGTCCCTCCATCAGGGCCCCAGCGGAGCTGTTCACCGATGTGAAAGTTCCCCACTCGTGCACCGTTAGTCCGATGCCGCCTCCCGTCGGTGCCGCACCGGCCTCCATCACGGTTGGCGGGTTGCCCACGACGCCGCTGTCGCGCACGGGCGGCGGAGCGCCATGTCCCATCGGCAACAAGGATCGGCCCCCGCACGCGGTGAACAGTATGGTCAGCGATACAAACGTAGCCCGCTTCATGCCGAACCTCCCTACGCTATGTAAGTGACGGTCGCGCCAGCGCGCGCCACAACGTCATTGATGTTTCTCAATGTGGCAGCATCCCGTTATCATTTCCAATTGGATGATTTCATGACAATCGATAGATTTTTTGCATGAATCTCGACCGCCTCAAAGTGTTCCTTCAGATTGTCGACTCGGGTTCGATGAGCGCCGCAGCGCGCGCGGTTCACCTGACGCAGCCCGCGTTGTCGCGAACGCTAAAGTTGTTGGAAGAGGAGATGGGCGTGCCCCTTTTCGCACGGAAGGGGCGTGTTCTGGTGCTGACGGCGGGCGGACGCTCGCTGGTGCCACGGGGCCGTGCGTTGCTCGCCGAAGGCCAGCGTGTTCGTCTGGAGGTCGGTCGCTCGGCGGAGCGCGCCTACTTCGATGTCCGCCTGGGCGCCGTGGACAGCGTTGCCACGTATCTGCTGCCGCATCTCATTCCGGCGCTACGGGATGCTTTCCCCACCCTGGCGGTGAAGCTGTCGACATCCCGTACCGCGATGTTGCTCCGCCATGCGCGCGCTGGGGATCTGGATCTCGTTGTCGTTGCCCACTCGGGTCCGCCACCTGATGCGCGGGCCCTATCGCTTGGTACCTACCGCCTCCGGTTCTTCGGGCGGAGCGATCTGTACCCGCGTCTGTCCGCAGCAAGGACCGAGGCCGAGGTGCAGTCATTCCCGATCGTGGAGATCGATCCCGGACATGGTGAGCCGGGGTTGGTTCCGGACGATGCCCTTTCGTACGCGGTGGCCAGCAACGTGGCTACGGTCAAAGCGCTGGTGCTTGCGGGGTTCGGCGTCGGCCATCTGCCCGATTTTATGCTGACATATCAGGAAGCGGCCACGCTTTGCCGCGCCCAGGTTCCCCACGATCCGGAGTGCGCCCTTTTCTTGGTCGCGTCGCCGCGGTGGCAGGGGCCCATGGAGGCGCGCATCGAGGCCACGATCGCAAGGAGACTGACTAGGTTGCTCGGAGACATGGCGCGGCCGCAGTCGCCATCCCGGAGAAACCAGCGTGGGCCACAATGACCGCCGTCCGCGCGATTCAGATGTGAAGGCGCGCGCTGGTCGGGATCAGTTCGCCGTCGCGCTGCCGCGGCGGCCGTCGGCCAGGCCCGACAGAAACGTGGGCACGTCGACCAGCGTGTCGAACCGACGCACGATCTGGCCGCCGGGGGCAACGATGCGGACGGCCGGCAAGGTGTTGACGCCATATTTTTCCTTGATCGCCGCCAGCGACGGATCTTCGTCCTCGCGCGTGAGATCGATCTTCAACAGCGTGAACTTCTCCAGCGCGGCGCCGACGTCCGGATGCGAGAAAACCTGCACATCCAGTTCCTTGCAGGGTAGGCACCAATCGGCCATGAAATCGACGACCAGGGGACGTCCTTCGGCCAGGGCCTGCCGGATCGCCTCGGGCTCGGCGCGCAGCCAGGCATGTTCGACCTTGGGGGTCAGCACGTAGTTGGTGATCGCGAACAGCCCCAGGGCCGCCACGGCCACGCCGGCGCCCTTGCGCAGGCGAGCGCCCCAAGCATCGTGAAAAGTCAGATGGACGGCCCCCGCGGCGATGCCGACGACCACCGCCGCGATGGCAAGCATCAGGAAGGTCGATGTCCGGCCGGTCAGGTGGCTCAACGCCGGGACGACATTTTTCAGGTAGTACATCGCGGCGACCAGCAGCGCGATCCCGAACACGCTCTTCACGCCCTCCATCCAGCGGCCCGACCGTGGGAGCTGCATCGAGAACCCCGCGATCGCCCAGAAGGGCACGCCGATGCCGACCGCGTATGTGGCCAGCAGGAAGAACCCCAGCACGGCGTTTCGCGTGGTCGTGACGAACGCCAGGATCCCGGCCAGGGGAGGACCGGTGCACGGCGCGGCGATCAGGCCACCGACCAGCCCCATCAGAAAGGCGCCCCCGGTGCTGCGTCCCCCGACGTGCGACAGGCGCTGCTGCAGCGCCATCGGCAGCGTCAACTCGAAGGCCCCGAACATCGACACGGCCATCGCGACGAAGAACAACGCCAGAGGCACGATCACCCAGGGATTCGCCAGGAACGATCCGAAGGCCTTTCCAACCAGCGCGAAGATCGTACCCAGCGTTCCGAACATGACCGCGATGCCGGCGATGTACAAGGTGGCCAACAGCAAAGCCCGCGCACGGGGCACGCCCTTGCCGCCGAAGATCGTAATGGTGATCGGAATCATCGGATAGACGCAGGGGGTAAGCGCCGTCAGCAGGCCCGCCGTCAGCGCGAACAAAAAGGCGTTGCCCATGCCGCTGCCCGCGGCTTCGGCGAAACTTTCAGCGTGCGCGGTTCCATCGGCCAACAGCAGCACGCCCAGTACCGCGCCCAGGGGTATCCAGAAAGGTATCGGCGCGGCGCGGTCTCGGTTCTTGACGGGCATCGGTTGCTCCTGGTTCAGGGGGTCGCCCACCCGGGTGCGGTAATCATGGCAGCCGCCTGGCAGGCATCCACCGGAATATTTCCTTTGATCCATTCGACGATGCAGCGATCCAGATGGTCATTCGGAATCATCAGGCTGCCGCCCTTGTGCCGTTCGGTGCCGCGCCCCTTACGTACCAGCGTCAGGCGTTCCGGTTGGGCGCCACCCTGTCGCACGACGGTGTCCAGCATTTCGGGTTCCAGCGCCAGGACGGCCGCGTAGGTGGCGTCGTATTCGGGCGGCTGCGTAACCCCTTCGGCGGACGTCTCCATGGCGGACATGCGCAATCCGCGGGCTCCGTACAGCCGCAGGTTGCGTCCCACCTGTCCGTGGCAGTCCAGGGTCCCGCAACTGGGCTGCATCGCATCGGCGACCTTCTCGAAACCGACGCGCGGGGGCGCCTGAAGGATCACGTTCGTCGAATCGGGCTGGTTGATTTCACCGGTACACGACATGATCGCACCGGCCGCACAACCGAAAACCAGCCAGCGGTACCGCCCGTCCGTCGTCATCGGACAACACCATCCGCCGGCAGACACGCGCGAAGCGCAATGCTTGCGAACGTCGTCGGATCATCGGCCACGAAGATATGGCCCGCGGAACTGGGCCCCTCCGGATCAAAGTGGCATTTGGCGCAAGATGCCTCGCGGTGAATCGGCGATTCCATCTTGAACGGAAACGGCATCGCGGTGGTTTGGACCGACACCCAGGTCGGCGGTTTCGGCGAAAATTCGTTTGCCTTGACGTAAAAATTGCCCGCGCAGTTGGTGGTCGTCGTGAACGTTTTCCCGGCGGAGTCGACAAAGGCCACGACCACGTCCGCGACGGGGATCTTCTCGACGGGATCGCGGTAGACGGTCCCGGCCATCGGGAACGAGGGCGCGTCATCGTCGTACGGACCATGACAGACCGCGCAGGGTTGACCGGGACGGTGCAGGGGCCCCTGTGGCACGGCTGGGTCTTCGGGGCCCAGCACCGCGACCTCCGCGTCGTGCAGGGGATCCGGCAGTAGCCCGCACGTGGACAGACCCCCGATGGCGACCATGATGGGCGGAATCCAAAACACCGTGACCAGCCTTGACGTCACCAACATCGATCGAGCCGGAAGCGGGGGCCACATACGAAGCACGATTGCGAAGCACGATAGCGAAAGCGGGAAGGCACACATCGGTGCGCGCCTCCGTTGTAAGGGCAGCCTACAGGCATCCGTGTTATCGCGAATATCCCTACAGGGATATGGCGGCAAACAGCGCGTGGAGCCATACAGTATCTACAGGTCCGCCGTTTAGGATCTGTTCGGCCAGCCAAGTTGACCCGATCTAGCGACTTCCTGCTTTTGAGGTTTACCCCCATGCGAGGAATACGGCTCAGCAGTTTGCTCGCGGCTTTGGTGCCCCTTGGGGCACTGGGGGGCGGTGCGTGTGAACCGGTCCCCACGGGGGATAGCCATTTCTGGCCTGCTCGGCCGATGGCGGCCGACTCGGGAACGGGGCCGGTGAACCCCCATCCTGACGCGGCTGATCCCGAACCCGAGGATGCCGCGCTTCCGCCCATGGCCACGGGAGGAAGCACGGGCTCCGGTGGGAGTATGGAAACTGGCGGCACCACGGGCTCCGGCGGCAGTATGGGAACCGGGGGCGCGACGGGCTCCGGCGGGGTGGGCGGCATGACGGGAACGGGTGGGATGACGGGCCTGGGAGGCAGGACCGGTTCGGGTGGAAACACGGTTACGGGCGGCACCACCGGCTCAGGGGGCAGGATAGCCTCGGGCGGTACGCCCGGTACGGGAGGGGTCACGGGAGCAGGAGGGGGCAGCGGTGTGTTGACCGGAACTTTGAAGGTTACCGTCACCACCAAAGCCATCGGTGGTCAATATTCGCCCCGAAATTGTGGGGCGATCTGGATCGCGGACAGCGGCACGAAATTCGTCAAGAGTCTGTATGTCTGGGCCGAACGGCGCCGTTCATATCTGTCGAGGTGGACAACGGCGACATCGGCCGCTGGTCTGGCGAGCAATGTTGTCGATGCGGTTACGGCGGCCACTTTGACCAGTCACGGCACGCGCACCGCCACCTGGAACGGCACCAACACGAACAAGGCGCTGGTTCCCGACGGCGCCTACAAGGTCTGCTTCGAACTGAGCGAAGGTACGTCGCAGTACCAGTGTGTTGACTTCAACAAGGGCCGGACGGCACAGAACCTGACTCCGGCCGATACGACGGCCTTCGCGGGACGGACGATCGGGTACACGCCTTGAAGGGTTTTCCGGCGCGGCGATTGGGTGGGCTTGTTGCCACCGGGTGCTTTCTTGGATGGGCTGTTGCGACGTGCGTGACCGCCGGTGGTTGTACCCACGTACCGCCCTATCAGCGCGGTCAACTGGCTCATCCCACCATGCTGCTTCAGGAAACCGGCGGTCCCGGTGAATCCCACGTTTACGCCATCCATGAGGGTGCCGTGGGCGGGGGTGCCGCCGTCGAAGGTGGCTGCGGGTGCAACTGACCGATCCGGCGCGACAATCCCGCAGATTCAGGCAGTCCATCGGCATTCTGGTGACGGTGACGGTGATGGGGGTTGTGTCTCGCGGTGATGCCCTGGGTGCTCGTGCCGACGCCGATGGCGATGAAGGCCGACCGGTCGTTCGAAGGAAGAAAGCGCGCACGCAGATTCGGCGCGCCCCGGTGCAAGGTGAGGTGGCAGCCGAGGTCGAAGACGCGGAGCAGGACGAAGCCGAGGACGAAGACGAATCCAAGAAGGCGAAGCAGGGTCCGTCCGTCCGGGCGTCAACAGAGGTCTCGGCCTATTCCGACAGTGACGCCGTCTACGTGATTTCGCCGACAGTGGCGGGATCGGTAGGCGACGAGGTCAAGGGATGGTCCATCGGTGGCAGGTACTTGATTGACGCCGTTTCCGCCGCGTCGGTGGACATCGTGTCGACCGCGTCGCACCACTGGGTGGAAAATCGTCACGTCGGTTCCGCGTCGGCTGATTTCAAGGCGGGACCTGCCGGCGTGGCGCTGGCGGGAGGTTTCTCGCGCGAGCCGGACTACCTGTCGCTCAGCGGCGGCGGCATGCTGTCCCTGGAACTCTTCGACAAGAACTTCATGCCGTTCCTGGGCGGCTCCTACGGGAGCGACCAGGTCGGGCGCACCGGCGAGCCGCGAGATCTTTGGCGTCCGATGAACAAGGTCAGCGTCAAAACCGGCGCGACGTTCGTCGTGAATCGCTCCACCATTGCGTCGATTTCCGTCGACGCCATCTTCGAGCGCGGCTATCTGGCGAAACCCTACCGGTACCTTCCCTTGTTCGCGCCCGGGACGGCGGGGTCGATTCCCGCGGGGGCGTCGGTGGATTTGGTTAGATCGCTGAACCAATACAGCGTGGACGAAAACGCCCCGAGCGCGCGGGATCGTTTCGCGGTGGCGGGCCGCTTGGCGCACCGGTTGAAACACGCCACGTTTCGCGGTGATCAGCGCCTGTATCACGATGGATGGGGTCTGTGGGCGTCGACAACCGACGTACACCACTTCATCGATGTCGGGCGTCGATGGGTCTTGTGGCCTCACGGTCGGTTGCATGCCCAGCGCGGCGTGGACTTCTGGCGGCGCGCTTTCGAGCAGGTTCCGAACCCCACCGGTGGTCCACCGGGGATTCCGGTCTATCGGGCGGGCGATCGCGAACTGGGACCGCTCTACACTCTGACGGGGGGATTCGGACTGCGGGCGCTGCTCAGTTCCGAACCACGCACGCCCTGGGCCCTGACGTTTCAGTTCGACGCGATCTACACGCGATACCTGGACGCGTTGTACATCACGCAGCGCCGTGCTTTTTTCGGCGCCCTGCTGCTTGAGGCGGGGTTCGACTGATGGATCGGTTGATGAGCCGTTGATCAAGATCCGCTGATCAAGATCCTTCGTCCGTCGCGTCGGCCAGCGCCACCAGGCGACTCTCGATCTTCTTGATGTCGCCGCGTTCGAATCCTTCATTCACGTAGCGAACGATGCCTTCGGCATCAAGGATGTACGAGCTTGGCATCTTTGGCGGATTCAGGATCTCGGGAACCTTGCCCTTCGGATCGTGCGCCACGGTCAGTGACCAACTGTCTCGCGAACTCAAGAAGGCCTTGGCGCTGGCCTTGTCCTCGTCGACGGACACCGCGATGATCTCGATGCCCTTTGGTTTCAGGCGAACGGCCATGTCGTCCAGCAGGGGCATTTCCTCCAGGCAAGGTGCGCACCACGACGCCCATATGTCGACCAGCACGACCTTGCCTTGGAGCGATCCGAGATCGATCTTCCGGCCTCCGTTCATTGCCTTGACGACGACGGAAGGCATCGGTGCGCCGATTCCTTTGGCATTCGCCGTTGCGTTCGCGCGCTTTCGCGATCGTTGACCGCCCGACGACGTGCCGCCCGACGCGCAACCGACCGCCAAGGTCACCACGCAAATGCATCCGGCAAACAAGAGAGTCGTACGACGATCGCGCATTGGTCGAACCTCCGAGAGGAAGAGAAATCGAGCGATGACGAAAACCCGCGTCCTTGGGTGACGTCGCGGTTGAACAAGCACGCTACCGAGATTTCGAGGCCGGCGCACGACAATTCCAGGACGAAATGCACGCCCGTGGGTCCGGCCTAACTCAGGAACCTTCACGAGAAGGCCGAAAATATTCGCTGCCTGATCGTGCGCGACTGGGGGTACACGACCTTCGATGGGCAACGTTTGGCATGGCGCCGGCGAAAAACCTGCGCGAAGACAACGCTTGCGCACATCGGCTCCGCGAACGGCCGTGCGGCGGTTTGCATCGGGTCGTGTGGGTAGCGCCAGCGTCAAGCCGTTGGGGGTTGTGGTGATCGACGATCAACCCTTCGCCCGGATGGGCGTGAAGGTCATGGTCGACTCGCAGCGGGATATGAAATTTCTTGCCGAGGCGGAGGATCTTGCCGGTGCGCTGGCGGCGGTGGCGCGAACGCGGCCGGATGTCGTCCTGGTCGATGCGACCCTGGCGGGGGCGAATGGCGCCGCGATGTTGCGTTCCGTGCTTCGTTCGGTACCCGGGGCCCGCGTGTTGGCGCTTGGCCTGCGCGACGGAGACGAAGGAATTTTCCAGATGCTGGAGGCCGGCGCCGCCGGTTACGTTCTGAAGACCGCGCGTCCGCGGGAGGTATTGCTGGCCATTCGCGAGGCGAACGCGGGCCGTCGTTACCTATCGGCCGGCGCCGAAGCACAACTGGAGAGGCGTGGCCGGTCGCCTGTCCTGACCGGACGCCAGCGGGATGTGTTGGCGCTGCTTGCCGAAGGGCGCACCAACGCCACCATCGCTGCCGTGTTGGAGATCGCGCCTGGGACGGTGAAGCTGCACGTCAAGTCGATCCTGGCGAAGCTGGGCGTCGAGGATCGGGCCGAGGCCGCCGTGGTGGCGTTGCGGCGCGGATTCGCGCGACTCAGCTGATTGGGTCCGATGGGTTCGACCAGGGCGCGCGCAGCCTGATGATGACTTGCGGTACTGTTGGGCGTGATGTTTTCACCGACGGCGTTCCGTGATCAGGTGCATCGATGTCGGTCGCGGTTGTCGTAGCTGTCCTGGTCGCCGCAGGTGAAGCGCAATCACCCACGATGATCTCCATCCAGGCGGCCACGATCGAGGCGCTGGGTGCTGGTGGATCGGTCGTCGTCCGGGAAGTCGGAACCGTTTCGGACGGCGAAGCACTGCGGCTGGAGGAACAACTGCGGGCGGCCGCGGTTGTCGAGGTGTTCTGGTCACATACGACGAAGGCCAACGCGCGCATACGGATCCACATGGCCAGCGCGGATCGCTGGATTGACAGGCAGATGACGTTTCTCCCCGGCGACTCGGTACCGGAACGAGGACGGACCATCGGGTTCGCGATCGCCTCGATGCTGCTGTCGCAGACCGATGCGCTGTCGTCCCCCGGTCTGCTGCCGCCGTCGCCGTCGCCGTCCCCGTCCCCGTCGTCGCTGCCGCCGTCGCCGTCGTCGTCGTCTCTGCCGCTGTCTCCGTCCGCGCCGCCCGCATCGTCCGCGCCGACAGTTGTCCCGCAGCCACGCGCGCCAAAGCCGGCCCCGTCGCCGGCCGGCGATTTTGCGTCGACCGACGCGCCGACCCGCCAGCCGCCACAGGCCGCCCACGCGATCGATGTGAGCGCGCTGGGATCAACCGGGTGGGGCGGGCCAGCGGGGGGGCTGGGAGTCGTCGCGCGGTTCGAGGCGGCCATCGGCGGCGATCTTTGGTTGCGGGCGGGGGCCGGGATTCGCTCTGGTGCGGTACCAGGCCTGAACGGCCGCGACACGGTCACGTCGGGCGCGGTCGGGATTGCGTGGCGGCCCAATCCGACCACGGCCGCCAGCCCAATCGGCGTGGGAATCCGGCTTGACGTGGGGATCCTATTTCACGATCTGTCGCACCAGGCCCTTGATGGAAGCAGCATCCACAAAGGCCGACTGATTCCGGGCGCGATGTTGTCCGCCGAGGCAGCCTGGCGGGTGAGCGGGTCTGTCGACGCGATCGTCGCCTTCGGATCCGAGATTGCGTTTGGGGTCACCGACGTGCTGGTTGCCGGGCATCCCGTCGCGACCATCCCAGCCTTTCGTGGACTGGCCGAACTGGGCGCGCGATTTCGCTTCTGAAAGGCTCTTTCCGGAGCCTGCCTGTTCGCGACGCTGCCGAGGTACTGTTGGGGGGATGGCTTCGGAGGTTGGCGGCCGGTCTTTTGGCGCGTTGCGGCTGGTTCCGCGGGCGGGGGCTCCCCAGGGCGAAGTCCGGCGTTCCCGGCTGGACGATGCAGCGTTGCTGGCCGCGATTCATGCCGGCCGAACCGATGTGGCTTCCGACCTTTGCGATCGCTTGTGGCCCCAGGTGGAGCGCACGATCAGGCGATTGCTGGGTGGGTTCGATTGTGACCGCGAAGATCTGGGACAGATCTCGCTAATCGAAATCGTGAACACGATTGGCCGCTACCGCGGTGAATGTTCGTTGGATCGCTGGGCGCAAACCGTGACTGCGCACGTGGTGTTCAAACACCTTCGTCGCCGCAACATCGAACGCCGACTGTTCTCCGAATTGCTGGCCGACGATACCCACGCGGCCCCGGTTCAGATCGAACGGGCCTCGTTGTCGCGCGAGCTCCTGGTGCGAATCGCCCGACACCTTGACCTGATGAATGTGTCCCGGGTGTGGGCGTTCCTGCTGCACGACGTGATGGGATATGACCTGCAAGAGATCGCCGAAATGACCGGAGACACTGTCGCGGCGGTGCAAAGCCGGCTGTCGCGCGGCCGGCGAGAGTTGCACGAACGCATCGCCGTGGATCCCGAGCTGATCGATCTTTTTGACGAAGGGGTGGACGAGTGAACCGTTACGCGGGACTGTGCGCGGGGGCGATTCGGGCGCTGTTGGTTCGATTCCGGTCGGATGCGCCTGCGCGTGAGCCGGCAGATCGACAAGCCTTGGTGGGGGCCGTCCATCAGGCACTGGCGCGCCGGTCGCGGCGTAGTGCCTGGCGCCCGCAACTCCACCGGGCAGGTGTTCTGGCGGCCGCGGGGGCGGTCGTGTTGATTGCCGGGTGGGTGTTGTCTGGTCGCGTGTCGCTGGTACCCGCGCCACCATTTCCGTCGGAAGGAGAAGGTCGCTTGGTCCTCGGTACGCGCGCGGGTCGGAGCATGACCGTGCTTGAGAGCGGAAACCCTGACGGGGATCGCGTCTCGGACGGGGCGGTCGTTCTGGCCGCGGGCGCGGGGCGGCAGCGATTGGCGCGGGGGATGACTTTGGTCTCCGGGACCGATCTGGTTGCTCCCGTCGCCGGCGAAGTCCGAATCGGGACGACCGAGGGGACGACGTTGACGTTGGAGAAGGGCGGCAGATTGACCGTGCTCGAGCAGAGTTCCGCGCAACGGTTCGCGCTGCGCGGGGGAGCGGTTCGCGTCCAGGTGGCCAAGCTTCGGCCGTTGGAGCGTTTCCTGATCACCACCGACGACGCCGAGGTCGAGGTGCATGGAACTGTTTTTCGAGTCGCCACGGTTCCCGGCGATCCGACCTGCGGCAATGGCGTGCGAACCCGCGTGTCGGTCTTCGAGGGTGTGGTCAGCGTCCGTGTCGGTGGTGCCGAGACGTCTGTCCCGGCCGGCGCTGAGTGGCCGGAAGGTTGTCCCACGCCCGCCGGGATTTCCGCGGCGCAAGCCGTAGCGCCTCGAACTTTTTCCGGTGTCGTGATGCGGGCAGATCATGCACGGCGTTCGGTGTCGTCGGCCCCCGCCGTGGTCGGAGCCGTCGCTGGCAGGAAGGCGTTCGTGGCCGCCGGCCGGTCCGCGTCGGCGGGCACGTCGGCTTTGACGGTCCAAAACGATCTGTTTGCCGCCGCGATTCGCGCCAAACAACAGAAACGATTCTCGGATGCCATTCGCGTGTTTTCTCGGCTTGTCGAGACCTATCCCGACGGTCCGCTGACCGAGGGCGCGATGGCTCAACGGATGACCCTGCTGGTGACAGTCGACGCGGCCGGGGCAAACCGGGCGGCTTTCGAATACCTGGAACGGTTTCCGGCCGGCTTCGCGCATGCCGAGGCCCGCCGGGTTGCCGGATCGGCACCGCGATCGCCGGCACCGTGATGGGCGTGATGGGCGTGGTGGGATGCGTGGCCACGTGGCCTAGGTTGCGTGCATCGATCGGGGCGGTGGCTGCGCTTTGGCTGGCGGTCATTGCCTTGTCCTGCAACGGCCGGATCCTGTTCGACGAAGATGGTTGCGACGAGAGCTACGAATGTGGGCTGCCCAATCTTTATTGTGACGTCGCCGCGCGCGCCTGCGTGACGTGCATGACGGACGCCCACTGCGAATTGCTTGGTACCGGACTTGGTCGGTGCGACATGGCGCTGCACCGATGTGTCGAGTGCGGCGTCGATTCGGACTGCGGCGCGGGACGGGCGTGTCGTGCCAGTCGCTGCGTAACGCCGTGTGAATCGAGCGACGACGAGGCCATCATCTGCCCAGCCGCCACGCCCCACTGCGAAGACGCAGTCGGCTTCTGCGTGCTGTGCGATAGGGGAAACAACGCCTGTGCCTCGGCTGCCGCTCCCGGTCCGATCTGCAACCAACCGGCGGGAACCTGCGTGTCTTGCCTGTCGGACGCGAATTGCGGCGGTACCAACCCGCGCTGCGATGTGATCACGGGCCGTTGCGTCGAGTGCCTGGCATCTGGCGATTGCGGTGCTTCGACGCCCTTGTGTGATCCAAGCGCGGCCCGCTGCGTTCCCCGTCCGTGATCGCCAAGTCGCCGGCGTTGCTCCGCCGCGGGTACGTCGTCGGCGTTACTCCGCCAGGGCGCGGCAGAATTCTTGCTCGCGCGCGATTCGTTCCTGGGGCGGCCGTTCGGCCGGCGGCAGCTTCCCGTAGGCCTCCGCCAGCGTGCAGTGAACGGCGGGATCAAAGGGGTTCGTCGCCAGCGACAATCGCATGGCCGCAATCGCGCCGGGCGCGTCGCCCTTCGCCAGCAGTGCCTGTCCCGCGATCAGATGGGGCCACGGCAGTTCCGGATAGTTGGCCTGCACGCCCGCCAGCGCCTTCAGGGCGCGGTCCGGCTCGCCCAGGGCCAGATACGTTCGTCCCAGTTTGACCGGGAACAGCCACTCGGCCGCCGCCGTCTCAGGACCGCGGACAGCGCCGACGCGGGTCGACGCGGCGGTCGCCGCCTGCGCCCCCTTTTCGTATTCCAGCACGGCGGCGCGCGGACGGTTGCGCTTCAGCATCATGTTGCCCAGCCGCAGAAACCGCAGCGGCCCGGTGGCTTTCATCGACGTCGTCGTCAGTGCCTCGTCTTCGTTCGGTTTGCGGCGCGACGCAATGGCCGCCGCCTTGCGGATGTGTGTTGTCGGGAGATCGAAGCCCGGATACGACCTCAGCTTCAGAGATGCCATGTGGGCTTTCCAACCGCGTTCGAAATCCGCCCAGCTGCCGCCCGCTGCCGCCGCCACCGCCACGCGCGCGTCGGTGCCGTCCGCGACCGCCGTGATCGCGGCGCGCACGGCAGCCATGCCGCCGTGCGCGTGCAGATATCCGATCGCTGTCGCGACCTCCGCGAACGCCAGGGATGCGTCCTCGGCCGATGGCAATTTCGCCATCGAGGGGTGCATGGCATCGAAGCCAATCAGCTTGCCACCGCGCAACGCCTTGCCCAGTAGGTGCTCCATCGACGGAGGCAGTCGGCCCCCGGCGGGTTCGCGCCAGCGCGTCTCCAGGAACTTGGCCAGGCCCTCCTGAAGCCAGACCGGCGCTCGATCCCGGGTCAGCGTAGACACCGCGTAGTGCACCAGCTCGTGGCTGATGCTGTCCAGCCACGGATAGCCGAACGACAGCGCGCGTGGCGTCGTCACCATCAGCCTGGCCCACTTGCACAGCGCGATCGTACCGGTGCGCGCGACCTCGGCCACCGACAGCGATGACACCTCGGCCAGGTCGGACGGACTTCGATAGAAGTCAACGCGCACGGGCATCTCGGCCGCGAATCCCAGATCGGACGACAGCGCGATGTACGCCGATTCCAGGGCCTCCAGGGCGTAGGGAACCAGAACGGCGTCCTCGGCGGGGTAACGGATCACGAAGTGGGTCGAACGGGCTTCTTTGTGATCTTTGATCGCGTCGCCCGCCGCCGTGGCCAAGGCCAGCAGTTCCTTCACGTTCACGTCGCCCGGGGCACCGTGCGCGGCAGCGCCCAGCTTGGTCACCGCGCCACCGTAGTCGCCCTCCAGAAACAGAGCGTAGCCTTCCAGATAGGCCACCTCAGCGGAGCCCGGGGCCTGGGCCGCCAACTCGGCTAGACGTGCCCGACCTTCGAAGAATCGCCAGTCGTCGAATCCACGCTCGGCGGCCTTGCCCAGTTGTGTGGAACGAATCGTACCCGCCGACGCGGGTGCTGTTGCCGCTGCCGGCCCAGGTGCCGCCGCCTGTGTCGGCGCCGTGGTGGTAGCCGGTGCCGTGGACATCGCTTGCCCGCGTGCGGTGCTCGAAGCCAGCATCATCGCCAAACCAATCGCCGCCACGAATCGGCCAAACATCATCTCACCAGTTCCTCGTAATAACGGCGGACGTCGTCGCGGAAGTGCTCGGGTGCCTTTTCCTTCATCGCCTCCATGAGCTCTTGCCGCCAGGCGCGGGGCGCGCTCGATTCGTCGGCGCCGGGAATCCGCACGGGATCGCGTTGATTCTTGCTGCCGCCCATCGATCGTTCTTGCATCGTGTCCCGCAACTTGGCCAGGCGTTCGGCCGCGTTTCGTTGGGCACCGCCCGCCTGCTTGGCCTCGCTTCTGCGCAGGTGCCCCGCCGCTTGCCGCATCTGTTCGGCGGCGTCGCGCAGTTCGTCCTGGGTCTTTTCAAGACCCGGCATCTTCCCCACGCGTCGCGCGGCCTCGCGCGCCGTCTCCTCGGTTCGTTCGCCGATCGCGCCCTGGCGTTCGGCCTGGGCGCGCGCGCGTTCGCGCTCCTGGGGCGACAACATCTCCTCCGCCTTGGGCAGCAGTTGCTGGATGTCGTCGGCGATCTCCTGCGCCAACGCGCGCGCTTCGCCCAGATCCTGGGAAATGTCGCGCGCCTGCGCTTGCTTCCGTCTTGGCGCACCACCTTCGTCCAGGTGTTCGGTCGCGCTATCCAGGCTGGCGGCGGCCCGATCCGCTTCGTCCTTCGCCTCGGCCAGATCCCGCTCGGCGAACAAACGCTTGAGCTGCCGCGTGTTCTCGCGCGCCCGCGCAACATCCTCTGCCAGCGCGCTTTCGGGATCCCCTGTCTTGATCTGGCCAAGCTTCTGGCGCAGGCGCTCCACCTTTTCGTTTTCCTTCTGCGTCCATTCGCTCAACTGACCGCGCAGTCGCTTTTCCGTCTCGGCCTCTTGCTTCTCCGACAGGGCGGACGTTTCGCCGGCAAGCGATCGTTCGTCGCCCTCCAGATCGCCAATTTTCTTCATCAGATCGGAGATGACCCGGTTTTCCTGCGGAAACCTTTCCGCGCCGAATCCCTCGGCGTTTTCGTCCAGCATCTGGCGCAGGCTGCGCAGGTCCTTTCCCAGTTGATCCAGCGCGCGCGACATCGCCGCGGGATCCCCGGCCGCCAACAGATCGTCCAGCTTCCGGACCCGGTCGGCCAGTTCCTTGGTGTCGGGCAGGTTGCGCCATTCGTCGGGAACCTCGTTGCGGGTCTTCAGATTCGCGATTTTTTGCGCCAGATCGCCGATGCGCGCGCGTAGCTCGCGCACCTCCCGCTCCAGTTGCCGGCGCAACGACTCGTCCTTCGTGGCCGCGTAACGCTCCATCAAATCCTTCAAACGCAGGTGGGCGTCGGTCAGTTCGCGACCCACCGCCGCCAGATCTTCCAGGCGCTGCCGCCCGATCAGATCGTCCAGTTGCAGAACGTCCTTCTCCAGTTCGGTGACGTGCCGCTCGCGCTGCGCGTCCAGTTTGGACAACGACGCGGTCACGGCCCGCGCCCGCGCGGCCCCCTCGCGCGTCATCCCCAGCGCGTCTTTCTCCTCGCGCAGCAATCTGCCCAGCCGGTCGGCCATGCCGATAAGGGCCGCGCGCAGTCCTTTTCCTAGCGCCCCCTCCCGGCGATCGTCGTCCAGCAACCTGCCCAGCAGGGCCAGATGCGCTTCCTCGGCCTCGTGAATGGTTGCGTAGTTCGTCAGGCGCGTTTCGGCATCGGCGAACGCTCCGGCCTCGGCCGGCACCGCGGTGACGCGGCGTGCTCCCGTACCGCCCGGCGGCGCGGCGCGGGCCGGCATCTCCAGGCGATTGGCCAGATCGCCGGTCAAATGCTCCATCACCTCGCGCTGGCGTCCCAGGCGGCTGTCGATGCCTTCCTCGGGCCGGGCGATCACCACGTACAGCGTTCGCGACGTACCGGTCTTGGCGCCCGAGATCTCGTCGCGGTCGCGTGCCTCGACGCGATAGGCGATACGTGATCCGGCGGACAGACCCAGCCGCGCCGGATCCCACAACGTGCGGCCCTGCGCCAGGCGGGCGCCGCGCGCGTCCTTCAGCAACTGGCGTTGTTCGGGGGCGTCGTCGACCCGGAACACCAGTTCGACCATCGCCAGGCCAAAGTCGTCGTCGGCCGCGAAGCCGACCTCGATAGGGCGGGGCGTGGGCAGTTCCAGGCGATCGGCGGGGCCATGAATTTCGACCCGCGGCGGACGATCGGCCTCGGCCTCCATGCGGTGGCCCCGCTGTTCGCGCACCGCGCGGCCGAGCAGCGGCTGCAACCAGAAACGATAGGTGCCGCTCTCCATCAACGTCAGAAGGGCGGTGATCTTTCCTTTCTGCAGGCGCGCTGGAATCTCGCCGATCTCGCCGGCCTCGCCCAGCAGCAGCAGAGCCTGCCGCGATTTTCGCAGCGGCGACGTTTCGATCTTCACGCGGGTGCCCTTCACCGCGACGATGTCACCAGTCGATCCTTCGATGGTCCGCGACGGAAGGCCGGTGTAGGGCGGGTATTCGTACGTGATCCGAACATCACCGACGATGGGGATGGCCGACACCGCGGCACCCTCGAAACGGCTGGGCCGGTGAAGCAGCGTCGATAGCCCGCGACCGATTCGGTCGGGATACAGGCGCGCACCAGCAGCCAGTAGCGCTGCCGCCGCCAGGACCGCGAAACCGCCGCGGGCCGCCGGGCTCAACGGAATCAGTTGTTTGGGGTCAAGGGCCGCCAGCGATGCGGCGACGCGTCCGTGAAAGGCCCGAACCAGCGCTGGCGAAATAGCCGATGTCAATTCGGCCGCCATCGATATCGCGTTTGCGGCGGTGGCGCCCGGATCTTCAAGTTGCACGGCCGAGACAATGTCCCCTCCCAGCGAAGTACCGGAAGTACCGGAAGTACCGGATGAGGCCAAACGTGCAACCATGCGCGCGGCTGCCGGATCACCGCGCAGCGATCGGAATGGGCGCCATAGCCCGACGAACAAGCCGCCCAGTACGCAAGTTCCGGCCGCGAATATCGTCAGCGGCCGCCAGAATCCGGCGGGTCCCACGGCCGCTGCCGCGAGCGACATTCCCAGCACGACCAGCAAAAGCGCCGCGGCCGCGAACGCCCCCCGGCGCAGGACCGTACGCAGCAGGAAGCGCCGCCTGATGACGTCCAGAAAGCCGCGAATTCGGTCCAACTCGGTCATCAGGTCGCCGTTCCTTTTGCCTGTGTTCGGTATCCCCTAGCGCTAGACCTTTGGCAAGGTATCGGGAGGGATATGCTAGCGTCCGCCGCCTCGGAGGACCGCATGTCGATGAACGTGTACATCGCCACCCGGAAGGGTGTCTGGATTGCCACCGCCGCGGCGACCGACCGCCGCACATGGTCGCTGAAGGGACCGACCTTCCTCGGCCAGCAGTGTCACCACGTCGTACTGGACCCGCGGGACGGCAAGACGCTGCTGTGCGCCTCGCGCCAGTGGCACCTGGGGCCGACGGTTTTTCGCAGCGACGACGGTGGTACGACGTGGAAGGAGGCCGAAACTCCACCGCAGTTCGTGAAGGGCGAGCCCCGCGGGCGCGCCGTCGACCATGTGTTTTGGCTGACCCCCGGTCACGCCAGCGAGCCCGGCGTGTGGTACGCGGGCACGTCGCCGAAGGGCTTGTTTCGCAGCGATGACGGCGGCGTTACCTGGGCCCCGGTGGCGGGTTTCAACGATCACGCCGATCAACACAGGTGGGTCGGCAGCGACAAAGATCAGACCCCGGACGGCGGCAAACTGCATTCGATCTTGGTCGATCCGCGCGATCCGGCGCATCTGTATCTGGCGATGTCGTCCGGAGGCGTCTTCGAAACGATCAACCGCGGCGCCGACTGGCAGCCGCTGAACCTGGGCGTGGCCACCGATTTCTTTCCGCCGAAAGATGACGGCAGCGAATACGAGTTCGGCCACGATCCCCACTGCGTGGTCCAGCACCCCGCCGCGCCCGATCGCCTCTGGCAACAGAACCACTGCGGCATTTACCGGTTGGATCGCCCAGACACGCGCTGGCTGCGGGTCGGCAAGGCCATGCCGGCCGCCGTGGGCGATGTGGGCTTCCCGATGGTCATTCACCCCCGGAATCCCGACACGGCCTGGGTGTTCCCCATGGACGGCACAGGTGACTGGCCGCGCACGTCCCCCGATGGCAAACCGGCGGTGTTCGTCACCCGCGACGCGGGCGCCAGCTGGCAGCGACGCGACGCTGGTTTCCCGCGTGAACAAGCCTGGTGGACGGTCAAACGCCAGTCCATGTGCGCCGACGCGGGCGATCGGGTGGGCCTGTATCTGGGCACGACCTCCGGGGAGGTGTGGGCCAGCGACGACGAAGGCGACAGCTTCCATTGCCTGTTTCGCCATCTGCCGCACATCTTCGCCGTGACGTTCGGCCACACGGCGTGAAAGGGTAGGGCGCGTGCAGCGTCAGCCGCCCGTACGCGTGATCGTCCCGACGCAGTTGCGCGGATACACCGGCGGGCGCGCCGAGGCGCAAGCGGCGGGGATGACCTTGGCCGAGGTTCTGGCCGATCTGGACCGCCAGTTTCCGGGTTTTCGCTTTCGGGTCATCGATGAACAAGACCGCGTGCGCCGCCACATCATCTTCTTCGTCGGTGGCGATCGCCAGGACGACCTTGGCGCCGTCCTTCCCGCGGGCGCCGACGTGCAGATCGTCGGAGCGCTAAGCGGCGGCTGCGGCGGTACCTGCCGATTGTAGGTGGCGCGGATACCTGCGTTTCCGCCGTGACTCACCTCACTTGGAAGCGGTCCCGCGCTTGCAAATACGTTTGGTCACCATGACAAACACCAACGGTTTCGCGACCAAGGTCAACCCCCAGGGACGTTTT
>JANOJB010000118.1:0-3888 GCA_031407985.1 Pseudomonadota bacterium | reverse complement strand
GCTGGAAATCGAAGCGACGAACGCCTCTTCCGGATCGACGGCCGCGGGATCCGACAGCGGGGGCCGAACGACGGCGGGTGACGCCGACGCGGGCACGCTGAGGCCGCCGTCGAACGCCCAGGTGTGCGCGCGGGAGAAACGTCCTTGCATGAATTCCGTCCCGGTATCCTTCCAACTGATCGTCGCCGTATGTTGAGACATGGGCGAATGCCTACCACGGAGGTTGACGTCAGACCCAGAAACCGCCCGAACGAACAGATTGCGACCGCTACCCGCACCGCGAATCAGGTTTTCGAGGATGAGCAGGAGATCACCGGGATCCATGTCGGGCAGGAGCGGCTCAAGTACCTTCCGCTCGGCCTCCAGCCTTCCGTGGGTCATTCGCTCGGCCAGCGGCGATAGTTGGTCGGCTCATGCACGGGCGGAAAGGTCTTCGGGTGCAGCATCTCGGCAAGTAGCGCGATGGTCGCGAAGACGGTCGGACCCGAGCGGTTGAAGTAGCGATTGCCGTCGCTGACGTAGACGCGTCCGGTACGAACCGCGCGAAGGTCCGACCAGCCGGGGCGTGCCGGCAGCGACGCCGCGTCCGCAAGCCCGCGTTCCAAGCCGAAGCCGCAAGGTGCGATGACCAGCACGTCGGGATCCGCGTCCCGGACCGCTTGCCAGGGCACGGCAGCGGAATGGGCGTTGGGGTTTCCGAGCACGCAGATTCCGCCCGCCAGCTCGACCAGCTCGGGGCCCCAGTTCCCCATCGGGAATGGTGGGTCGGTCCATTCCAGGCAAACCACGCGCGGCCGTGCCAGTCCGACGGTGGCGTCGCGCCACGTTTGCACGGTCGCGCGCAGGTCGGCCACCAGTGCCTGTCCGCGTGCGCCGCATCCAGCCGCTTCCGACACCACGATGAAGTCACGCAGGATGCCGTCCAGAGAACCCCCGCGCATCGCGACCGTGCGCAGGTTCTCCAGCCCCGGCCACGTGTGAGCGTCGCCTACGTTGGCGACAGCGACGGCGGCGGCGATCGCGTCCGGACCGACGGCACACACGTCGCAATGGGTTTGCGTGATCACCAGATCGGGCGCCAGGGCATCCAGACGCGCGCGATCGATCTCGTACAGCGGTTGCCCCGCCCGCAGCTTGTCGCGTACCAACTGATCGACGGCACCACTGTCACCGGTGACGTCGAAGGTGGGACGGGAGACCACCGGCAAGCGCGCGACCCAGGGCGGATCGTCGCATTCGTGCGATCGGCCGACCAGGCGGTCACCTTCGCCGAGCGCGCACAACAATTCGGTACCGCTGGCCAGCAACGAAACAATACGCACGACGGACTTATAGCGGAATCAGGGTGCTTCGTACGGCCCGATGTCCGGCGCGCCCGCGTACAGCGGGTTGCCCCAGAAATCGACGCTGCCGTTGTTGGTGATCACGACGCCGTTGTTGATGGCCAGAGAGGGTGCACGCACCTGCAGGCCGCCGACACCTCCCAGTGCCGGTCCGGCCTGGGTGCCGCTGGGACGTATGGCGCTGTTGACGAACATCGGGGCGCCGGTCTGCGCGGCGGTGCCCACCGCCGCGACGCCGCTGAACAGGTTGTTGGCGTACGTGACGCCCGATCCCGTCACCACCATCGCCGCCGCGCGGCTGGAATGCAGAATGTTGTTTCGCAGGGTGTAGGTAGCAGCCAGAAGATCGGTGCCGCCCGAGGTGGCGACGAGGTTGCCGCTGTTGATTCCGTCGATGAAGAACAAGTTGTTGTAGATCTGATTCGTGGCGGAATTGTCGGAGTGCAGGTTGATGCCGTGGCGCTTGTTGTTGACGATCAGGTTGTACCGAATGATTGCGTCGCCGAAGGCGATCTGACACAGCAGGATTCCGTCCCCGTTGTCGTGGACGTAGTTGTATTGGATGACGGCGCCCGTCGTGGCGCGGTCGGCGTCGATGCCGTTGGAATCCGCGCCGCCCGCCTTCTGTACCGTTCCGAAGGTTTCGTTGTACTGAATGCGCACGTCGTCCGCGTTGTACGCCTCTATCGCGCTGGTGCCCGAGTCCTTGGTGACGTTGCGTTCGATAAGCACGTGCTGCGCGCCCGTGATGTAGATGGTGTTGCAGCCGTATGGCGTGCCGGTTTGCGACAGGTAGTTGCCGCGCACCACGATGTTCGTGTGCGGCGTGAACCGCGTATCGGTGCGTGAGCTGCGCACACCCCAGCCGACGCTTCCCTCAAGCTGCTTGAAGATGATTCCGCCGAAGGACGTGTCCTGGATGACGTTGTTCTCGATCACGACATCGTTGAACCAGGTCTTTGTGTTGTTCTGCGTTTCGATCTCTACGACGATGCCGCCCGTGCGTTTCGACGCGTCCCAGCCGGTCTGGAACTTGACCCAGGGCGGGTTGTCGTCGGCGACATCGCCCCCGATCCAGTTCACCTGGCCGGTGACGTTGTGGATGAATGAATTTCGAATGTAGATGTGGTTCAGGACTCCCGCGTCCCGGCCGCGCACGGAGATCCCGCGGTAGTCACCGGGGGCTGTCTTGTTGTTGGTCAGTTCCAGGTTGTTGATCTCCCAGTACTGGACGTTCTGTAGCAAGACCGCCTGCAGATCGCTGGTGCCTGCCGCGATCCGCGGTTTGTTCCCGGTGTCGTACTGGTCGATGACGTTCGGGGCCGCCGCCGTTCCCGAACCCTTCGGCGCCAGTTGGCCGGTCCACGTGCCGCCCGCTTTGAAACACAATGTGCTTCCAGGCTGGAAGGTCGCGGCGTTTACTTTCGCCAACGTCTGCCATGCGGTGGCCGGTGTGGCGCCGTCGTTCGCGTCGCTGCCCGCCGTGGAATCGACGAAGCTGATGCCGGTCGCGGCAGCGGGGTTCCGGCACTTGGTCGCCACGGAGCCACCCACGCCACCGCTTCCCGTTACGCCACCGCTTCCCGTCGCGCCACCGCGCCCGCCGGCGCCGCCGCTTGCGGTCGATCCCCCGCGGCCGCCACTTGCGGCTGATCCGCCGGTGCCCCCGACGATGCCGCCGCCTCCGCGGCCGCCCACTCCTGCCGTCCCGCCCCGGCCGCCCGTTGCGGAACCACCCGTGCCGGTAGCGCCGGATCCGCCGGTGCCGTCGACCCCGCCATCCGGGGTCGGTGTGGTCCCGCCCGAAGCGATGACACCACTGCCGCCGGTTCCAGACGTGCCGCCCGTCCCGCCGGTGCTTCCTCCCGATCCGGTTGCGCTGCCACCGCCGCCTCCACCGCCACCTCGACCACCTAATCCGGACGTTCCACCCGTTCCAGGCGTTGCGACTCCGGATCCCGGCGGGACGCAGGCCCAACCAGCGAAAAACACGAAGGCGACCGAGGACACGACGTAACCCCGATGCGGCAAGGGGGACTGCGGCATGAGACTAAGGCTATCTCATTGCACGCGTGGGATGGCGATCAAATCATGGATCCACGCAAGAGCCGTAAAGGTCGCCGCCGCCAGCACGGGGACGGCGAACGCCGCGTACGCGCACAACGGCAGCGCGGCCAGCCAGGCCGGATCGCAGTCGACGCGCGTTTGAAAGGCCCCGACGGTGACGAAGGTGATCGCGGCGATGGGCGCGGCGCCGATCACCGTGCCGACGGCAAACGCGCAGGCGGCGGGCGATCGCCAGCGGCCGCGCAGCACCGCGACAAACGCCGGTGCCAAGGTCAGCACGCAGGCAGCCATCGCCAGGATGCCGACCGAGCCACCCAGACGCGCCGTGGTGCGGTCAGCGCTGAACGAAAGCCTTTCGTGCCGGACGGCGAAGGCGACAACGGTCAGAAGCAAGGTCGCGACACCCGCCATGACGCCCAGCCATGCCGGGCGACTCGCGCGCCACAACCCAAAGCCCGCGACCGCCAGCAGCACCAGC
>JANOJB010000008.1:0-55726 GCA_031407985.1 Pseudomonadota bacterium | reverse complement strand
CGCCACGACAATCGCGTCTTGCGACGCGGAGGACGCAGCGACACCGATCATCAGGCTGGATGTCGACACGATGGCGTCATCCGACCCGAGCACCGCGGCGCGCAGCCAGGCGGTGCGGTCGCTGCGGTGCGACTCCCCATGCAACCTCGACTTGCGATTTGGCATGCCGCGCAGCATGCCAGAGATCCCTGGGCGGACGGCGGGCCTTCGTGTGGGGCCGTTGCGTTCTTCGATTCGGGGCACGGCCCCGGGGAACGGCGGCGATTCCAGGTTATATGTCTTCCATGAGCACGACCCCGTGTAGCGCTCCGCCCCGTGTCGACAGGCTTGAGGATCTGGTCGAACGCGACAAGGACCACGACTGTACCGGATTCGGGATTCACCACGTTTGCGTCAAGGTGGAGGCGGTCGCCGATCTGCCCACGCGCTTTGGGCGGTTTCAGCTGGTCGCGTTCTGGAACAACCGTGATCGCAAGGAACACCTGGCAATGGTGCACGGCGACGTCATGGGCGCGGCCGACCTGCCGACGCGCCTGCATTCGGAGTGCTTGACCGGAGACGTGATGGGATCGCTGCGCTGTGATTGTCGCGACCAACTGGAGGCGGCGATGCGCACGCTGGGTTCGATGGAGCGCGGTCTGCTGCTGTACCTGAGGCAGGAAGGGCGGGGTATCGGACTCATCAACAAGGTCCGCGCCTACGCGCTTCAGGATCAGGGTCTGGACACCGTGGACGCTAACCTGGCGCTTGGGTTTCGCGACGACGAGCGCGACTATTCGATCGCCGCGCACATGTTGATGAGCCTGAACGTGGCTTCGGTTCAACTGATGACCAACAACCCCGACAAGATCCGGCAACTAGAGCAGCACAAGATCAAGGTTGCGGGACGAATCCCCCACGTCATGGCGGCGAACGATCACAACCGGTTCTACCTGGAGACCAAGGCCGGGCGATCGGGCCATTTCATCGATTTGCAGGGCAAACGCCATCTGGCCGAGCAGGACGATCCCGTCATCGTCGACGGAATGCCGTAGCCGGGTTTGTCGCCGACCGTGCGACCGGCTAACGTCGAACGATGTTCTTCGAGCAGATTCGCAGCGGTGGATGCCTGTCGTACGTTATCGGGTGCGAGGACACCCGTGCCGCGATCATCGTCGATCCCGAGCTGGATCAGACCGACCGGTACCTGGCCCTGGTCGCGGAGAAGGGCCTCCGTGTTCATTACCTGCTGGACACGCACACGCACGCCGATCACTTCACGGCAGCGCGGGAACTGGGCAGGCAGCTGAACGTGAAGGTGGTCATGCACCGCCTCAGCGCGGCGCCTTTCGTGGATTTGCGGGTTGAAGACGGCGACACTTTGGCGGTCGGTAATTTGCGGATCCGCATCCTTGAAACCCCGGGCCACACCGAGGATTCCCTGTGTCTGGTCTTGCCCGATCGCGTACTGACCGGGGATACGTTGCTGATGGGGGGGACGGGGCGAACCGATCTGCCGACAGGCGATGCCGAGGCGTTGTATCAGAGTCTGTTTGGAAAACTTCTGACTCTCGACGGCCGCCTGCTGGTGTACCCGGCCCATGATTACAAGGGACGGAGTCATTCGACGATTGCGGCGGAAATCGCCGAGAACCCGCGGCTGCAAAAGAAGGAGCGCGCGGAATTCGTGGCGTTGATGCGTGGCCTGGATCTGGCGATGCCGCAGCACCTGACAGAGGCACTGCGCACCAACCGCACCGGCGGCAAGACCGTCAAGCAACTGATCGCCGAGGCGGCACGCGCCATCGCGTTCATGTCGATGGAAGAAGTGCAGCAGCGGATTTCACGAAAAGACACGGGTCTAGTCATGCTGGACGTCCGCGCGCGGGAGGCGTTCCAGGCCGGTCACCTGCCGGGCGCGATCAACATCCCCCGTGGCGAGTTGGAGCTGCGCGCCGATCGAGAGTTGCCCGATCCGACCGCACGCATCCTGACCTACTGTCAGGTCGGAAAGATTTCCACGCTCTCGGCGCAATCGCTGCGGACGTTGGGTTATTCGCGGACCGTCGCGCTCGACGGCGGGATAGAGGCCTGGACGCTGGCCGGTTTTCCCGTCGTTCAGGATTAGGTTTTTGGGATCCGCCCGACACTCGCGCCTTCGCCGCCGTGACCTGGCCTGGGATCGCCTCGCTCGATCACGTGCAGGCGGGCTCCGACCGCCAGCTTCAAGATATCCACCGGCGGGTCGGTGATCAGCAGCCGACCGGGAAGCCCGACCTCCGGTCCTCGCAGCTGAAGATCGATCGCGGAACGGCGCCCCACGGCGCGCACCAGATGCAATGCTTGCAGACCATCGGTCTGGACCAGCTCTTCGTGACCCAGCAAGGCGCGTGACGTGAGCTCGATTTCTCCCGGTCCCACCTCGCGAAAGCGCAATTCTTCAAGCGCCCCCTCGATGGCCTTGCCCAGTAGTCGGTGCGGATGGGCGTGAATGGGTGTCACCGCGCCCGGGATCCGACAAATCGCCACCAGCGCCCAACCGGTCTTTCCCTGCCAATACGTAATCCAGCGGCAGCCCTCGCCGTGGGGCAGGGGGCTGTCGCGAATGGGAATCAGCTCGCCGATCGAGGGATGCAACTGAACCATCAGGCGGCGCAGGAAACCGCCGTTCATTGCGCCCTCGCCTTGCGCCTCATCGCGATCAAGCAACTGGCACGCCTCGACCAGCGACACGGGGGCCCCGCTGTTGAAGCGCTTCAGCAAGAAGGCGTACTGCGATCGGGCGCGATTGCCCACACGGTACGCGGACCACCCAAGAGCCAACGCAACACCCCCGATCAGTCCGGCAGTCACAGGCGCGCCGCGCGTCAGGCTGGTCACCATGGCCAGCGTCACCCCGGCCATCCATGCCGACGTAACCACGCCAACCAACAATGCCCGCGGGCTGGATGAGAGAAGTCCCCGCATCCCCAGGTGCAGCCCCATACCGGCTGACACCGTTGCCATGGCCAGATCGACGGCGAAACTATTTGCCGACAACAGGCCGCTGTAGATCGTGCTGGGAGCCATGACCCTGTCGCCGATTGCGCGAACGACAGCAAGCGCGACGTACCCGAGAAGAAAACCAGGCAACGCGTCCAGCATGCTTTTCTGAAGACTGACGGGACCGCCCTCGCGGCGGACGAATGACAACACGGCCAGCGTGGGCGCCAGCAGAAGGACGCGCGCCGACTTCGATGCCGCGGCCATCACGGCGCCAGCGCCACCCATTTGCGCGCCCACCGCGATTGCCGACGACAAATCGTTGACCGCCAGGCCGCTCCAAAGACCCGCAGCGGAAGGTTCCAGGCCGACCGCCGCGGCGATGGGTCGGAAAACAATCAGGGCCCCGATGCTGAGCAGCGAGATGACGGCGATGGCGGTCGCCTGTTCATCGCGGTGTGCGCGCGCCACCGGCGCTACGGCGTTCACCGCGGACGCTCCGCAAATCATGGTTCCCGCAGCCAGCAGATCGGCCATGGGTCTGCGAAGACCAACCGCGGCGCCAAGAGCGTGAGCCACGAAGAACGTGCTTGGCAACGCGGCCAGCGCCACCGCCCCGATCAGCGCGGCCTCGCCGTGTTGGAAGAAACCGGTCTGAACCTTCAGACCCATCAGGATGATGGCCAGCCGCAATATCCATTTGCCGGTGAACCGCAGTCCGGGCGCGTAGCGATCGGGGTCGCGATCCGGCCCAGGCAGGGCCAGGCCCAACACGCGGCGCGCGGGGGTGTTCAGCACCAGCGCGCCCAGGACCAACGCCACCAGCACCTCGGACAGAAACGGAGTCGCCGGCAGCGTCCGGGTTATCGCGAACGATGCGCCGCCGACCGTCGTCGCCAGCACGACGCCCGGCAGATCGGATGCCCCCGGCAGCCACTGGGGCCGAAACATCACATCCTGCGAAGGGGCGGCTACCAGTGGTTGATGACGACGTGTTCCGCGAACAGACCGGGCAACGCGCTCTTCGGCAGGGTCTTGACTCCAGGAACCAGCTCGTCCCGCTCGATGCCGCGCTCGACAAGGTCCTCGGCGATCGCGTAGACGACCATCTTCCGTTTTTCCATCAGGTCGACGACATCCCGGTCCATCTTGGGTGCCTGGGTTTGCTTCCACTCGCCAACCGTCAGCGCGGGTCCACCCTGGCCCGCCACCGCGTAATTCACGGCGTTGCCGCGCAGCACGACGGTGTGCTCGGCTCCCGCCGCTTGCATGGCGGCCAACACCCACAAGATGGTGTCGTCCTGCTCTTCCACCACGGCCCGGTAGGCCGACTCGACGATGTTCAGTGTCTTCTTGGCCATGGTTCAGGGTCTCACTTGGTGGGGATGACTAGAACGTTGTCGGACGCTTCGACGAAGGTGTGGAAATCGGCGGGAGAGCCGCGACGGCCGGCCGCGAATTCACCCACGCCACGTTCATCGACGCACATGCCGCAGTTCACCCAATCGACCGAACCGCCGTTTTTGTCGGCTGCGGCGATCAGGCCGATGACCTGATCCTTCGTGGTGGGGTGGTTCTCCTCGGCCAGGGTCTTCCCGTGCACGGGGTTCGGATGTTGCGCCTGGCGCGCGAACGCCAGGGCGGACGCGCCCTCGTAGGCAAACACCTTCAGGTCGTAGCCGCGACGGACGGCGACATCCATGATGCGGAATGCGGTCGTCACATTCTCCGATTCGTACGGAGGATCCATCAAGGCGATCGTCAAGGTCTTCTTTTGCGTGTTGGGCGTGTCGGACATGTTGGTCTCCGTTAGTGCCATAGGGTCTTGTGGCCCGCCGCCAGGTGGTCGACGACGATGTCGATGGGCGACACCGTGATGCCGTCGGCCAACTTCGAAATCCCGCGCTCCTTCAGCGAGAAGTCATCGGCCAAGACCTGGACGCCCTGGTTCGCCAGCGCGGTCAGCGCCGCCGAACGCCCCGACGGCCGCGCGGCCAGTACGCCGTTTTGCGCCAGGAACAAGGTGACATCGTTGCCCGCGGCACGCAGGTCCTTGGCCAGATTGTAGTAGTACGCGACGTCGTTGGATTCGAACGGATCGCGCGATTCGATCAGTAGATACTGCGCCATGACCGAGGAAGCTATTCGATCTGGTGGGTGGTGTCACGCGGGACCAGGGCGCACGAAGCGAATCCCGTCATGCCAGCGACGCTGGTGACAGGCGTCCCCCGTTCACCGATCCGGCGGGCAAACGAGGGGGATAGCCTCCCGCTTGTTTCGGCGGTAGACGCGGAAATTCTTCTTGTCCACGGTCAGGACCGGATGGCGCGGATGAAGTTCGCTCATGCGAATCAGGCAGAGGTCAGCGAGGTCCGGATGCCAATCGCCGTAGCGGCCAGCCAGCGTCCGCAACTGCCCGAGGTGGTCGGCACAATTGAAAGCCAGGGTCACCAATCCCTCGTCGATCATGGCAAGAACCAGCGAAACGCTGCCCAGGTGAAAAGCTGTTTCCGCCAACACGGGTTCGCAAGTGAGAAGTGGCGACTCGATCTGCTTCGCTATGGAGACCGCCCAAGCGTGGTGCTGGTCGCCCCTGTTCGTGAACGCGACCAGAAAACCGGTATCGGCGATGCCCTTCACGGCCGCTGAAATCCCTTGCGTGAAGAAAGGTTCCTGGGCCCGGCGACGCTGCCCGCCAGACGCATGAATGTGGACTGAGCGGTCTTCGCCCGACCCTGCTGAAGGTGTTCCTTGACGATCCGTCCTTTTGACACTCCGCGCGCGCGCGCGGTTTCTTCCAGCCAGACGGCGAGATCATCATCGAGGCGAACGCTTAGTGTATGACCCATCGTCACCTAATGTATTACACGAATCCAACCGGAGCAATTGAGGAGCGGACGTGTACGCTCTTTCGCTCTTGACGTCGTTGCGTCCTGGAACAAGTCAGATCGACGAGCCCAGGCCTTTCAACAGATTCCTCAGAAACTGATCTCCGCAGTCGCGATAGTTTCTGTGGTCCGGCCGGCGGCAGAAAGCGCCGAGCTCGGCCTTGGACACGCGCAGCCCGCTCTTCTCGATCAGCGCGATGATGTCGCTGTCCTTTAGTTCGAAAGCGACGCGTAGCTTTTTCAGCACGACGTTGTTGGTGACCGGAATCTCGATGGGCTGTGGTGGCCGGCTGTCGTCCTTGCCGCGTTTGTAAATGACCAGGCCATTCAGGAAGTGGGCCATGACCTTGTCGCCGCACGGGCGGTAGCCGTCTTCGTCCTCCTTCTTGAGGAACGCGACGATCTCGTCCTTGCTGACCTCGCCGCCGGCCAGGCGGATGATGTCGGTCAGCTTCGCGTCACTGACGTTCAGCAAATAGCGAACGCCGCGGAGGGTGTCGTTGTGGGTCATGGTTCGATTATCGTCGCCGCATCATCGATTTGGCCAGGGTCAGACGCTGTTCCAGCTGTTTCACCGTCGCCATGCTGATGCGTCGAATCCCCACCTTGCGGTTCAGCGTGTTGTTCGTGTCGGCGTGGGTCTTGCCGGTCAGGTGAACCAGCGCCCGGACAGCGTCGCTGTTGGCCTCGCGCAGTTGGCGCCGTCGGGCCAGCGCGCTGTCCTTCGGTGACTTGCCGTGCTTGTGGGTGCCGGGCACGTGCCCAGCGGCCGGATCAACATCGGGCGGAGGAACGTTCCCGGCGAATCGTTGCGGCATCGAAAGATCGACCATGTCGGGAATGTGGTCGTCGGGATCTCCGTGATTGTCCGTATCGTTGTCGGCCCCGAAAACCCGAACCTCCAGCGGGCGTCCGTGTTCGTCCAGTGGCACCGCCGAGATGACGGTGAACAGGTTCAGTTGCTCGAAGAGCTCGGCTTCTTTCTCCTCTTGTTTGACGGGTGGCCCCATGTCCTGGCGATCGTCGTCGTCGTGGTGCTTCTGCAGGTCGTGCCGGCGTTGCTCGGCGATGGCCAGTCCGAAGGTTCGCAGGCGAATGTCGTCGGGGATGAACATGTAGGCCGCCTGCCGCCGCAGACGGGCGTTCCAGCGCACCAGCCGCCCGACCGCCTGCCGAAAGAACAGCTCGGTGACGGTGTTCGTCGCGTACACCCCGACGCGAAGGCGCGGAATATCGACACCCTCCGAAACCATCCGCACCGCCACGATCCAAGGCGCGTTGCCGTCGGCGAAACGACTGATGTGGTTGGATGCCTCCGGATCATCGGAGGTCGCGATGGCAGGCGCGAAGCCCAATCGTTCCTCCAAAATGGCGGCGATCCCCTTCGCGTGTTCCTGATCGATTGCGATCGCCAGGCCGGCCGCATTCGGATCGTGCGCGCGCAGATGCATCAGTTGTGCGTTCGCCTGCTCCAGCACCGTCGGCAACCATTCCCCCGACACGTCCAGCGCCGTGCGCAGGCGCTGACTGGCCAGATCCCGGGACAGACGGTCGTCGAACGTGGCCTCGTAGCTGCCGCCGTCCGGCGCGGTCCATTCCATGCGTCCGTTGATGCGGGGGAAGTAAACCGGGCGTACCACCTTGCCTTCCTTCAGGGCGTCGCCGTATCCATATTCGTAGTCGGGGTGGGCCAGATCGCCTTCGTAGCGAATGAAGGGGATGGTGATCTGGTCCGATCGAAATGGCGTTCCCGACAGGCACAGGCGCCGCCATGCGGGTTCGAAGGCTTGTCGCACGCCGTCCCCCCACGATCGGCTGTCACCGGCGTGGTGCACTTCATCCAGAACGACCAGCGCCCCGCGCACCATCTGGCGAAAGGTGGTGGGGGCCAGCGCCACCTGCTGATACGTGACCACCACGCCGTGCACGTCGGAAGGCAAGCCGCCGTAGCCGACGGTCCAGCCGGGGTCCAGGTGAATGTCGAATGGTTCGGCCGCGTGGGCCCATTGATGTTTCAGGTGCTGGGTCGGCACGACGATCACCACCCGACGAATGGTGCGCGCGACCAGTGCGCGTCTGGCGGCGGTCAGCGCGAACGTCGTCTTTCCAGCACCCGGCGTCGCGACCGCCAGGAAGTTTGGCGCCACGCTGGATTCGAATTGCTCCAGCGCCTCGCGCTGCCAGGCGCGCAGCCGAAGGCCGTGTTGATTGTCGCCTTGGCTGTTCTGGACGCCCTGGCTGCTGTGGCCCTGGCGCCCATCGGTGTCTCGTCGGTGTTCGGGCGGCAGGGCAGGGGTATCTAGTCGGTTCCGGCGGGCACGTCCACTGCTGATTGTCGGGCGCGCATCCCTGTAACCGTTCACGCACGTCCCGCGTTTAGCCAGGTGAACCCAGATCAAAACCAAAACCAAGGAGAAGACGCCATGACATCCATTTCCAAGAAGTCCAGATTCCAGATCCCGATGATGGCCGCTGTTGTCGCCAGGCGACTTTCGATGACCGCTGTCGCCGTGGTTTCGCTGTCGATTCCTGCGTTCGCCGGAGGGAATACCGCCGAGAAGGACATCGTTGAGACCGCCGTGGCCGCGGGATCGTTCAAGACGTTGGCAGCCGCGGTTGGTGCTGCCGGACTGGCCGATACGCTGAAGGGGACGGGGCCGTTCACGGTGTTCGCGCCGACCGACGAGGCGTTCGCGAAGCTTCCGAAGGCGACGCTGGATGACTTGCTGAAGCCGGAGAACAAAGCGAAGCTGGCGGCCATCCTGACTTATCACGTGGTTTCCGGGAAGGTGATGGCGGCAGACGTGGTGAAGATGAAATCGGCGAAGACCGTGAATGGCCAGAAGGTCAAGATCGTGGTGAAGGGTTCCAAGGTCATGGTGGACGGGGCGAACGTGGTCAAGACTGACATCGTCACGTCCAACGGGGTCATTCACGTCATCGACACGGTGATCCTTCCGAAGTCGTAGTGTTGGAAGAAACCCCACGAGATTGCTTCCCTGGCCATGGCACAGCGAACGCTACTGCTGACCGGCGCCAGTGGATTCGTGGGCGGGGCGGTGAGACCAGCCCTGGCGGCCATGGGTTGGAGCGTGCGCTGTCTGACACGCGACGTGAAACGGGCGCGCAAACGAGCACCGGATCTCGATTGGGTGCAAGGCGACGTTGGAGATGCGGCGTCTTGTGCTCGCGCGTTGGCCGGTTGTCGCGCAGCGCTGTATTTGGTCCACGGCATTGGCGAGGGGATCGACTATCACCGGAACGAGGTGATGGCCGCGGAGACATTCTCGAAATCGGCGGCCGTGGCCGGTCTCGAGCGCATCGTCTACCTGGGAGGCATCGCGCCCAGCGGTCAGGGTTCGGATCATCTGCGCAGCCGCATCGACGTGGGCCACGTACTGAGGTCAGGACCGGTCAAGACCGTCGAACTGCGCGCAAGCATGATCGTCGGTCACGGGAGCTTGAGTTGGCTGATTGTTCGTGACCTGGCCGCTCGTCTGCCCGTGATGGTGCTACCGCGTTGGCTGAAATCACGCACGCAGCCGGTGGCCATCGACGATGTGGTGATAGCGCTGGCGCAGGCACTGGACCTACCGATCGAAGTGAGCACGTGGTTCGACATCCCGGGGCCCGACGTGATTTCTGGCAAGGAGGTGCTGGAGGAAACCTCGCGAGCCATGGGCCTGCCGCACCCGAGAATGATCGAGGTGGCGTTTTTGACGCCACGGTTGTCGTCCCTGTGGGTGCGCTTCGTGACGCGCGCCCAGTGGTCGGTGGCGCGCGAAGTTGTCGTGGGTCTGGCCGAGGACCTACTGGCCACGGACGATCGCTTTTGGCAGCTGATCGATCATTCTCGCCGTCTGAGGTTCGCGCGGGCGGCCAGACTGGCGCTTGCCGCCGAGCGTAGTCAAGGGCCGGTGCCTGGCGTTTGGGGCGCGCTGGAACGCGCGCGAGGGCTGGCGGGACGATCGGCATGAATCCGAACCTGGGTTCCAGAGCGCTGGTGTCTTCGCCCAAGGCCTCCCTGGCCATAGGGTGCATCGGGGTGTGGGTGGCAGCCGTGGTCGCCGCCGGATCAATAGGCATCTGGCTGGCCATCGGGGGAGCTTCGATCGGGCTTGGTATTGCCGTTCTCGCGCTCGACTGGCCGGGCTCACGCGAGATCCTTCGGCCAAGCACGCGGTTGATTCTGATTGGCGCCGCCGCGGGTGGGTTGATGGCCGCCGCGACCTATGTCCTTTATCCGGTGGCTGCACGCATGACTCCTGTGATCGCGAACGATACCGCCATCCTGTACTCCGCGTTTCGCGGGCCATCCCCGGCGGTCGCGTCGCTGGTGCTTGGACCGGTCATTTTGGGCGAGGAGCTGGTCTGGCGAAGCGTGGTGCAGACCGCGCTGGTGCGGCGCCTGGGGCCCGCGGCGGGTGTTGCGTTGGCGGCCGGCGTCTACGCACTGGCGCACACTCCCCTCGGTGCGCCCGTTCTGGTTTTCGTTGCGTTCGGTTGCGGCCTTGCGTGGGGCGCGCTTCGCGTACTCAGCGGAAGGCTGGCACCGGCGCTGGTGGCCCATCTGGTATGGGACCTCCTTGTTTTGGTGTGGTTGCCGCTTGATTCCAGATAGGAGAGACGGGACGGGAGCGAAGCCGATTCGGGTAGACCAACCTGCAGCGGTTCCTGGACTGAGGGGGCATCGGGAGATTTGTCGGCGCCGGCGCCCTCGCGAACGCTATTTCAGGTTCGTCATGGCCGGGACATTATGTTCCGCGGTGCCGACTGATGTTCGCGTGTCGCCAAACAGATTCAGGAGCGCCAGCAAGAGCCCATTGTGCGACGTACCGCTGGCAGCCTTGATCCAGCGCCCGGTGCGCAGACCGCCTCCGTTTCCGGCCAGCATGAACGGCATGTTGGTCTTGCCGTGCGTCGGCGGATCCTGCAGTTCGGATCCGAAGAACACGACGCTTTCGTCCAGCAGCGTGTGACCGCCCATGTCCACCGCCTGCATTTGCTGCAGCAGGTACAGGTGCTGTTGGGTGTACCAGGTCGCGATTTTCTCGCACGCGGCGGCGTTGAAGCCCCCGTCGTGTTGGTAGAAGTGATGGTGCTCGGACAGGCTTAGCCAGGGGAATGTGTGCTTCGCCTCGGTGTCGGTCCACTGCAACGTCGCCACACCGGTCAGATCGCAGGCCAGGGCCATCACGATCATGTCGGTCATGAACTTGCCGACCTTGGGGATTGCGGTGTCCGACGATTTGTCCAAGACCGATCCGTCGTTGGCCGAGGCCAGGCCGGCCTTCGGGTTGTAGTCCGACGTGTCCACCTTGGTGGGTTGCTTGCAGGTGGCCGTCGTCACCGGCGGGGGAACCGAGATGCTCGCCTCGACCTCGCGGATCTTGGTCAGGTGGTTGTCCAGTTTCATCTTGTCGGACGCGCCCAGTCGCGTTCCCAGTGCCGCGTAGTCCTTGTTCAAGAAATCCAAGATCGACTTCTTGCGCATCAGTGCCACCGCCGCGTTGTCGGGTGCCACACCCGGCATCAGACTCCCAAAAACCTGGTCGAAGATCACTTGCGGGTCCAGGCGCGGTGCAATGGGAGAGTACGGCGCCGAGGCGGCGAAGTTCGCGCAACTGATGGGCGAAACCAAGCCGTGGGCCTTTCCGGTTCCCCAGCGAACGGCCATCTGCAGGCCGCCGCCGAATTTCTTACCCATCGACAGTTTCGGCGTCAGGATCTGGTCGATGGATCCCCCGTCCTTTGAGTACCCGTAGGACCCGGACGCCCCAACCTGAACGCTGCCCGTCAGCCACGCGATGATGCCGCGCTGATGTTGTTCCCCGACCGCGCTGTTCATGTTCAGGCCATCGATGATCAGGAGCTTGCTTTTGACCGGCTCCAGCGGCGCCAGGATCGGGCTCAAGACGGGCGCGGCCTCGGTTCCGCTGGGCGTGTATTTGGCGCGCACGGTCCCTCCCGGCTGGAAGACCGTGACCAGCCGCTTGGCCGGGTTCGTGGTGGTCTGGGCCTGCGCGCTCCGGCCCTGGCCCATGATCTCCAGCCAGGGCAACGCAATCGCGATGGATCCCGCCCCCTTCAGGACGGCGCGGCGGTTCAGTCTGAATTTGGCCATGGGACTGACTCCTTACGGGGCTGGTCGATACAGGAAAGCGTCGCTTTGGGTTACCGCCAACAACATCTTCTTGACGTTGTATCCGGCGTTCCTGAACGCCGTATTGACCGACTGCCTGTTGCACGCGTCGGCGGCGTCCAGCATTCGCCCGTACGCGAACTGCATCCAGTTCGAGGCGAAACAGGTCTGCATCTCCTCGGATGCCGCCAGCTTCTGGGCCATCTCAACCGCATTCGCCCATGCCCCCACGCCCGGCACCATGCCGTTGCTGATGATGGGCGTGTCCCTGGTTTCACCGTTTATGGTGGCGTGTTCGACCGTTCGGTACAGGCCCACCGCATCGTAGTTTTCCATCGCCAAGCCGACGGGATCCATGAACTGGTGGCACGCGGCGCAGACCGGCATCATCGAGTGTTTGCCGTAGCGCTCGCGGGCCGTCCATCCCGTGTACGGGACGGGCTGTGTGGCCAATTCGACGATCGCCGGGTCGGTGGGGAAGGGGATGTTCCTGCACATCAGCTTGTGCATGACGAAGCCGCCCCGCAGGACGGGATTGGTCAGGTTCGTGGTGGTGGTTCCCGCCATGACGCCACCCTGGGTAAGCAGACCCAGACGCTGCGTGGTGTTCAGGTTCACCTTCTGCAACGCGGTGCCCGTCAGGCTTGTCGTGCCGGAGAAGGCGCCCGCCCCGTAGAAGTTGAACAGGGCCTGATTCACGAACGTGTAGGGCGCGGTGATCACAGCCGGCCAGCTTCCCGCCGCGTACGCGCTACCGGGGGCCTGCGTGGTGTTCTCGAAGATTTCGTACTCCAGCGTGCGCTGGGTTTCCTGGCGCATCGCTTGCCCGATCGCCGCCGAAAAAGTCGGAAACTCAGCAGGGGCCCGGGTGAGATCAGTCAAACTGGTCAGCGGCAGGATGTTGTCGAAGAAGAAAGCGACCGTCGGACGCGATTTTGGATCGTCGAGTAGGCGCGTCGCCTGGGTCATGACCCCGGCTGGTGTCGCCAACGTGGTCCCATTGCCGGCCGTCGTCAGTGCCGGATCTGGCATCGTCTGCCACAGGAAGTACGACAGACGCGTGGCCAGTTCGGGGCCGGTCAGCTTCCTGACCGATGGATTGCCCGGATCGGTGGTTCCGAACTCGACCCGGTACAGGAACTGCGAAGACTGAATCACCGTCTCGATCATGGCGGCGACGCCGGACGCGAATGTCAACGTCGGAGAAAGCGCCCGCACGTTTCGGTAAAGGGTCACGTACCCATCCACCTCGGCGGTTGTCACGGGCCTGCGGTACGCGCGCGGAAGCAGGTTGGTCGCGATCGTCCGCGCGCAGGCCTCCTCATTCGCCGCCGTCAGTGTGGTGCCGGCGCAGGCGGCCAGCCTTCCCAGCGCCGTCGCGTTCGCGGTCGCTCGCGTGGCGATACCTTCGGCGGCGGTGTTGTACGCCGTGGCCAGCTCGATCTCGACGGATTGTTCGTCGGCGTTGTTGCCGAAGTAGTCTCCGGTGACCGTGATTTCGGCGGGGAAGTCGTTGCCCGGGTTGGTCGCGTCGGTCAACAGATCGCGAATCGTGTGGTTGTACTCGACGGTCGTGAGGCGGCGCAGCGGCGAACGTCCCGGCGTGGGCGTTGTGCATGAAATCGGAGGCGCGCTGCCGCCGGTGCCCGTTGATCCGCCCGTGCCTGGCGATCCGCCCGTGCCTAAGGATCCGCCCATGCCGCCACACGAAGCCGCGCAGACGCCATTGCACGGTGACTGCCCGGCCGGACATCCGCAGCTACCGGCACTGCAGATCTGATCCGCCCGGCACATGGTGAGACCGGTCCCACAGCCCAGGGGACCGGTGCCTCCAGTCCCCGTGCCGATGCCGTTGGCTGGGACGCTGGCAACGCACCCGGCAGCCACCCAGACAAGCATTCCAGCAAGAACGGGGAGGCTTGAGAAATTCATGGCTCGAAGTCCTTTGCTGGATGATCGATGGGCGAACTGCTGGACGTGACTCACTACTGACGAGGTATCTCCAGGCCGACTGAGGAGGCCTTTCCTCGGCAGCGCGGAATGGCCGGCGGTGGGGCGGAAAACGAAAAAGCGCGGGCCGACAATTGTCGGACCGCGCTTTTGGTTTGATGTGATGTGATGTGCGTGTGGAGAGGACGCAGGTCCCAGACGGCGGTTAGTTGGCCGGGACGATGCTCCACTGTTGGTTGTTGCCGCCGCCGTAGGTGTACTGGAGGATGGGGAGGTTCTCGGTGGCGGACCAGCCCGGGACGTCGATGGAGGCGGCGGTGTTGGAGACGGGGCTGAACTTGTAGAAGCCGTCGCCGGTGGGGGTGAAGGAGAAGCGCTGGTTGGCGGTGTTGTAGGAGGTGTACTGAATCAGGGCGGTGCCGTTGGCGGTGCTCTGACCGAAGATGTCCATGACTTTGCCGCTCTTCTTGTTGGTGAACTTGTACTGACCGGGGGCCGTCTGGACCATGCGCCAGCGCATGCTGGTGTTGGAAGAAGCGTAGGTGCTTTGAACGACCTTGGCGCCGTCGCCGGTGCTGCCACCTTCGACGTTCAGGCACTTGCCTGTGGCGCGGTTGCAGACCTTGTAGTCGGTGTTGGGGTCGAAGTTGCGCCAAACGGTGACCACGCGGTTCCAGCCGTTGCAGGCCTTGTAGCCGTCGTTCTGGTTGGGGATGTCCTGGGCGGTGCAGTGATCCTTGCAGTAGGTGGTGCCTGAGGCGAAGGGGTTGACGTAAGGGCTGCCGGCGGTGGCGCCGATGCGACCCGCGACGAGACCCTTGTCGAAGTCCTTGCCGTTGCAGTAGTAGGCGCTGGGGGGCGAGGTGAAGATGTTTCCGAAGAACGAGCCCTCCTGGTAGGGGTAGCTGGGGTTCTGGCCCCAGCCGAGGGCGGGGTGATCGCCGTCGAGGTAAATGGAGACGTTCTGGCCGGTGGTGTTGACGTGGGCCAGGACGCAAGCGCTGACGTTCTCTTGGCAGTATTGGTCGCAGGCGCCGTATTCCCAGGCGGCGCCGACGCCGAGGAGGCCGTCGAACTTGTAGGTGACGCCGCCGTAGACCTTGGAGACGCTGCGGCCCGCGGGCAGGGCGCACTTGACGATGTAGGTGATGGTCTTGCGGCCACCGTCGGTGGTGATGAGGCCGTTGGCGGAGGAGAGGCCGTTGACGGAACTGAGGCCGTTGAGGGAGGAGAGACCGTTGGCGGAGCCGAGACCGTTGACGGAGCTGAGACCGTTGGCGGAGGTCAGGCCGTTGATGGAGCTAAGGCCGTTGGCGGAGTTGAATCCGGCGCTCTCGCTTTCATGAACAGCACCGCCCTCATCCGGGGGCGTGCAGGCGACGCCGAAGAGAGGGGTGGAAAGAAGGGTGATGGTCAGGAATTTGTTGGCTCGGGTTCGCATTGGTGGCTCCTCGGATGGAGATCAATGCAGCTCCGATGCCAGCTAATTTTGTATTCTAGGGCACGTAAAACATGACAATGATTGTGCCGGATCGTGGCAAGCGTTGTCGCCCAAGCGACATCCGTTGTTCTGGACACAACACCTGCTTTCCCAATGAGGACGTTCCAGGCGCATCGCTGAGAACCCTACGGAAACAAAGATCGCGCTTTCAGAATCGTGAGGCCAGACCGCGAAGCAGACGGCCGTTGGGGCTATCGCGCGATACCAGATCGTGGCACAAAGAACCGTGCATTTGCTTCTTGGACCGTTGACGGTCGGCCTTGCGTCGATCCTCTCGGTCGAGGTCTCCAGCGAAGTACCGTGCCCCGGCGCAGCTGAGATCGATGCCCGTGTCAGACCGCTGTTGCCAAGCGCGGGCGATGGTTCGACACGCCCTCACACGGTCCATGTTGCGCGCGGTGCTGACGGTGGCCTCGTCATCACCCTGTTGGACGGAGTCATTCCCCTCGTTGTCCGTACGCTCCGGGCCGGAGGCTCATGTGAGCAACTTGCCGACAGCGTCGCGGCGCTGGTGGCTTCATGGGAGACGCAGCTTGCCGCCAGCGTCGCTGCCATGCCCACGGAGATACGCACCGCCAACGCGGAACCGCCTTCTCAGCCTGTCACCGCAGCCTTGCGGTTCGGGGGAGGGATGGCGCTATCTCCTGGAACTCCGATGGTACCCACTGCATTCGGCGAGTTGGCGTTCGGTAGGCGCGATCGCTCGCTGGGCCTGGTGCTTGGTGCGCGGTTTGAAGGTGAGGTGGTACAGCCACTTGGCCCCGGCCAGGTTGCCTGGAACCGCACCGGCGCACACCTGGCCGCAACGTTCCATCGTTCCGGTTCGATTGTCTCCTCGGAAGTTCAACTCGCGGCGGTGGGGGCCTTGCTGCGTATTCGCGGGCGCGGCTTCGCCGAAGACACAACAGCGATCCGCTTCAGTCCTGGGGTAACCCTTGATGGCCGCGTTGGATTGCGTACTGGTCGGGTCTCGCCTTGGCTGAGTGCGGCACTGGACCTATGGCCTTTTCAAACGGAGGCACGGCTCCGTGACGCCTACAGCACACAAGCATTGCCCACAGCGGCGATCAGGTTTTCGCTGGGTCTGACGATTTCACTAATGAAATGAAACATCGGGTGTCTTACCTGGCATTCAACTCGGTGGGTTCACCCTTGCACGCAGAACCAACAAGAGTGGATCCTGTCGATTCTGACGGGAGGACTTTCGAGGCCATCTACGACCAACATGCTCGTACCATTCTTCGTTGGGCCGCCCGCCTGGGTGGTCCTGGCATCGATGCGGAAGACATCGCGCAGGAGGTGTTTTTGGTCGCGCATCGACGTATCGATACCTTGCGCGCGGACGTAAAACCCAGCACTTGGTTGTTTGGTATCACGACCCGCGTCGTCCTGAAACAGCGCCGACGGCAGCGTTTGCGGGGATGGCTCAATGCTGACGTGGGTGACGGCGCGTCACACTTGATTGCTGGCGGGTCGACACCCTTGGAGACCATCGAGCAGCGTAGGGCGCTGGCGGTGGGGTATGGCATTTTGGAACGCATGCCAGAGGCCCTGCGCGATGCGTTCATCTTGTTTGAGATCGAGGGCCGGACGACCGAGGAAATCGCTGAAGTGACAGGCACCAAACCGGCGACCACGAGGGTCCGTCTGCACCGGGCTCGCGCGTTGTTTTACGAACGCCTCGACAAGTTGCAAAGGCGGGAGAGAATGCTGTGACAAATTCAGAACGCGATCCCGCACGGCTTGTCACGCTGGCTCGCCTCCAAGGTTCGGATTCCAAAGAGGCCCCCGCGGGGGCCCTTCTGCGAGCGTTTCCAACGCTGAGCGAGCCGACGGACGATGCGGTTCGGAGGGTGAAGGCGCGGGTCATGATCCAGATCAGCCCCAAGCGGCGCCGGCACCACCTTGCCTGGGCGGCGGCGCTGATCATTCTGGCGGCCTCTACCGCGGGCGCCACGCTGGGGCTTCGCGTGTTTCGGTCGTCCTCGAAAAACACCTCGCCGCCGGCTCGTCCAGTTCGCACAGTTCCGCCCACTCCCTCGGATCAAGGCGCCCGCCTCGCGATTCCCGCGGTCGAGCCGCCCATTGTCCGCTCCCAGGCGGCAGCGCCACCAAGATCGACTGCCACTCATTCTTTGACGGCCGCTCCAAGATCTTCGCGTTCGCTTCCCGCGCCACGCGCGCCGTCCGTCCAGCCAGATGACCCGGCGTTGGAGGAGGCCCGTCTCTTGAGCGCAGCCTTGCGCAAGGTGCGCACCGATCGGGATCCGGCAGGTGCGCTGGCGTTGCTGGACAAGTCGAAGGTGGCCCCACGCGTTCTGGTCGATGAGACCGCGTTGGCCCGGGTCGAGGCTCTCCTGTTGCTGGGGCGCAAGACCGAAGCGTTGCGTGTACTGGAGGCACATTCGGTAGGCGTTCCATCCCAACGCCGGCAGATTGCGGTCGTGCGAGGCGAGCTTGCGGCCGATTTGGACCAATGCGGCGACGCCGTGACACGCTTCACCCAGGTTCTCGGCGTAAGACCCGGCGAAGATGAGCTCGCCGAGCGTTCCCTCTTCGGCCGCGCCTCCTGCCGCGCTCGCCTGGGTCTTCGCTCCGCGGCTCAAGCGGATTTGCGTGAGTATTTGCAGCGTTTTCCAGAGGGGCGTTTTGTGGGCGCCGCACGGGCAGCGATCGAAGCGAAGTGAAGGCTCTCGCAAGGAAGGCATTCACCCTTTGGCACGCCACACTGGCGGGTCCCATTTTTCTGTTGGGCAGCTCCTGTGTCGATCCGGTTTACGTTGGCACAGTTGGATCAACCCCGGTCGTCGATGGCGGTGGAAGCGATGTGGCCTGGCGGGTCACGTTCTTCGACGACTTCGTGGGTGCCGCCGGTACGGCTCCCGCCCCCGAGCGCTGGACATTCGACGTCGGAGCCAATGTTTGGGGGAACGATCAGGTGCAGTACTACACCGCGCGCCGGGAGAACTCGTACCTCGATGGCAATGGGAACCTGGTGATCCAAGCGACAGGCGAGGACTACATGGCATCCGCGTATACATCTGCGCGACTCAAGACCCAGGGGCTATTCGCCCAGACCTATGGTCGCTTCGAAGTTCGCGCGCGCGTTCCCGTGATTGCCGGACTGGGGTCTTCCTTCTGGTTGATGGGCGAGGACTTTCCCGGAATACCCTGGCCTGATTGCGGCGACATCAACATCCTGAGTTTCCTGGGTGACGCGCCACAGTTGAACCGCGGTGGCCTGCACGGCCCGGGCTTCGGGGTCGGCGACCAAGTACGCGTCCCCTTCACGCTGCCCGACTCGGACTTCGGAGCCGCCTTCCACATCCTTGCCGTCGAGTGGGAGCCCGAGAGCATCCGCTTTTTTGTTGACGATGTGCTCTATGGAACACGAACGCCCGGCGATCTACCGGCGGGCGCTCGATGGGTCCAAGACCATCCGTTCTTCCTACTGCTTCACCTCTCGGTCAATGGTCGAACGGTGATTCCTCCTCTTTTGCCTCAGACACTCGTGGTGGACTCCGTCCGCGTGCTGGCGCGCTGACGGGTGGTGACAGGGTGGCGCATCCCGGCGCCGCGCCTTCCGGGCCGTCCGGCAGAACGCTGTAACATCGTCCCACCTGGGCGGCATACACCATCAGAACCAACATTCTCCAGGTTCCCTGGGCATGAGCGGGATGGGCGAGGCTTCGGGTGGGTGGCATGCGCGGGCCAACCACGTACCCCAGGAGGTCTGAATGTTACTTACGAGAAGGCCGTTCATGGCCGCGCTAGCCTTGGTCCTAGCGGCCTGTTACGGAACCGTCGAGCCGGGGGTTCCCATCGGAGGCGCCCCGCCGAACACCGCCAGTGGAGGCGCGCCGGGCGTTGGGTCAGGAGGTTCAACGACGCCGCCTGCCGCCGGGTCGGGAGGGGCGCCGACGCCGCCGGGCGTCGGGTCAGGAGGCTCAACGACGCCGCCTGCCGCCGGGTCGGGAGGGGCGCCGACGCCTCCGGGCGCCGGGTCGGGAGGCGCGCCGGTTGGGCCCTATCTTCCTGGCAGCGTGCCACTCCGGCGCCTGAACCGCGCCGAGTACGAGGCCACCGTTCGGGACTGGCTTGGCAGCAAACTGCCCGCATTCAACCTTCCAGAAGATGGGAGGGCTGACGGCTTCGACACGGTCGGTTCGGCGTTGCAGGTGAACGAAGCCCATTTGTTGGTTTACGAGAGCGCCGCACTTGCGTTGGTCGAGGAGTTGTTTACCAGCGATCCTGCGGGCATCCGGAAGGCCTGGTGCAACTTTCTGACCGGGGCGGCGGTGGCCACATGCGCGACCACGATCGTCACGGACTTCGCTGCGCGGGCATGGCGTCGTCCGCACGCCAGTTGGGGTACCAACAACGGCTTGCCGGGCTACCTCGCCCTGCTCAGCGCGACGGGCCCCATCGGGACCCAGCCGCTTGAGACCCGCCTGCGAGCCGCTCTCCAGGCAGTTCTGATGAGCCCTCGCTTCATCTATCGCGTCGAGTTCGCCGACCCTGCCGGTCAGCTTGATACCTACTCGGTGGCCTCGCGCTTGAGCTACCTGCTATGGAGCTCGGCGCCGGACGCTGCACTCCTCGCAACGAATCTTCTCGATTCGACGGTGCTGGAGCAGCAGCTCAAGCGCATGCAGGTGATCGGACAAGGGGCGACCGCGGCCTTTGACCCGCGCTTCAAACGTTTCGCTGAGCGATTTCCGGACCTCTGGCTTGAGACGGAACGCCTGCCGGGGCTCCAGCGCGGTCGGTTTCCGGCGTTCAACACCCTGCTGGCGGCGGACATGCGGAAAGAGACCTTGGACTTTTTCGCACGTTTCGTGGGGATGGGAGACAACCCGCAATACCCACGGCTCCCGATCAGCGACATGCTGACGGCCAATTTCGGAATGGTGACGCCGCGGTTGGCGGACATCTATTGCGCGGTTGACGGAGCCCCGGGCGTTTGTGCCATCAAGGGAGCAACGGGATCGGTGGATTTGACCAAAGCGGCCTCCCCGCGGCTGGGTTTGCTGACCCAGGCGGCCATTATGACCGTAACGGCCTCCGAGAGCCGGACCGCTCCGGTGCTGCGTGGCAAGTGGATTCTAAACAAAGTGTTGTGCACGGAGCCGCCGCCGGTACCCGAATCCCTGAAGGAGATCGTCGCGGCCGCGGCAACGGATAACCGCACGAACATCACCGAACGGGAGCGACTGGCCGAGCACCGCGCAACGGGTCTGGTTTGCACAGGTTGTCACGAGAGCATGGACGCCATTGGTCTTGGTCTGGAGAACTATGACTCCGTCGGCATGTACCGGACACGCGACGCCAGTGGCAAAACAATCGATGCCACCGGAAAGTTGCCTGGCAGCAATGCAGGGTTCCAGAACGGAACGGATCTGGCCCGGGTCCTGGGTAGCGATCCCCGCTTCACCAGTTGCATGATCCGCCAAATCGCCACGTACGCAACCGGACGCCTCTTGCGGGAGGCTACGGACAACAATCTGATCGCCGATCTCGCGGCGAGTGCGGGAGCAACCATGTCCTTTCAAGATGCCCTGCGCGTGGTTGTTCTCAGTAGTGCATTTCGACGTCGAACCCCGGAGGTCCCATGAGCATTGCACACAAGGTTCGTTGGTTCTCTCGTCGCGCCTTTCTGGGCGGCGCCAGCTCGATACTGGTGCTTCCGGCGCTCGAATCTCTGGGAGGCAAGAAGGCACACGCGCAGGTGGCGGCACCCAAACGCTTTCTGGCCTGGTATTTCGCCTGCGGAGTTCCGTCGATCGGAGAATGGAAGCCCTCCGCCGCCGGGGCGAACTACCCTTTACCTGCGTTGTTGTCGTCACTAGAACCCGTGAAAAGCAAGGTCTCGGTCCTGAGCGGGTTGCGCAATGTGGGAAATGGTCCCGACCACACGTTTGGGACCGCCGCGTTCCTGACCGGCAGACTCATTAACCGTACCGGCCAAACCATGGGCGGACCTTCCATTGATCAGGTCATTGCCGACAAGCTACAGACACCGATTCACTCGATGCAGCTGGCTGTCAAAGACAATGTGTGCGAGCAACAGGATATTTGTACGTTTCTAAACAACGTGTCGTACGGCAATACGGGTACGGCGTTGACAAGGACGATGGATCCCGTGGCGGCGTTCAATCGCTTGTTCATGGGCACGAATATTCCAGCGTCAGACGCGGCGGCCCTAGCGCGCATCGCTTTGCGTAAGAGCGTTCTTGACGTGGTGAACGCCGACGCAACCAGTCTGGCCAAACTACTCAGCGTCAAGGACAAGCTGAGATTGGATGAATACATGACCTCCGTTCGTCGGGTCGAGCAGCAAATTGTCGCTCCGGGAACGCCGGGTGCGGGAATGACTTGTGCGAAGCCTGCGGGTTTGCCTGGGGTCGCCGGGTTAGACACGGAGATCGACGCGTTCACCGAGGTGATGGCCTTGGCCTTCGAGTGTGATCTGACCCGCGTGATCACGTTCATGGCTGCCTCGGGCGCCACCGCCAAGAGCAACCTGACCACGGGAGATGGCTATCACCTGGATATTACCCACCGCGCAGATCCGGGTTGGCAGGCCAAGTTCCGCAGTGTGGTTACCTGGGAGGTGAGCAAGTTTGCGAAGCTGGTGGCGCGGCTTGAATCGAAGAAGGACCTCGACGGGAAGAGCATTCTCGACAACACGGCCGCCTTTTTCTCGAGCGAGATCTCGGACGGTATGAATCACAACCACACCGACATGCCGGTTCTATTGGCCGGGGGTTTGGGCGGCGGTATCACGCCAGGTCAACATAGGGTGTTTGCCGGTGGGGAGTATTTCGCGGATCTCTTCATGCACATCGCCAAACAGATGGGTGTCACCCTCCCGGCTTTCGGTTCGAACGGAACCGGTAAGATTACACAGCTTTGAAAGCCCGAATGCTCGCTGCCCCGGTTGAATGCTTGACATGGTGTCAGCTGGGGCGAACGACAACTCGACCTGGACATCGGTGCCGGTTCCGGGGGGGGGCAGGATCCACAGCGTAGGAAGTGGAGGCACCTCGCCGCCGGCGTCCGGGTTGGGGGACACGGAATGCGCGGCGGCGAGGTGCCTGAGTATTGGCGGGGCGAACAACGGCCGCGCGGTAAGCGCCAAAGGCCCACGATGATGGACCGACGTTTCTTGCTACCGCTGTTGCTGCTTCATGGATACGTTCTTGGAGCGATCGGGTGTGTTGGCGCCCCTGAGCACTGCCGCGGGTGCCTGGTGGCATTGGCCGACGCCGGCCGCTACGTGGCGCCTCTGGTCGATGGTGGCCTCGGCACAGGGGGCGGCCCCACGGTTGGTACCGGTGGCATAACGGGTGCGGGCGGTGGGATCGGATCGTCCGATGCGGGCACCGGGGGTAGCCTGGGAACGGGAGGCGCGGCGACCGGCGGTGCCGGAACGGGAGGCGCGGCGACCGGTGGTGCGGGAACGGGAGGTGCGGCGACCGGCGGTGCGGGAACGGGAGGCGCCGCGACCGGCGGTGCGGGAACGGGAGGCGCCGCGACCGGCGGCGCCGGAACCGGGGGGCCTGCCACGGGTGGGACGGGAACCGGAGGCGCCGCGACGGGTGGCAGGGGAACCGGAGGCGCCGCGACGGGTGGCAGGGGAACCGGAGGCGCCGCGACCGGCGGTGCGGGGGGCGCAACCGATACCGATCTCGTGCTTTGGTACAAGTTCGACGAGACGGTTGGCATGCTTGCGGACTCATCCGGGAACGGGCTTGTCGGAACGCCGATTGGAATCGGCACGGGAGGTTCGGCCACTTTTTCGACGATGAACAGGGTTCCTCCGGGGTCGTTGAACCTGACCAGCACCAGTTCGATGGTGGGTGGCTATGTCGTTGTGCCGGCCAGCCTGAACGCGATGGGAGCGACGACGGCGATTACCATCTCGGCGTGGATCCAAGTTCGGACCGCGCGGGCGTGGCAGCGGGTCTTCGACTTCGGCAACGGCAGCTCGGCGACTTCGACGTACGCCTGTTTGACGACACACCAAGCCCTGAGCGCACCGAATTCTCCACAGTTCGAGATTACGACCGCGGGAAACACCGTGAGGCAGTTCATCAGCATGACCACGCCCGCGGCGCTGGCTGCCGGATGGCATCATCTCGCGGTGGTCCTGGGCCCGGGGACTACTTACACGGGGACCCTGTACATCGACAAGGTGTCAGTGGGAACGAACACGGCGATGACGATCCGTCCGTCCACCCTTGGCGCCACCACGCAGAACTGGATAGGACGTTCGCAGTACGCGAACGATCCCCTGTTCGATGGGTTCATCGATGACTTCCGGATCTACAAACGCGCGCTGACTGGGGCCGAGATTGTTGCACTGCCCTGACGGCGCGTCTCAAGGACTCTTCGGGGCGATCGCCACAATCGGCGGGCTTCTGCGCCGCTACGGCGTCAGGAGCGGTGGCATCGAGAACATGTTGATGAACCACGCAAACCCTGGATTCGCGATGTTGTCATGGCTGCCGTGCGCGGTGCCCGGAAGCTCGCAAATCACGAGGGGGTACAAGGCCGGACAGCCTCGGATTTTTTTACACGTGTTGGCTGTGACACCGGGGATCGTGACAGCGTCGAACATAGTGTTGTCGTAGGTCGTTCCAATGGTGCAGCCGTTCACCCTCATAGCGCGTGCAATGGCGACCTTATTGCCCGTGAACGGATTCGTCGTGTCACCGGTTTCGTGGATCCACATGCCTGCCATTGGTTTCGTGGTGCACGTAGGTACGTACCGCACGTCGGTCGGCAAGCCTCCGGTGTTCGGCATGATGGCTCGCATGGGACGGCTGGCATCGCCGGCGTACTTGCAGCCGACCTCATTGGAAAGCCATGCGCCGCTGCTGTTGCCCGACGCGAAGACCCGGTTCTTGTCGAAACAGAATCGGCCGGCCAGATTGTCGTACAGGTTTTCGTAGAAAACCCAATCCACCGAATCGTCGCCCTCCTTGTCGTCGAAACAACCCTGGCCGGGATTGGTTGCGTGCCCGATAGCATTCGGAGGCGGTGTCAAGCCGACGCGGATGACGTTGCCGGCGGCGTTGGGGAGGGGGTAAACGTTCGTGCCGATGGCACCGCAGCCCGGTCCCTGAAAGACCAAGGGATAGGCCTTCGTGCTGTCGTAACCCTGCGGCAGCGAGACGTAGTATTGGCGCTGGTACGACCAGGCGCCGCACACACTATCGGCGCAGCCCACGGCCTTTGTGCCCATTGTATTGATCGTGCCGGCTACAAACATCCCGATCGCTTGGCCTGGTGCCTTCCCGCAGCCGATGGTCGGGACAACCTTGGTGATGTCGTCGCCGGTGCCGACTGTACCCCCCGCGCCGCCCGTGGCGCTCGTACCGCCGGTGCCCACCCTTCCGCCGGAGCCGGTCACGGCCACGCCACCAGTGCCGGCGGCCGCGCCGCCCGTGCCGCTCATCCCGCCGGAGCCAGTCACGCCCGCGTCGGGCGACCCACCAGCATCGCCGCCGGTTCCGGGCCTGTCCCCGCCCGAACCACCGGTGCCAATGGACCCACCGGATTGTGCCCCGCTAGATCCGGTTCCGGACCCGCCGCTACCGATCGTTCCGCCCGATCCAAGCGATCCGCCCGATCCAGTTACACCTCCGGTGCCCGTCGATGATCCAGGGGCGCCACCGGTCTTGGTGAAAGGATTGCCGCCGCTGGTCGGGGGTGCGCAGCCGCAAACGGCAAGAAGCCCTGCGAGCATGATATGGCGGGTCTGTGAGGATTCCATTTTTCCGTGTCTCTTTCTGTTTCTCCTGGCGTGTCGCAATCGCCAGGCAAACTCGAGATTGATGCCCTATTCGACTACCAATGTTACGGAATTCGATTGAGCCGTCCGTATCGTTCAGTTGCAGGTGGGGAATTGCTTGCCGGTGTTCTGATTCTGACCGTCGCCCCCGCTGACCTGCACCATCACGCTGCGGCCGCTGATGTCGGTGAGTGTCAACATGGCGCCCGCGGCGTTTCCAGGTAGCTGCCAGGCACCGTAGAACAGGTGGGACGCCTGCTGCCCGTTCATGCTGACGGACTGAAGTGGAAGAACCACGTTTTCGATGAACACTTGGTCCGGATTCCCGGGTTTGATGCGTACCACGATGGTTCCCGGCATCGGGCAGGGGACAAACCTCCAGCTGGTGCCGCTGGGGTTGCCGGTGCTGAAGCTCAAAGCATCGAACGCGGCCTTGCTCAGATCGAGATGGCCGCTGGGGTTCCCTCTGCAAACTGGGTTGCTGTCCTGCGGACACTGGTCAATCACCGTGGCGACAATGGTCTTTCCACCGTTGCTGATTTCCACGCAGGCTCCGCAATACTTGTTGGTCTCGAAATTGACAGAGCTCATGCCAGGGATGGCGGCGAAGTACGTTCCCCCACCCGTCGTCACGTTCTCGACTGTGTCGATCTGTCCGCTCTCGCTGCCGTAGTACCCGCAGGCGGTGCGGAACCCGCTTCCCTCGCGGAACGATCCCTGGCCGAAGTAGTACCAGGTGAAAGATCCCGTACCGATCACGGGAGGTAGCGGGCTGCACGTGGTGGCGTTCCCCCCCGCTCCTCCCGCACCCCCCGCGCCAACGGGGTCCTTGTAGAAGCGGACGTCGTCCACCCAGAAGTCGAAGTGGCCGGTTTCGAAATTCTTGAATGCAACCCCCATGAGTTGGTTGGCGCCGAAAGGTGGCGATGTGCCGCCCGCCTCGCGGACGAGGCCTGAAAACGGGATCTTGTACTCCTTCCAATCCGCGGTTAGCGCACCGGCGGCGTCGCGGTTTCCGTAGACGTTCCAGCAGTCGTTGGTGCAGGAGCCGCCCCGGTCGAAGGGCACGAACGACTTCATCGGCAACTCGATCCGCAGCTTGCCGGTTCCCTTGGCCACAAAGACGATTCCGTCGAAGCCGCTGGCGTCGAACGACTGGCTCATGGCTGATTCCGGCGTGGTAGAGGCGTTGTTCAGATCGAATCCTACCCCCGCGTACTGGTAGCCGTCGCCCGTAGTATGCACCGCGTACATCGAGCTACCGAAGCCGCCGATCTCCGGTTTGAACGGACCGTATGCGCTTGGTTGCTGATTCCCGCCGCCGCTGTTGAACGAATGCCACGGCCCCTGGTGACCCGCCGCGTTCACGATCCTATCGTCCCCGTCTTCCAGATTGTCGAGGAGCTCGTAGGTGGCCTGTGGAGGAGGCGGCGCGCTGCCACCGTTGCCGCTTCCGTCAGTGCCGGAGCGTCCGGCCATGCCGGCGGTCGCACCGCCGCTACCGTCGGATCTGGTGGCCGCGTCCCCGCTTCCACCAACATCGACACCAGTGCCCGATTCGGTGTCTACGTGTGGCCTTCCATCGGTGGCACCGTCGACATCGCCGGTCTGAGCAGCCACGCAACGCCCCATCAGACAGCGGCCGCCGACATTACACTCAGGGTCAGACACGCACGAAGCCCCTGTCTGACTCGCGATTCTGGGGGGAGTGCAATGCAGCAATAAACAGACGGAAAAACAGATCGCAACAAAGGCGCTCAAAGCACGACGGTCGGACATTTTCACAGTTTCATGAGAACGTTGGTCTGTCATGGTCACCAGAAATAGCACAGGTCACAAATAGCGTTTGTCATTTCATTCGGGCGCAATAGGCAATTGCATTGATTATTATGTCGATTAGAGCGACGAAGAGTAGTTGAACAAATAGCGACGCGGAATTCGAATGTAGACCAGTGTCGAATTTCCCAGATGCGCGCGGCCGCCTGTTGTTCCTGCTGGGCTCCGCTCATGCTGCCGTCTGCACCTCGCTCGATGCGACTGTCGTCGCCTGACCCGCGTCGCTCGCCTTCGCTGCTTGCGTCGCTTTTCGCTTTTGTGGTCCTAGGTCTGTCGTCATGCGCCGAGATCATGGCGCGCCTATCGGCGGACCGCGGCGGCGCAACCGATCCTTCCGTCGCCCGGGAGCCGCCGCCCGATTTGGCGGTGCGTCGCTTCGGGCGCTGGACCTGCGGCGCCGGCCTTCCTTGGGGACGCGCATCGTCGTCGCTCGAGATCCTGCGGCGTGCGGGTCCCGGGAAGGCCTGGAGGTTGATCGTCGACATCGATGGTTTTGCGCAACTGCAGGTGGTAGGTGCGGGCGGGCGCGCTCGTCAGGGTTGCTGGGCCAACCTGTCCGCGGATGAACTCGCGGGGCTCCAGGGCAGCGTCAGGGGCGCCGCATTGTGCGATCGGCCGAACGATCGTCGTGCGTCCGACGCCGAGAGCGCGTTCGACGTAGACATCCACTTGCCGGACGTCGAATGCTCGCGGCACTTCAACGCGCCATCGCTCCTGAAATCGGCCCAGGGCCGCCGATTCGACGAGGGAATTCGCTGGTGGTTGGATCGAGCTTCGAATGGGTCGTTTCACAGCGTGGAGGCGTTCGCCGTGTCCAACCGGCCGGGCTCTCGCGGCGCCGTTGCCGGGCGCTCGTCGCCGGCGCGTCGGGCCGGGGAGGCTATCGCCAACGAGCGCCTTACCTGTGGTCCAACACGCGCGACGATTTACGAGGCGGGCGACTCTTGGCTACTGGACTACTCGTTCCAGAAGGGGTGGTTGTGGAGACGCGACCTGGAGATCTCAAGCACCGGCATGATCGCCATCGACTTCTCTAGTTTTCACACCGCGGCGCGCGCCTCTTGTACCGGTCAGCTTTCGGAGGAGGAACTGTCCGCGATCCGTGGCGCGATCGCGCGCGCGCGTATATGCGAAATGCCCCCGGCCGAGGTGCAAACGGGAGAGGACCGCGCCTACGTCAGCGTGCGACAGGGAGAAGACGAGTGCCAGTATCTCCCAGTACGGCCGTCGGACCTGCGTGCCTCATGGCGTGGCCGCAACCTAGACGACAGGCTGACCGCGATCGTAGCGAATCTGGTGGGTCAGGGCGGATTAGATCCCTTCGACGCTCGGACCGGCCTGCTCTTCGACGGCCGCCCCGGCAGCACCACCAGAGCCGCCCGCGACACCGCGGCAAGGGTCGCGACGGTACCGGCGAGGACCACCGCGCCCCCCGGCCCGCGTCGCGGTTTCGCCTGGCGTTAATCCGGCCGGAAAAATGTAACAACCAACTCACTTCCCGGGATTCATGCTCGTCAAATCGCAGTCCGTGCTTGTGCTTCAGAGTGCAGACGAAGCGCTCTTCGAGTCTTTGAGGATTTCGATCGGCAGACGTTCGCCGTGCTGGGCGACGGTGGGGTCAGCGGCCCGGGGTCGCGGGAGATGACCGAAAGCGCCAGGCGGAACGCGATCGACAACCTATTGGGAAACGAAGACGCCCAGACATTTTACGCGCAAGAGATTTCGGCCACCCGACACCAGCGGCGCCTCTTGCGGGAACCAGACCCCGTGACGCCATCCGCATTGGGCCGGTAGAGGAGGTTTCCCGGAGTGGCCCCGACGAACGATCTCGGCGTGTCCGCCGGAACGGTGTAACAAAGTCCGACGTCGGTGGCATACACCACGACAGGCCCACACACTGCGGTCGGACGCGGGTGTTGGTGCCGGGATCGGCCGCGGCACGGCGGGTTGGTGTGGGAAGGGGCATGCAGCGGGAATACACCTTCCAATCGCTCAATACGGCCGTCAGGTCCGAGGATACACCGCAGCGCAAGTCTTTGGTTTCGGCAACGGAGCCGGAAGGGTCCACACCGTGTGGACTCTGAACAACATCAACACTGGAGGAATGAATGAAAAGAACAACACTCGCCTTGGCAGCCTTGCTCCCATGGCCGTTGGTATCGGCTTGCGGCACGCAAGGTGAAGACCAGGTATTCACCGACGTCGCGCAGGCGACCGTGTTGGGCGATGCACTGGCCGGAACCAATCCGGCCCAATTCGCTGAGGCCAAGACGGCATTCGCCGCCGTTGAGGGCCCAGCGGATGGCTTGGGACCGATCTTCAACGAGAGCGGTTGTGCGGTGTGCCACTCGAACGGCGCGGTCGGTGGGGCGGGACAACAGGTCGAAGCCCGTTACGGTAGGCTGACGAACGGATTGTTCGATGGGATGGAAAGCACTGGCGGTTCGCTGCGGCAGTTGTTTGGCATCGGCGGATTCAACGCCGGTGGCTTGAATTGCCAATCAGGCGTGGACGCGAATCCCGCGGCGGGAGCGACGATCTTTGCCGGCCGCTTGACAACGCCGCTGTTCGGATTGGGACTGGTTGATTCGCTACCGGATTCGCGTTTCGACACCCTGGCCAGCCGCCAACCGGCTGCCATTCGGGGCATCGTCAATCGGGTGACCACGGCACTGCCCAATGCCGTCGACAACTCGCAGAATGCCGGCGCGACGCGCGTGGGCCGTTTCGGGTGGAAGGCCGGCGTGCCGAACCTCGGACAGTTTTCTGCCGATGCCTACCTGAACGAGATGGGAATCACGACCGACTCCTGCGTACGCGGAACGGTCAACCGAGCTTTCGCGACCGAGAACCGGGCCAATCGGACCGGGACCAACGCCGTCATCAACGGATGCCCCGACGACCTTTTGCCGGGTACGGACGACAGCCTGGCTGCGGAGACCAACAATTGCGCGGGTGGCCTCCATGAGCTGCAGGACGACGTGGCTTTGTTCACGTTCTTCATGTCTCATCTTGCGCCGCCGGCGCGTGTTGCGATTTCTGCAAACACGGCGCAGTCTCGCGGCCGGACGCTGTTCAACTCGGCTTCGCTTGCTTGCTCGGGCTGCCACAGGTCGGACGCCGATATTTTTGTGTCGACGTCCGCGGGCGGTGTGCCATCCGGTCTCAGGTTCGAGCCTTTCTCGGACTTTTTGCTGCATGACATGGGCGCCCTTGGTGATCGGATCGGCAACACGGGCAATTCCGTTGCCGTCACCCGGCGGATGAGGACGGCGCCGTTGTGGGGCCTACGCGACCGAAACAGATTGCTGCACGATGGCCGCACGACCGATCGGAGCGTGGCCATTTTGGCGCACGATGGCCAAGCACTGGCGTCAAGGAACGCGTACAACGCGCTGACTTCGTCGCAGAGAAGCGACCTGCTGGCGTTCCTGGGCACCCTGTAGAAACAGGGGAATCCGTAACACGAAGAGAGCGGTGCGTTGTGAGACGCCGCTCTCTTCTCCGTTTGTAGACCCTGTTTTCGCCATCAACCGACCAAAGGAGCAGTGATGAAGTTCTTCCTCTTGCAATATTCGTTCGTTCGATTTGCCTTTGGCGGATTGATGGCTGCGGTGGTCGGGACGGGTTGTGGGCCAGAGCAGAGTAAATGGGGGGGGATGGGTAACGCTGGTGCTCCCGGCACTGGCGGGACGACCATTGGGACAGGTGGGACGACCAGCGGGACAGGTGGCACAGGAAGCGGCACAGGCGGGACGACCAGCGGCACTGGTGGCACAGGAAGCGGCACAGGCGGGACAGAAGGCGGCACGGGCGGGACGACCAGCGGGACAGGTGGGGCAGGAGGCGGGACAGGTGGGACTGGAAACGGCACGGGCGGGACGATCAGCGGCACTGGCGGGCGCGCCACTGGCACCGGCGGGACTGGAACCGGCACCGGCGGGACCATCGCAAACACAGGCGGGACCACGGCGGCAGGCACATGGGGTACGCCGGTTCCTGGAGGCCCAACGGGTACGGGGACCAACGCCACGGTGACGGTAAACCTAGGGACCAACCTGGGGACGGTCGGTCCCGAATTTCTTGGGTTCAGCGTCGAGAAGATGCAGATCTCGAATGCATCGCTCACCCCCGCCAACACGGGATTGGTTGCCCTTTACAAGCTCCTAGGCACTCCGAATCTGCGGATCGGGGCCAACGACGTCGACAGGTGTCTATGGGTTGGCCCTGGAGCGGCGCCTACGCAACCACACGGCGCGCCGTTCACCTTCAATGTCAATACGGGTCACGTGGACCAATTTTGCGGCTTTTTGGCCGCGACCGGAAGCAGGTCCATCTACGCAGTCAATTTCAAACTCAACAACCCAGCCGTGGCATTGGCCGATGCGACCTACGTCATGACCAAGTGTCCGCAGAGTATCTACACGCTAGAAATCGGCAACGAAACCAACCTGTACCCAAACGACGGCGCTTGGACCGGCCAAAGAGTCCGCTGGGAGAATTTCGGTACCATGCTTAGTGGCATACCAGGCGCGACGATATCTGGGCCCGCCGCCAGCAACATCAGTGCAATCCCTGGGTTCGTGGCTCCCTTTGCCATGGCGGAGGCGCCAAAGTTTGGTAGCAAGCTTATCCTTCTTACGAATCACTTCTACGTTGGCGGAGCTGGTGCCACGGCGACGGTGGCGAACCTCCTGTCGCTGAGCACGGACTTTATCAGCGGCCTGGCAGCGATGAAGAATCTTGCTACGACGCATAACTTCTCGGGCGGCTGGCGCCTGGATGAAGTCAACAGTTTCTACAATCACGGTCAGCCGGGTGTAAGCGACACTCTTGTCCAGGGACTGTGGTCGCTCGACGTGATGTTCCAGATTGCCACGCATGGTGGCGTCGGCATCAATTGGCACGGCGGCGAGACCGGAATGGATGGTACGAGGCCCTTCTACTACCAGCCGCTCAGGATGACCAGTGGCGTCGTGGACCAGGTGCAGCCGCTGTATTACGGCATGCTGCTCTTCGCCCAAGCTGGTCAAGGCACGTCGGTTTCCACCACCGTCGCGACGACCAGCCAGAATTTCACCGCGTACGCAATAAAGGGGAATGGTTTTACGAGCGTGGTGCTCGTAAACAAGAGCGCCGCGAACAGCGTCTCCGCAACGGTGAATCTTGGAGCCGCGGTGGGTAGTGCCAGTGCGATCTATCTCCAAGGCACGCCGGCGGCATCGCTAACGGCACCAGCAGGGGCCGTTACCCTCGCTGGCGCTTCGGTCTCGACGATGGGCGTGTGGAATCGCAATCCACCGTACATTCAGGTGACTGCGGGAAATACTGTTTCCGTACACGTCCCCGCCGCGAGCGCGGTGCTCGTTCGCGTCTTTCCGTAGCCCGTGCGAGTCGCCTCCTGTCGAGTCGCGTCCGCTTCTGGGACAGGCACGCGGCTCGATGACGGGTTTACACTCCGAAAGGACAGTCTGATCATGTCTCGAACGTCGTTGGCGGTTTTGATCGCCGGCTGCGCCTCCCTGGTCGTGTGGCCAGCGCACGGGAAACCCGAAGACAAACCAGAGACTGATTCTGACGACGTCATCTCCCCAATACCGGCTCGAATCGAGCTGCTTGAAACAAAGACGAGATCGCCGACGCCCGTCAATCCCTGGTTCGTTCGGCCTCCATTCAGCCTGACGGCAGGCTCTGAATCCAATTGGAAACTGACGATCTACGGATTCGCGGAAGCCGACGTCGTGCGCGACTCCACCCGGAGCTTCAACGACGGTGTGAACAACAACGTTGTTGCCCACGCATTGACGCAGGCGGGTGACAACCCACGGCTTCAAGGGACCATTCGAAACAGCCGCATCGGATTCAAAGCAGAGGCGCCGGATTTCGGTGGTGCTCGCTCTACGGGAGTGATCGAGTTTGATCTGTTTGGCAATCAGCCCAAGGTCGATAGCGGCGGGGGATCTCCCGCAGTTGCATCGGGACCTGGTGCCACCACCGAAGCCGCGTATTTCAACAATGCGGCACTCCGCGTTCGACACGCGTACGTGAAGATCGAGAGCAACCTGATCGACGTGCTGGCGGGCCAGACGTACCACCTGCTGGGGTGGCAGAACTACTTTTTTGGAGCCACGTGCGCCTTCCTGGGATTGCCGAACGGATTGTTCAATCGAACGATGCAACTCCGCCTGAACCGGACCCTGAAGTCGGAATCGGTAGACTTCGACGTCGCGGTAGGGGCGTTTCGTCCTGTCCAACGCGATTCTGGAGTGCCGGATGTCCAAGGTGGGCTGCGCCTTCTCTTCAACCGTTGGAAGGGAATCACAACCCCGGGCAGCGGCGGAACGAACGCAGCCGCGGCCGCCCTGGGTCTGTCCGGTCTGGTGCGCTCCTTCAAGGTCGATCCGTACGCGCCCTTGCCCGCGCCGCCGATACCGCTTGCCGGTTGGGCAGTCGCGGTCAACGTGTTGGTTCCGATCATACCCGTGAGGGATAGTACGGACCGCGGGAACGCATTGACCCTGACGGGAGAGTTTGTAATAGGGACCGGCGCCGCCGACCAATACACGGGCATGACCGCGGGAGCGACCATGCCCAATGTGTACCCCTTGCCCATCGGCACCCCCGTCAATGCGCTGGGCATGGCGGTTCCGCCACAGGTATCGGCCGGCGCACAACCCATCGTCGGTCTTCCCTACGTGCCCAACATTGACCCCGGACTGGTGGCGTTCGACTCGCGCGGCTTTCTTCACACCATCAATTGGCAGACATTTGTCGTCGGTCTGCAGTACTACCTGCCTCCCAACGGGCGCGTCTTCGTTAGCGGAAACTACAGCCAAGGAAGATCCAACAATATCGCAAGTCTCTACCATCCCGTTTCGGCGCGGCAGCCGTGGATAAATGCCCTGGGCGTATTCAGATCGTCGCGGTACATGGACGGAAATATCTTCTTCGACGTAACGCCCCCGGTGCGATTGGGCTTGTCTTTTCAACGGGTCGAACAGGAATTGGCAGACGATACGCGCGTCCACAACGATCGCTTCGAGATGACCTTTCTCTATTTCTTGTAGGTGGTTGGTGCTTTGAAAATCTGGAGTCATGAGAGCACAAGTGAATAGACGATACCCATTCACGGTCGGCCTTGTCGCGTTCATCGCGACGGTCGGTCTGGCATGCTTCCCAAACCCGGATTCGTTTCAACCCGTGACCTTTGGCGCCAAACCCTGGCAGCCTCCCCCGGGTTGGGATCCTCAGCCGGCCTGCTCGGTTGGATACTTCATCGCCATCAGGACCTGCGACGGGTGCAACGGAGTGTCGTACGCTCTGTGCAACGGAATCGCCTTCGATCAATGCGCGTGCGGAGGTCCATTTTGGCCGGGTGCACTGTGCCCGCAACAAATTGATTGTTCCGCCAGCGGGTTTCCCCCCTACAACTGGCTCGAGTTCACCGGGTACACCGGGCCTGGCTGGGCGGGCGCCGATCTGGCGCCAGGCGGCACTCCCTGAGACAATCACGAAGGCGGGGACAGTCTGAGGGATGCGCGCCATCCCGGAGTCTCTTTCCTCAGTTAAACCTCCGTTGAACCTCCGTTAAACCTGCTAGTTGTTCTGCGCGCCTTCCTCGATCCAACTGCGAATAAGTTGCTGCTGGTCGAGCGCAAGCGCTGTCCCAGAGAACATGGCACTTCCGAGGGTCAACAGTTTTGCGCGGTCCGCCGGCATTTGGGAACCGCACTTCGGTGTGGTCATTGAGACCTTCAGGTACAGGATGCTGGCGTCCGGATCGCCTGGAACCACCCGTGTTCCCTGTTGGAAGCAAGCGGGCCCCAAGCTTGGCTGACCAACCAAACTCCAGAACGCGCGGACCCGCGTACTCATGTCGAGGGCGCTGTACCTTGTGGGTACGCTGTCGTAGTGACAGAAGTTGTTGGCGCAGTTCGGTCCAATGACTTCGTACACTTTTGTGAACGAGTTGGCGGAAGGCACGGCACCCGGTCCGCAGCCGGAGCCGAAAATCCCGGAAACCGAGATCGCGCAAACCGCCCCCAGAACGGCATGGTTCATTGAGTCCTCGTCGATTCGATGTGGCGGACCGATGTCGCGTGCGCTTTGAGAACCAGGGCCAAGAGGCCAGCCAGTACGTAGCAAGCCGCCAGCACGCGGAGCCCGAATGAATAGGAGCCAGTCATGTCTTTGAGGGTACCCATCAACTTGGGACCGACAAAGCCGCCGAGGTTTCCGATGGCGTTAATGAGAGCGATGCCGCCCGCAGCAGCAGTACCCGATAGAAAGGCGGTGGGCAGTGCCCAGAACGGAGGGATGCAGCTCCAGCGCCCTGCCACGGCGACAGCGGCCGCGATCACGGTCAAGGTGGGTGCGATATTGAATGAACCGATCGCCAGACCCAGGGCACCCGCCCACGCCGGCCAGGCCACGTGCCATCGGCGTTCGTGAAGGCGATCGGAGCGTCGGCCCCAAAAGAACATGACGAACACGGCGAACAGCGGGGGAATGGCCGCCAACCGTCCCAACTGGCTGTTGCTGACAGCCGGGAACGCCTTGGACAGGATCTTGGGCATGAACAGATCGAAACCGTAGGCCCCTATAACCAGCAAGAAGTAGACGAGGCTGAGCAACAGGACGCGCGGATGCATCAGTGCCCGCCACACCGTCATCCCGTGGTGTTGCTCGCGGTCCGCCCTTTCTTCATCCAAGCGTTGGGAAAGCCAAGCCTTGTCGTTGGGTTTCAGCCACTTTACGTCCTGGGGACCGTTCGGCAGGTACAGCGCCACCACCACGCCCAGTAGCACCGACGGTATGCCTTCGATCAGGAACAACCACTGCCACCCTGCGAAGTTCGCGGGATGGTGATCGAGCAAAAATCCCGACAGCGGGCCGCCGATTACACCGGAAAGGGCTGGCGCCATCATGAACATCGCAACCGTGCGCGAGCGATGGGCGTTTGGATACCAGTAGGTGAGGTAGAGGATGATGCCCGGGAAAAACCCGGCCTCGGCGGCACCGAGTGCGAAGCGAAGTGCATAGAACATGCTCGGGGAGCGCACGAACATCATCGTCGACGAGATCAATCCCCAGATGATCATGATGCGCGCGATCCACAGGCGCGCGCCTACGCGCTCCAGGAGGATGTTGCTGGGGACCTCGAACAGGAAGTAGCCGATGAAGAAGATGCCCGCGCCAGTCGAGTACACGGAGTCGCTGAATCCAAGGTCCACTTGCATCTGAAGTGCCGCGAATCCGACGTTTACGCGATCGAGAAAGGCGGCAAAAAAGCACAGACCCAAAAAGGGAATGATCCGCCAGGTCACCCTGGCCATCAGAAGGGGCTCGTCGTGGTTTTCGTTCATGCCGCTACATCGGTGCGCCGGCCATGACCCAGGCGTCGATGGTGGCTGTCTGCGTGGCGGTGAGGCAGGCGCGAGGGTTGCCGCTGGCGGTACAATCGTCCGGCATTCGGGCGCCACAACCGGTCAGTGGTGCCTTGGTGATGCGGGGGATGACGCCGGTGGTGATGCTGCCTGGCACCACCAAAGGCATCGATGTGCACCCGGCCATCACGTTGGTCCCGCTGGGCATGGCATTCACAATCCGTCCGTACAGGCCCGCGTTGTTTCGGAGGTCGACGTGGTTGCCGCCTTGATGGCAGGTGCCGGTGCCGCAGCTTGTCCCCAGGATCATTGCGACCTGAGCGAAGGTTGCGCTCCCGCCGCCGCCGCCCCCGCCGCCGCTGCCGCCGCTGCCGCCGGTCGCACCTGCGCGTCCCGCCATTCCGCTGCCACCGCTGCCCCGACCGGCGCTTCCGGTGATGCCCCCTCGACCACCCGTGCGGCCACCTGTTCCTGCGCCGCCCGTCCCGGTGGTGCCACCGGTGCCCCGGCCACCTGTTCCTGCGCCGCCTGTCCCCGGAGTTCCGCCCGCACCATGACCACCTGTTTCAGCACCGCCGGAGCCGGGAGTTCCGCCCGTTCCCGAGCCGCCCGTTGCTGCACCCCCGGATCCTAAGCCCGGCCCGGAACCAGTGGCTCCGCCACTTTCCGTTGTACCGCCCGAGCCTCCAATTTCGTCCACAGCAGGAGGGCAGCCGACCAATGTGACAGCCAATCCTGTCCAAGCTGCGAGAAAAAGCACGGGACCGAAGCTGCGGCGCAACGTCATCAAGAACCTCCCGAGCGTTGAAAACGGGCCCGATACCAACATCGGCGTCCCATACAAGTCAGTTACGAAAAGTCCGCCTCGACGCGTGGCTACCGCTGTCCCGCGTTCGCATTGACCACAGCCACGGTTCCTTCAACGTCCCCGGCCGCGCCCAGTGCGATGAATGCTGGGCGAGTCACTCAATGTTCCATTTCTTTGGTGAGACTCTCGGAACACTGTTCATTCTTGCTCAACAACTCGGAATGGACGCAAGCATCTGCGCTGGACCTTGTAACAAACGCCCACCTCTTCGGCATCAATCAGGACAGACCCAATCCCCCTAACAGACCCAATCCCCCCCCAATGAAGCACTTCATCAACGTCGGGCTGCTGCTCTCTTTTGCGCTCGCCTGTGCCCCAAGCGATTCCCTGCCCACCGGCGGAGGTGGAGCAGTGGCGGGCACGGGCGGGTCGGCTCAAGGGAGCGGCGGAATGGCGGCGGGCTCGGGAGGTTCGGGTGGCGGCAATTTGTCCAGCGGTGGGACGACAGGCAGCGGAGGTAGCCCCGCGGCCACTGGAGGCAGTGGCACTGGCGGAAGCCAATCGGGAGGTAGTGGCACAGGTGGGACCAACGTGGCGTCGGGGGGCGAATCGGGAAGTGGGGTGGGCAGTCGCGGTGGGACCTCGACGGGTACCGGTGGCGCAACCGGCGGTCAAGGAGCGCGGCCGGGTTCCGCCGGGGGCTCGGCGGGTGCAGGAACAGCGGGAAGTGGGGGCGGAGCAGGCTCTGTGCAGGCCGTGCCGAGTGCCGGATGTGGCAAGAGCGGAAGGCCTGCCAACGGCGTGGTCACCGTCGCGAACGACCACATCTACAATTTTCCCACCACCTACGACGGACAGAAGCCGATGCCTCTGGTCATCGCGCTTCATGGCGCCAACAGTCCCAACACGTCGCTGCAGGGTCAGACGAACGGCAGCAGGCTGGATACCAACTTTATTCGGGCGTTTCCGAAGAGCGCGGGATCGGCCTGGGTCATCGGTACCGACGGTCCCAGGCTGACGACCATCATCAGCGACTTGTTCCAAAACTATTGCGTGGATACCAGTCGGGTTTTCGCCACGGGCCACAGTTCGGGCGCTCAGATGGTTGTGCAGATGCTGTGCGTGTCGGGCGGCGAAAAACGTTTCAAAGCGGTGGCGCCGGTCGCCGCGTCCCGTTACTGCGCGAAGGTGTCGCCGATCCCGGTCATGTACATCCAGGGAATGATGGACATGATGCGCGGGGACGGAAACGGGATCGACGTGGTGAACGTCTTTGCGTCCAGCAACATGTGCGGTGCCGCCAGTAGCCCGTACGGGGGCGTTGCGGCTTGCAACAGCACCCTGGATCGCCAACCAGTGACTTCCGGATGCGTGACCTATCAAAGTTGCGTACAGCCAACGGTCTGGTGCTCGCACAACGACAACGGCTACAACGCCACCGACGGCAATATGCACGGCTGGCCGTGTTTCGCCAGCAACGCGATGGCCGATTTCTTCCTGAACCTGCCGTGATTGCCTTGGCGCGGTCGTTTCGCAGCCCACATCTCTCGATCCTCCAGCCCGCGGATTCCATCCCCATATGCTCGGCGACATCGGTATCGGATCCGCTTTCCTTGTTCGTAGGAGGTCGTTGATGACGTTTCGCCGCAGGATCCTTTCAGTACTTTCCGTTGTAACCTGGGCGGAGGTGGCGGTTGGATTGGTTGGCTGCCCTCACGCGGTGGACGAAACGCGGGGCTCGGGCGGAGCGCCGGCAGCCGCAAGCGGCGGCGCCCCGGGAACGGGAGGGAGCGTCGGAACCGGCGGTGCGGGAACCGGAGGCGCGGCGACCGGAGGCGCGGCGACCGGAGGTGCCGCGACCGGCGGTGCCGCGACCGGAGGCGCTGGAACCGGTGGAGCGGGAACCGGTGGTGCTGGAACCGGCGGTGCGGGCACCGGTGGTGCTGGAACTGGTGGTGCTGGAACCGGCGGTGCTGGAACCGGCGGCCTCGGCATGGGCGGTACGGCAGCTGCCGGGGGGAACGCAGGTCAGGCTGGAGCGCGCGGGGGAACCGGAGGCGTGGGTGGCTCCGTTCCCGCCGCCTGCAACAACCCCAATTGGAAATTTTGTGAAGACTTCGAGAAATATTCGGTGGGCACCGTACCGAACGGCGTTTTTCGCCCCTATGCCCCGAATTACAACGCCACCATCGCGACGACGACAGACAGAAAAGTGAGCGGGACGAAGTCGGTCAAGTTCCACGTGAGCACGACTGGACGTGCGTTCATCGATACCGACGCACCGTTTCCGATGCCGAACAACGCATTCTACGGGCGAATGATGATCTTCCTGGCCCAGGTCCCTCCTGGCGCGGTTCACTGGGACATCGTTTCTGCTTATGGCAGAGGCGGAGCAGAGGCCAGCGGCACTGGCAACTATCGTTGGGGCGGCATGTTCGGTCACACGATGGCCAATCATCATCCAGGCGACCAGGCCTTGAACGTCACCACCCAGAGGCCGCAGCCTGGAAAGTGGCTCTGCTACGAGTGGATGTTCGACGGCCCCGCTCGGCGTTTGGAAGTGTGGATCGACGACTACGACAAGACGGGGGCGGGAACCACCCACGGGTTACTCAACGCCCCGACGAGCTGGAACGCACCGAATCCATTCTTGACCCTGCAAGTAGGCTGGGCGCACTACCAGACCCAGCAAGTTGGTGGCGACGCGTGGATCGACGACCTGGTGGTTGACGAAGCACGTATTGGTTGCCCGGACAGGGCATCGGTCCCGTGAAGGAATCCCCACGCGACCCTCGTCTTGGTTGCCGGCAGCGGGGTATCGGGGCGGGCGGCTATCGAGTGGAAAGGGAGTTCATGTCAAACGACCGCTACAGATTCCTGGCCCTGGCGGGCTTCGGAACGGCTCTCATCCTTGGTTCGTCCTGCGAGAACAATCAATCATCTGTTGCCACCGACGCTGGGCAGGGCGCGACTGGTGGAAAGAGCGCGACGGGCGGGGCCACTTCTGCGGGCGGTACCACTTCGGCCGGCGGAGCTGCCGCTGTCGGCGGAGCATCCACTGGTGGCGGACCTAGCGCGGCCGGGGGAAACACCGCCGGTGGTGGCGCAAGCGGCACGTCTGGTTCGGGGGGCACGGGCCGCGATGCCGGCGCGGATGTGCTCGCGGGCAGCGACGGCCCGGCCGCCAGCGATGGCCCGCGATTTGATGGCGGCATAGCCGACGGGCCGGCTTGGAACACGAGCCCGCTCCCCGCCTCATACAACGCCGTCACCTACGCATTCCCCAATCGTGACGACGCGGTGGCCTGCACTGCCGCCGGAAACGCGACGGCGAAGATCGAGCACGTCGTCTTCGCGCAGACGCACGTCCTGGAACCAACGCATCCCCTCTTCTTCTTGATAGCCAAGCGTCCTGCGCTGGTCGAGGTCGTGGTGACCGGGCAAGGCGCCGCGCCCGAGGTCCGCGTGGACGCGCAGGCCGGAACCGTCACGCTGGGCAGCCTGTGTCTGAAGGGCCCAGCGACGCTGCCAGCCACGGTGGACTTCACGAAGCACCAGAAGATCGACCGCTATACGGCCACCATGCCAGCGTCTTGGTTGGTTCCCGGTCTTGCCATCAAGGTCATCGCCGGAAGTGCCACCACTTCTTTCTCTGCGACGAACCTGAAGGTTGGCCCCGCCCCTGAGCTCAATCTCGTCATGCTGAAAATGGATGTCCTCAACTACAACGACGGCAAGCCGGATATAGCCGCGCCTGTATCGTGGTTGGCCGACATGGCATCGGCTTTTCCCGCGAGCGTCTTTCGTTTCGGGAACTTCCCCGTGCGAGTGCCCTTACCCAAATTGGCTTCGTCGACGGACGTGGCCGGCTCCGCTCCGCTTCTACTATCTAAACGGCCCTGTGAGGGCACCGAGACCCCGGCCAACACGGCGAACGCCTGTGAGGCCTCCAAGGTAGCGCCGTTTAGCGTTCTCTCCGCCGTCAACCTCCTGACAGGAGCGCTTCACAAAGCGACTGGAGAGACTCTGTTTACGTACTACTACGGCAATGCGGAGAACCTCTATGTCGGCGGTTTGGGCAGCGGCAAGGTGCAGGCGTCTGCTCAATTTGACGGCATTATGCTCCACGAGCAGGGACATGCCTTGGATCTCCCTCACTGGGGGGAGGCGTACCCGAAGCCCAACCCGGGCGTAAACGACTACCAATACCCCTATGGTGGCCAGCAGAACGACGGCGGTGGACGGGGCGAAAGCTGGAATTACCACCAGAGTATCGACGAGTTTGTTTCGCCGATCTGCCAGGTCACAAAGAACTCCAACTATGGCAAGGAGCGTTCGGATGCCATGCAACGAAGCAACGCGTGCGATGAGATGCGCTCGACAGGGGTTGGGCCCTGGGATGGATTCGGCGACTTCTCGGCGCTGGCGATGTTCCGATACATGACCGGTGCCCCCGCCTACTCTGGAACAGTTTCCTACCGAGGAGCGAATGCTCCCTTCCACCTAAAACCGCAACTTGGATGGCCAAACTTGGTCGTCAATGCGGACGGAACGCGGTCACTCGTTCGGGAAAACCAACCCACCGCGACAGTCGATCCATGGGAACAGCACCTCAATATCCTGTTTCCCGAGAAGTGGGACGTGCCGGTCGCCATGGTCTATGGTTCCTTCAATCCCGCTGGCGGTGCGGCCAATTACGTCTACGAGCCGCTCAGCTATACGGGCAACCTGACCCGGGTGGTTGACCCCACGGATCCGCTGGTGTTCGCTGATCTCGCCGCTGCCATCAACGGCAAGAGCTCCTTCGGCGACTACTTCTATTGGCCGAGGGATATCACCGTCAAAGTGACCTACCAGGATGGAACCACAAAGCATGGCGTCTATCTCCATAGTAGCTACCCGCGGGAATGGGCAGCCAACGTCAACACCTACGGCGGCCCCTGGCGCCCGGATACGGTCTACTTCGCCATCGCCTTCCCGGGTGACAAGCGCATCGACAAGGTCGAGGTCTTCGATCGTCCGTTCTGCGTGCGCTACGCGGGCAACAACTTCGCAGGCAATATCAACTACCCAGCTAACGGAATCACCGCCGCGAACTTCATGACGACCGGTGCCACCCTGCGCTCGACCTGGACCAGGCCATAGCGGACGGGAGGGTCCAGGCGCGGACCTCGTCCTCGACAAACCCTCAACCCGGGCCTCCTGATGCGAAAACGCTTCGGGTAGGAAAACCCACTTGCCTCCGGGTCCTGACGGCCCTTTGGGCCGCCATCAGTAGGTCAGGCCATGGCCAAACGCGAAGAGTACCGCGTATCCGGCCGCATGGACGTTGAAGTCGGTCGCGCCGCGCGGCCAGCTGTGCGCCAGCTTGCCGGTGGGTGCGTAGCTGCCGAAGATCACGTCGGCCACACCGTCGCCCTCGGTGCCGGGTAGCCAGGCGGCAAGCCAGGCACCGGCCTTGGTCAAATGGTCGGTGATAAGCGGCGGCCGCCCGCTGAGGATCACGGCAACGGTCTTCTTCCCCGTGGCCTTCGCCTGTGTCAGCAGGTCGAAATCGGCGGCCGGCAGCGTGTTCAGGGTCGCGCTGTCGCCCTGGAACTCGGCGTAGGACTTCTCGCTGAGCACCACGATGATGGCGTCCGCCTCTGCCATGGCGGTTACGACAGTCGCGACCTTGCCGACCGCGGCCTGAATCGTCGTGCCCTGGGTACTTGCGCCCGTGCCCTGCCAGGTGATGGTCCAGCCGCCGCATTGGTTGGTCAGGTTGTTGGCGCCCGAACCGCCGACGTAGACCTTGCTGCCCTTGGCGAGCGGCAGGGTGGCGCCGGTGTTCTGGAGCAGGACGACAGATTCGCGTACGGCGCGCCGGCCAAGCGTGCGATGGGCAGCCCCGCCGACCGTTGCCAACCATTCGGGATTGCGTTTCCAGCCGAAGAGTCCTGCCTCGCACTTCACGGTAAGGATCCGCTTGGTCGCGTCGTTGATGCGGTCGATGCCGACACCGCCAGCGATGGTGGTGATGGCGCCCTTCCAGTCGGCTGGGTGCATGAGCATGTCGACGCCAGCGTTGATCGTCTTGACGATCCCGCCGCCGCTGTCGGTGGCAGCGTTCCAGTCCGTGGTCACGAAACCCTTGAAGCCGAGCTGGCCCTTGAGAATGTCGGTCACGACGTGCGTGTGCGACGTGAGGCTGATCCCGTTCCAGCGCGCGTCGCTGACCATGATCGAGCCGAGCCCGCCCTGGATGGCAAGCCGATACGGCGTCGCTCCGTAGGTTATGAAATCTGCCTCGGTGATGCGGACGTCGCCCCGGTCGACGATGCCGCCGGGTTTGGTCGAGGTACCCGCCGTGGTCTGGCCGTCGCCGGCGAAGTGCTTGGCGCAGGCAACGATTCCCGGCGCTCCCGTGCCGAGACCACTTCGTCCCTGCATGCCGATTGTCACCGCCCCGCCGAGGAGCCCGGTGAGCGTCGGATCCTCGCTGAAGCTCTCGTACTCTCTGCCCCAACGATGGTCCCACGAGGCGCTGACCATGGGCCCGAAAGTCCAGGTGATTCCAGTCGCGGCCGACTCGAGCGCCGTGATGCGTCCGATCTCCTCGACCAAGGCCGCATCTCGGGTGCAGCCGAGACCGATGTTGTGGGGGAAGATGACCGCGCCGGTGGCTTTGTTGTTTCCGTGGACCACGTCGGCGCCAAAGAGAATGGGGATCGCCAGGCGGGACGTCGCGGCGGCGTTGACATATCCGTCGGTCCACTGGGCCCACGACGCGGGAGAGAAACCTCCCGGAGGCAACGAGCTGCCGCCTACGAACACGGCGCCCGGAGCCAGCGAGGTGACGTCGCTTGCGATCGGCGCCAGTGCCATGACCATCTGCGCGGCCTTCTCCTGCGTCGTCATCCTGGCGATGAGATCGTTGGCCTTCGACACGCAAGCGGCGCTGGGCCAGGTGTTGGTGGGCACGACAAAGGGCGTCCCGCCGGTCCCGGCCGAGGTGCCACCGCTTCCTGGAACGCTGCCAGTGCCACCTCCACCACCGGTGCGCGCGCCGCCGCTCCCCGTGACTCCGCCGCTCCCCACGCCGCCGCCGCTCCCCGTGACTCCGCCGCTCCCCGTGACTCCGCCGCTCCCCACGCCGCCGCCGCCGCTGCCGCCGGTGCCGGTGCCGGTGCCGGTGCCGCCGCCGCCGCCGCCGTTGGATCCGCCCGTATGAGCGACGGTTCCGCCAGTGCCGATCCTTCCGCCGGTCTCAGTGACGGCGCCATCGTTTCCGGTCGCACCACCGCCTCCCGGAGCCGAGGGGCTCCCACTACATCCAGTCATGAGGAACGAAATTGTCAGTATCCCTACGGAAGTCCGGGTGTCACGCCTGGTCATCTTCGTTTGTTCCTCAGTGAGGGCCTGGGTCTTAGTGCACGGACCAGGAACAAAGCGTCCCACTGCCGCCAGCGATGATCCTGCCGTTGGTGGCAATGGGGGATGTCCATCTCATGACGCCCGCGCAGGTCGCGGTGGGGGCTGCAACGACCGCGCCGGTATCGCCATCTACGCCGACCAGTCTCCCGTTGCTGATGTACCAGACGATCGCGTTTGCCTGACCGTCGGTAGTCGTGGCAATGACTGACGTCCTCTCGCCCGCCAGCGGCGCGCACCACGCCACTACTGGTTTGATCACGCCGGCGACGACCGGAACCGAGACGGCCACTACGGCTACACCTCCTCCGCCGCTCGGGCATCGGTTGGCACCCTGTGTGGTCAAGACCACGTAGACACCCTTCGCCGTCGTGTATGACGCCGTTGCGGTGAGCGTAGACATGCCGCTGGTCGCGAAGAGTATGTCGGCGATGTGCCCGTCTTTTCCACCCAGGTTCTTGCTGTTCAGGAAGGCAAGGTGCCCGTCCTTTGCCGGCGCGGCCACGTACCCCACGTGCGGGGAGCCGGGCACCTGGATATAGACGGGGCTATTGGATCCGAAGTCCAGGTCGTTGGCGTCCATGGCAGCCCATCGCGCCGGGTAGTAGTAGTTTGCGGGGGAGCGGTCGACAATGGCCATCCCGGTAACGCGGAATATCGCGTTGCTGTCCGTGGTCGCTGCCTCCGGCTGATGGAGGGCGGGCGGATTTCGCGAACTGTCGCCTGTCACCGCGAAGACGCCATTGCCGTCGGACGGCATTCCACCTGGCGCCCAGATCGCCGCCCGCTCGCCGCTGGTCTGCCAGTTACCGGTCTTGGTCGGATCCTTGATGTCGATGGCTAGGACACGACCCTGATACGGATTGCAGTCGCCCCAGTGCCCCCCGAACGGCACATAGAGGATTCCGTTCACCAGCGACAGGGCGCTACGTTGGTTGTGCTTGGCGGGTGCGAAATTCGGTATCACGGCTTTGACGCTGACCGGCCAACCGGCACGCTCCTGCCCGGTGTCGACGGAAAGCGCGTGTACCAGAAAATCGGATATCTGCGTTGGTCCCACGGCATTGACGACGAAGATCGTTCGCGCAGCGGCATCGATAATTGGCGTGCTGAAGATTCCAATCGTCGAGTAAGGGCCGCCGGCGCACGGCACGACCCGCGAGGCCGGACCCGCACTGGTGCTCCATAGCAGGGCGCCCGTCGTTTCGTCGTGGGCCTCGACGTTGTTGTCGATTGTCGCCACGAAGAAAGCTCCTTTGTTGCTGGGTCCGTTCGCCATGTACAGAGGCACGTTCCAGATGCTGCCCTGGTAGCTGGCGTTGAATCCGGTGTCGATCGCCATGCGCGCCGCGTTCGCCAGCGTCAGGGTGGGCTGGACAAAGTGACCGTCGCGTGACGGATGCTTGTTTCGCTCCAGGACAGATTGACTGTCGCCAACCGGTGGGCTTCCACCCGTTCCGCTCGATGCAGAGCCCCCGGTGCCACCATTGCCGCCTGTTCCGGGCATACCGGCGTTTCCACCAGCCCGGCCACCGGTGCCGGTGGTGCCTCCGCTCGCTCCGCCAGTACCAGAACCGATGGTCCCGCCGCTGCCCGTAGCCCCCCCACTGCCGGTTGTTCCGCCGCTAGCGGTTGTTCCGCCGCTGCCCGTTGCTCCGCCGCTGCCCGTGATTCCGCCGCTGCCCGTTGTTCCGCCAGATCCGCTGGTGCCCGCGTCCTCTTGGATTCCCGCGCCGCCCTTCGAACACGCCAGAGCCAGAGAGAGGAGGATAGATACGGCAGCAAAACGTCTCAACATCATGATCATGATGAATGCCCTTTCGTGGGGCAGTTGTTTCAACGGCGATCGACAAACCGCCCGCGCGTGTTTGACCGCGGATCAATCTCGATTTATTGGCTTATGCCGGCCCGAGAACGTTGATTCATAACGATGGAGACAGTACTTATCTGCTTCATTTGTTTTCGACCGGCGCGCTGGTCTGGATTCAGGCGCGCTTCGGCCTTTGCGCAAGGAGATGGCTCAGATGAAGTGGCAACGAGGCTTGTTCGGCTTGTCCCTGACCTTTCTCGCCGCGCTGGCGAGTTGCGGAGGCGGCGCTTCACCCGCAAACGGTGCCGGAACGGCGGGCCGGAACGGCAACGCCGGAGGCGCCGGTCAAGGCGGCTGGGTTCCCTCGGACGGCGGTGCGGATGGGGGCGGTGCCCCCGGCTCCGACGCCTCGGGTGACATGTCGCCAGACGGCACGACAGGGGTGATTCCATGCTCGCCTCCGACGGACAAAGACAAGCCCATCGAGAAGCTCACCCAGACCGGATGCGTCGATCCCACAAATCCGAAACAGATGGCGGCGATAGTCGTCCCGTACGATGTGAACAGCCCCCTCTGGTCCGATGGCGCGCTCAAAACCCGCGGCATGGTGATTCCCGCGGGTAAAAAAATCCACGTCAAGGACTGCGCCAAGAATCCCGACGAGTGCTGCGTTCACGATCCCAACAACTTCAGCCAGTGCCTTCCTCCGGTGGACGACGGCAAGTGGGAATTCCCCGTCGGCTCCGTGTTGGTTAAGAACTTCCTCTTTAACAACGACCCGAACGACGTCACAACCCAGAACGCTACCTTCGTCGAGACGCGCTTGTTCGTGCACTTCGACGAGAACACCTGGGTTGGTTACGGCTACCGTTGGAACGATACCCAGACAGAGGCCACAATCGTCCCGAACGACCGGGTGAAGGTCGCCTTCAATACCGGAAATCGGACCGTGGAATGGAACTATCCCAGCCGTGCCGACTGCGTGAAGTGTCACGATCCCTCGGGCGGCTCAACTCTGGGTCTGGAAACCGCGCAGCTGAATCGCATCGTCGGCGGCATGAACCAGATCGACAGAATCCAGGCGCTCGGCTTGTTCGAATTCGCCCCTGCGAAACCTTACAAGGCGGCCCTGGTCGCGCCGTATCCAGGGCAGGCTGGAAACCCACCAGCCACGGCGACGCTGGACGACAAGGCCCGTTCGTACATCCACGCGAACTGCAGCTTCTGCCACCGGCCGGACGGTGCCTTCTACACCATGGACCTGCGCCATAACGTCTCGTTCGCGGCCACGCACGTCTGCAACCAAATGCCTGACAAGGGCGGGCCCCCGGGAGCCACCAACCTGACGCCTGGGAACCCGATGCTCTCAATGATGTGGCTCCGCATGCTCGCACCCGCCGGAGATGCCAGCCGCATGCCCCAAATCGGCACCTCGGTCATCGACGTCGACGGCGCCAAGCTGATCAGCGACTGGATCACGTCGATCAAGTCCTGTCCGATGTGAGCGACGCGCTTACGGCATTGGTCTCGGAGCTCGAACAAGATTCATGGTGCGAAGCCCAGGTTGATCGAACAAGTATTGGCCGTCGGATCCTGTGAGATCGATACTGTCGCCCCTGTTGCAAAACGTGACCTTCCCCGGGAAATTCGTGTTGGGAAGGTGAAGTAGAGTGTTGGCATCCAGCTTCTGATACGAGCCCGATGTACTCCCCGTTTCCATGACATCGAAAGCGCAGAGGCAGCCCGCGGGGTCAGCCGGGTTGGGCTCGCAGGTCGTGTTTGGGTACGAGCCTTCTCCGAGGCCCGATGCGCGCAGGGGTACTTCCAGCTGTTTGCAGATGTTCACCGGTGGACCGTTGGGATTGTTCGCCGGATCCGCGAGCCTGCCGTCCACCGCGCCAAATGCGCGCATGCAGTAGGCCGGGAAATCTAGGGTGTAGGTGCCGGTTCGCGTGATCCCGGCGGAGAAGTGACCATCAGTCTCGTAACGAACCGTGGCGACGCCGATCGGGCCGCTTTCGTAGAAAAAGCGCGGTGGGCTTGCCTGTATGTTGGTGCCACCACTTGTAACCAGCAGGATGCACCAATCGAACAGGGCTGGCTCTGGAGGTGGCGTCCGGGCGGGAGGCAGTGTGGCGTCGACTAGACGTGTGTCGATCGGTGGGATGTACAAATCCTCCGAGCACGAGGGATGACCCGGGCTCAGCACCCAGTCGCCGAACGGGATCTCTCCACCGCAACTGTTGAGCGCCGGGCAGTGTGGGTTCTGCATCAGCATGTTGCAGCCGGTCGTCAGGACAGCGAATATTTCGCACAGTGCGACAAGGCTGGTGCCGCCGCGCCCCTTGAACGATGCGCATCGCCCTTCGCTCGAAAGAGGCTGGAGTGTGGAAGCGCTCCCGATCATGACTTGAACCTCCGAGGTCATCAGAAGAAAAGCGCCATCGTGAGCTGGCCGCGGTTGTTGCGCGCATGTGCTGCCACACCGCCCGTACCGGGGACCGTGGGTGATCCCACCACTTGGCCGGGTAGTGCGCCGAAAACCGGAGTTGGAGCGGACACGTCGCCGAAAGTTTGCGTCACCGTTTGTGCCGAGAAAACGATCACGACAGCCGGGGTGATTTGGAGGCCCACGTTCGCGTCGGCGTACTCCATCTTGGTGAAGATCCCACCCCAACTCGGAGCCGGCGTGAGCTGCCTGATGTTGTCGGACCAGACACGCGAGTAGATGCCTGCAATCCACACGCGGCCTTGGGCGATCGGGAGATAGTATTGAAGACCCGCGACCACCGCGTGCCAGTTGATGGTCTTGAGCTGGAAGTTGCGATCAAAAGTCACGAGGCCGGGGTCCACATTGGCCTGGTACTGGATTGCCGGCGCGGCCAGGCTGGGGTTTGGAAGAAGAGGAAAGCGCGAGCCGCCGTCCATGAACGTGTACATGTCAGCGACGCCGGTACCGGTGCTGACTTCACCCGTGACGGTGAGGGCGTTGCCTCGATCTCCTATGGTTTTGATGGGAATGATGGGCAACAGCGCGGAGGCAGCCAGGGCGTACCCGTAGGTCTTCACCGCTTCGGAACCCGGTTCGGCGCGGAAAGCAGGCACCTCGAAGGTCCGGTAGACACCGGACACGCCGATCGAAAGAGGACTGAGGGCAGGGGGGCCGAAACCCGGCATGGCCGCTCCCGACCAGCCGCTGTAGGCAAGCTTCAAACCAGCCTGTCCATCGGGAGCCCCTGAATCACGCTGGCCTGGTCGTACGGCAGCCACGGCGACCATCACCTCGAACTGCCCAAACTGGATCTTCTTTTCGATTCGAAGCTGCGGACTGCGGTGATAGATCTGACCGGGGACGCCGAGATAGGCGGCCGTGGCGGGATAGAAGTGACGACCCCAGCCGAACACGTCGAAGTACTGGCCGGCGATGACGTCGACGACGGGTGTCTCAAGCTTCAGAAAAGCGTGACGGATGCGCACGGGGCCGAACACGATGCTGTCGTGTTTTCTCGCATCGCTCGGCACCAAACCGTAGAAATCGAATTCGACCTGAGCGAACGACTTGATGCGCTGGAATGTGGGAGCATCGACGTGGATGCCAAGGCGTGAATCGCGTGCGGTAAAAATGGTGCGTCGGTGATCACCGCGGTAGGTGCCCACGCGTGCGATCAGGTTCGCCCCGATGCCGTCATCGAAGGACTGTGTCGAGTCTTCGATTGCATCCAACCGTGCGTAACCGTAGGGCTCGATCAACCAGTCGCCACGCTTCCCGTAGAGGGGCGGGCGTACCAGCGCCTGACCATCCTTGCTGGTGGTGGATGCCGCCGGTAAAGCGGAGTCTTCCTGAATGTCAGTGTCGTTGTTTTTTGTTGTCTGGTTGGATGGTGTCTCGGGGTCGGCATGGTCCGCTTCGCCGGTTGCCGCCCACGCGTCCGAACCCAGCAGGATTGCGAGGGATCCAAGGAACGTGCGGTATCTCATCGACCCTTCGGCACGCCGCGAGACTGCTCCGACCACGCCCCAGATGGATTGAAACGTTCTTGGCATCATGAATGCGTTGCGATGATTGCCAATGAGGGCGACCGAGACCTGGAACCAACTTCATGCCCAGTGACACGCCCAATGTTTCAAAATTCGGGGACGGTTTCCTTGAACACCTCACCTTCAGGCTTTGGGCGTCAAGGTCTCACCCAGGGGGATCGAACGTTGACAACGAACCGCTGCCGGTGGCGGGTTTCGTTCGCGTTCAGATCGCAATAGGTCGGGAGGGATGGTCTAGCGAGCGTTGCGTTTCGTGAAATGCGGCTCGGCGGCAAGTTGGACAAATGCCTCCGCGATTCCGATGGTTCCGGCTTGCAGGTCCGCCACCCGGCTTGAACCCAGGCATGACTCGCCCAATCCGAAGGCGTAGGTCGCCAAATAGGCCGCCATGCATTGGTGGATGACGGGCTGATCGGCAAGGCCCATCACGAGAGCCTCCTGTCCTGTGAACGAGAACAGAATCGAGGCGTCGGCCTTCAACACCTTCCCCGACGAGTCGATGGCAAGGCCACCCTCCATTGCGCGGTACCTGCCCCCTTCGTCGAAATGCTCGAAACCAAAACCTATGGGATCGAACCGCTGGTGACAGGCCGCGCACGCGCTGCCCATTGTTGCGTGAACGTCCTCGTACCGCTGCCGCGTGGTCTTCTGCCCGGGCTGAGGCACCGCAATCTGAGGCACGTTGGACGGCAACGGCAGCTTCTTCTCGCAGAGGAGACGCAAATACGGAAACAAGCCACGCCTTGTGGGCGAGGAGGAATCAGGTGATGCGTGCGTCGCGAGGAACGCACCTTGGGCAAGAATCCCAAGACCGCTTCCAGGCGGACGCGCCACTGACCCGTAGTCGCTGCCCGGCGCGGCAAACCCGTAGTATGAGGCGAGCGCCCGCGAGGGATTGGTCGTAGATGCGGTAAGAAGCTGTTTCATGCCGCCGCCCTTCTGGACGACCACATCGTCGATGAACGCACGCGTCTCCTGCAGCATGTCCGCGCTGACACTGTTGAATGTCGTGATGTTGGGTCTTTGCACGGACGAGACCCCCGTATAACCGAGGTAGCCGTCGAAGAAGCGCTGGAACGCCTGCTTGCCTGCTGGGGTTCCCAAGGCTGCCTTCGCCTGCGCCGGCAAATCGCCAAGATTCCCGCTATCCGCCTTGGCCAGCAGCGCCTCGCTGGGTGTCGATCCCGAGTACGTGAACGAAAGTGCCGTCGCAATCTCGTGCGGGTCGAGCTGGCGCGTTCCATCGCCCTTGTCGCTTCCGATTTCGCGGCGATAGATGGCGTTCGGGGACTGAATGAGACCAACTGTCATCCACTTAAGCGCCGTCTTGAAGTCCGACTTGCCCTTGGACGTATCGAAAAATGCCAGGTAGCGATCGTGTTCGACTTGAGTCACGGGACGTCTGAACAACCGTCGCCCGTATCTGTTGAGGAACTGTTCGGCGCATGCACGATCGGCGCTGCTGGTGGAACACGGCAGCAAGGTGGCAAGAGCCGTTCCGGTCACCGCGGTTGAAACCGACAGTGCGGTATCAAGCAGGGCGTCGGCAAGCTGTTTTCCGACGGAGACCGCGGCATCGTTGTCGAACCCATAGTCGGACACCTGGTTCGCCGGCAGCGATCCCGTCCATTGGCCCTTCGCTTCGGGAAAAATGTCCGCCAGCGTGCTTTCCATTTCGGCGCGCGTCAGCAAGCGCAGGACCGGGCTGCCAAGATTGGGGGTGGCACACTCGAGGGTGAATCCTGGGGATCCGCCGGTCGCGTTGTTCCCAATACCTCCCCCACCGCCGGTGTTGCCACCGGTGATCCCGACGATGGGTCGACACGCTCCAACGGTGAACAGTCCGACCAGGGCGACGATTGCGGTGCCGCGTCCCACGCGTGAACGGTTCACGGCAACACCTCCGTCACCGGGCCCGTGGTACCTGGGAACGTTGCGGCGCTGGCCCCCATCGCGCGGGCCATCGATAGATACAGGTCGGCGGCGGGTCGATTCACCTTCGCGGCGCTTTCGGGGCCGCCGATCGGGAATTGCACCACCTGCCCGCTTTTGATACCGCCCGCGCACTTCCCGATGGTGACCAACGGTAGGTGCGCCGGGAACTGAGGGTGCTGGATCAAGCTCAGCCGTGTGTGATTCTGTCCATCACCGATCTCACTCATCATGTAGATGAGTGTGTTGTCGAGCACCTTGGTGCCCGGCGCTGCGGGATCGTCGGTGACGGCCAGAACACTGACGATGTTTTTCACCAGTTGCTGGGTGAACCACAACTGGGCCTTCGCGAACGGCACCCGCGTGGCGGCCAGGTAGTTGTCGATGGTGATCGGCGAATTGTATTGCGCCCCCGGCGCTGCTTGAGGTCCCATATGTGAGAGGGCATTGTGATGGGAGCCCGGAACGCCCATGAATCCGAAGTCGAAGTCACAGGTGGCGTACATCGGCATCAGTCCAATGACCTGGGCGGCGTTGCAAACAATAGCCTGCGTCACCACCTCCATCTGCGCCTGGAGTATCAGCGGAAAATTTTTCTCTTCATAAAAGTAGTCGTTGCCGCCGTTCACATTGATGACCTGACCCGCGCTGGCTGCCCGCACCATTTCGACGGTCGGCAGCGATGGTTTTGTGGAACAGCTTGCCTGGCCGGAGCTCGAATCCGACCCGGCCTGCAGCGACTGAATCGCCGACAGGTGGTTCTGTAGCTTGGTGTTCTCTCGGGTCAGGGCAGTCAGTGTTTTCTGCAGCTCTTGAATCTCAGTCGCCGTGAGTGTCAACAAATCCCGACGAATCTGAACGTCGGGGTTGACCGGCTGGGTCCCGCCTCCGATGTTGCCGAAAAGCGCGTCGGCTGCCCTTACCGGGCTTTTCTGGGGGTCAATGGGAGTGCCGTCCCAAAACAGCATGCCGTTGGCGTCCAGGCCAAAAGGTTGGTGCGAGCAAGCGCCCAGAATGAGAGGTTTGACGCCAATCGCCTTCGCGATCACGTGTTCGAGAGTGGTCCTGCTGGCGGCGTCGATGTAGTCGACCTCCGTCGATCCCGACAGGCAATTTACGAGTCCTGTGTGCGTCGACGCGCCGCCAGGGTACTGGAAGCCTTCATAGACGTTGACGTACTCCCTGTAGGCCTGCAGCGGTCCCAGGATGCTGACGTTGGTCTGATCCAGCGCGAAGTCAGTTCGGTCGCTGGCGGAAACCCGGGGACTGTAGTGCTCGGGCGGCACACCGTGCGGGACATAGAAGACAAAGAAGCGCTTCGGTGCGGCGGTCGTGGCGGCGGTGGCGATCCGCGCCAACCGCGCCGCCGCCGGGATTGCCAGGCCGGTGGCGAGGGCGGTCAGAAACATACGCCTCTCGATGCCTTTCGATGCGCGAAACAGACGGGGATTCGTCAACATGGAAGACCATCTCCTAAATACCAGGGACCGTGAACGACGACTGGCTCCGCAAAAACCGGAAACCAATCGAGACAGCAGAAAGCTCCAGCGGGCTTGGGGATCACGTACCGATCAGCGCATCCTGTAAACGTCGCCGGGTGAACGAACGGGAATGCGAACTATTGGAAACATTCGGCCTGCTTCACGGCATAAATCCCGACGGGAGGTTTCGGCCGGTCACGGCCAATCCACCACACCACTCACGTTCTTTCGGCGCCCAAGCGAATCGCCAGCGAGTCGCGGAGCAAGCGCGTGCAACCACGGCTACATCATGAATGAAACGCCGAAGGACACGGTTGGATAGCCAATGCGGGCCGTCAGAGTTATGCGATCGGTGAGCCGAAAACGGCCGCCCAGGCAAAGAGCAGGACTTAGGCTGAGGCCGTGATTGCCGAGGTAGTAGAGATTCACGCCCGGCTCGCTGAAGGCTGACCATTTCTGGGTCAGCCAAAAATTCCACTGCATGACGACCGGTACGTAGACGTAATTGTAGGTACCGCCGTTCGAGCTCACCTGGGTGCAAATGGACGTACCGGCTGGGCCAGGTTCGAAGCGTAGGCACTGATCGCGATAGCCCTCGATGGACCATGATCCGGTGTAGTGGCCAACGTCCAGCCCGACGCCGACCGCCAAGGAATCGTTCACGTCGCGGATGAATCCCGCGGGGTCGACGACCACGCTGCCGCGGACACCGATGCCGACCCCCGAACCGACCCCCGGCCCAGGGGGATTCGTACCGAGTACGAGGTGAGGCTCCAGTTCGTAGTCGTAGCCGATGGGCGTGCGCGCGTCGTGGATGACCCACGGTTCACCTGCCTGGGCGCCCGAACCGGAAAGAACCAGAAGCAGGAACAGGTCGATGGCCAGTGCCGCGCGGAACACAGCGACAAAGCGGCGCCTGGGGACGACGCGGGAGAACATTGCGGACATCATCGGGGCCAGCTTTCCTTCGCCTAACAAGGACCACACGCCACAAGTCCACTGGGGCACGAGATGGGGGAAGCCCCGTTGGGGCAGGTCACGTTGCAGTCGGTGACACCGTTGCAGGAGACGCGGCAAGAGCCAAGGCAGTCGACGACACACGTCGTAACGCTGTTGCAGGTGATGTTGCTTCCTGGGCCGGCGCGGACGCCACAACGACCAACGCTTTGGCAGGTGTACTGGCAGTTGGCGCCGCAAAAAGCGCCGCACGAAACCGTATTGTGGCAGTCGATGGTGCAGTTGTCGCCGCACGAAGACGAGCAGTCGTTGACGTCGTGGCATCGCAGGGAGCAATCATTGCCGCACACGCCGCCGCAGTGGACCATGTTGTGACAGTAAAGATCGCAGCCGTCTCCGTCGGCGCATCCCTGGTAACAGTCGGTGCCGCTGCTGCATTCGCAGGTGCTGCCCCGCGCACAGCTACCATCCCCGGAACGACATCCAGGGGTACCAAGGGCGAAAAGGGCGACAACAATGCAAAACGGTTGAAGGAATTGTCTGAGCAAGGCGACTGCATTGTAAAAACGTCGGGCGCGGGGAGGTGACATGATTGCTTGTCCGAACAAACGTTGCAGGCGGCTGAAAAGAGAAAAGCGCGGACCGACAATTGTCGGACCGCGCTTTTGGTTTGCTGTGAGTGTGGGGGTTAGTTGGCGGGGACGATGTTCCACTGTTGGTTGTTGCCGCCGCCGTAGGTGTACTGGAGGATGGGGAGGTTCTCGGTGGCGGACCAGCCTGGGACGTCGAGGGAAGCTGCGGTGTTGGAGACGGGGCTGAACTTG